>NZ_AMZN01000049.1 GCF_000331535.1 Fulvivirga imtechensis AK7 | reverse complement strand
ACCGAGACCAACGGCAACTGCAGCAGCACCGATGATATTACAGTGACCTTCACCGAGCAACCTGTAGCCGATGCAGGCACAGGTGGTAATGAGTGCGATCTGAGTTTTGCATTTAATGCTACACCAAGTGTTGGTGTAGGCACCTGGACAAAGGCTAGCGGGCCTGGAACACCTTCATTTACCAACGAAAATAATCCTGCTACCTCTGTTTCTGTTTCTGCTTATGGTACTTATGTATTCAGATGGACTGAAGTAAACGGGGGTTGTAGTGATTTTGATGAAGTGACAGTGAACTTCTACGAACAACCCGTAGCTGATGCCGATAGGGGCAATGCCGCACCATACGATGAGTGCGATCTTAATTTCTGGTTAGATGCTGTGCCTAGTGTATCAGGTAGTAGTGGTGTCTGGACCAAGTTCAGCGGCCCGGGTACAACAACCTTTGCCAACGCAACTGCTCCAACTACAGAGGTATCGGTGAGCGCTTACGGTACTTATGTGTTCAGGTGGACAGAAACTAATGGTGTATGCAGCTCCAGCAACAATGTTACCGTAAGGTTCTACTTACAGCCGGTGGCTGATGCAGGATCGGGAGGAAGTGTATGTGGGTTGAACTTCAACTTTAATGCTGTGCCGAGTACTGGTACAGGGGTTTGGAGTAAGGTAAGCGGACCAGGTATTACTTCATTTACTAATGCTAACAGTGCTACTACTTCAGTATCGGTCGATACCTATGGCTCTTATGTTTTCCGATGGACAGAGAACAACAATGGATGTATCAGCAGTGATGAGGTAACTGTAAACTTTAATGAGGCCCCTGTAGTAGTAAGTGTGGATGATGATGGGTTATACATTTGCGAGCCGTCATCAATAACAATTAGCGGGCGAATAGGGGCAGGTGCATCTACCGGTACATGGTCGCTGCTATCAGGAGGAACAGGTACCCTTAGTGCCAGCAGTCTGACAGGAGATATTGTAACAGCCACATATATTACTGCGACTAACGAATACGGCCCTCTGGTGTTCCGGTTGACTACCGATGATCCCGATGGCGTGGGAGGCCCGTGCGTGGTTGATTTTATGGAGACTACTATTACTGTTAATCAGGCTGCCACAGTGAATGCCGGAGTGGATTTTGCTATTTGTGAAGATGAAATAGCTACCTTGAATGGCTCCTTTGGTGGGTCAACTACAAACGTTACATGGCTGGATGGGGCAGGTACATTTGGAAATATAAATAGTGCCGTTACTACTTACCAACCTTCACCAGCAGAGATCAGTGCCGGATTTGTGGTATTGACACTGAGAGCCAGCGACCCTGACGGAACCGGTGCATCAGGTCCGTGCCCTGTCGTGACCGATAAAGTAAGAATAACTATAAATCACCTACCGGAAGTGGCTTTAACCGGTTTGGCGGCAGTTTATGCAGAAAATGATCCCCCTGTTGAAATGCAAGGTTTCCCTTCAGGCGGAACCTATACGGGGCCAGGGGTGCTTGCAGGTACCAATATTTTCGACCCGGCAAACGCCAATAGCAATGGTGCTACCAATTCCATTGTTTATACCTATACCAATCCATCAACCGGGTGTACAAATTCTGATGTTGTAGACGTGATAGTAAACGCTGCCACATCAATTAACTTCACTGTTGATGGCGCCACTGTTGATAATTTTGGCAGGCCACAGGTCTGCGCAGAACAGGGTTTAGTGCGATTATTTGGTAATCCCGATGAATCTACGGGCCAAAATCCTACTTCATTTACCAGTACAACACCAGGACTGATTACACAATCTGGTGGTAGATATTATATTCAGACAAATGGTTTGGCTTCGGGGCTTTACAGAATAAAATATACTTATACCAACTCGGATAATGTGACCTCGATAATGTTCAATGATGTGAAGATATTTGCCAGCCCAGTGGCTGGTATATCTGTAACCAATTCTTGTATTGAGGATCAGATCACATTCACCGATGTTTCGACAATTCCTTCAACACCATTTGGCACTTCAATATTGAGTTGGTCGTGGGATTTTGATGACGGTACATTTAGTAACCAACAAAATCCTGATCACACCTATGAGGAACCTGGTATCTACACTGTTAAGTTGACAGTGATCACCACTCAGGGATGTTCGGATGTTACCACGCAGATCGTGCGTGTGGGTGAGGTTCCTCATGTGAATTTTGACAAAGCGGAGATCTGTAACGGTGATGCAACAGAATTCCGCGACCTGTCAAGTCCTGGATCGATCAGTACCATTATTAACCATAGCTGGGATTTTGGAGATGGTGAAATCATTTCAGGGCCTTCTGATGATATAGTGCCGGCAGGAACCCATGGAGGTCGCACATTTGGTACGTTTAAAGATCCCTTCCATGAATATGAAAATGTGGGAAGCTACAATGTGACCCTGACTGTGGAAACGAATGATGGATGTACCAACGCTGTTACCAAACGGGTCTTTATATTGCCATTCAATGTGATTACCATTTCCCCGGAAACCGCCTATGAAGAGGATTTTGAGAATGATGCCGGGGGCTGGGTGGCACAGTCGAATGAGAGCGCGGTGGGTGATTCCAGTTGGGTATGGGGTGAGCCAAACGGTTCTGTTATAAATGACCCGGGTAACAAGGCCTGGTGGACAGGTGGTAATAACGGATCATATCACGCCTCTGAAGATTCCTATATAAATGGGCCTTGTTTTGATATATCCGCTTTGACCAGACCCATGCTGGCCATGGATATTTGGGTGGATACCCAGGAAGGTTTTGACGGAGCTGTGCTTCAATACTCCATTGACGGAGGTATAAGTTGGAAAAATGTAGGAACCATTAATGAAGGTATCAACTGGTACAATGCCCAGGGTATCATTAGCAGGCCAGGGGATAGGGCCGGTAATTTTAATGAAGGAGATCAGGGGTGGACCGGACAAACAAATGGTTGGGTTTCTGCTCGTTTTAGCCTGGATGAAATTCCTTTCGAAGAAAGAGATCTTGTAAGGTTAAGAATTGCCTTTGCCAGTGATGCCAACAACCCGCAAGGCAGCAACCTCAACGGATTTGCTGTAGATAATGTGTTTGTCGGAAATAAAACACGCACGGTGCTAATTGAGCATTTCACTGATACCGAGATTGATATTAGTAACCAGGCTAGCGATCATTTTGAACAGATACAGGCTGGTCAGATTGCAGAAACTGGTGTTACAGATTTTGAATTGCTTGAATATCACATACAGGATTCGGGAGGAGATCCGTTCAATAGTGATAATCCGGGTGACCCCAGTGCCAGGTCTCTTTTCTACGGCGTTTCTCAGGCGCCAAAGGCTGTATTGGACGGAAATCAGTTTAACGGCAATCCTTTCGAGATATCTGAAATTGACATTGAAAGAAGGTCATTAATGGATCCTTTATTTGAAGTGCGAATTGATACGCTATTAACGGCTACCGAAACACTTTCCGCTGATGTTACAGTCACTGCTTTGGCAGCTTTGTCAGAAGATGTAACTATTCATTTGGCCCTGGTTGAAGGAGCGATAGCTTATGACGGTAGGACGTACCACAATGTGCTTAAAAAGTTGATATTCGGTGGTGAAGGTGAAAGGCTTTCGATCGACTGGTCTCCGGGGACAGTAAAAACTGTGAGGGGAGAGTGGAATATTGACATAAATATTTATAATCCCGATCAGTTAAGATTGATAGCGTTTGTTCAAAATAAGACTAGCAGAGAGATATATGGTGCCACCTATACGAGAGCCCCGGTAAAAAATGAAGGCGCTGTAACAGGAGTGAAAGAAGATGTGTTTGCGCAGGCGAAGAACATCAGTATTTACCCTAATCCTGCTGATGGAGTGCTTCATTTTTCGATCAATCAGGATCCGTTGAAACAATACTATTGGAAAATAGTGGACCAACGGGGTGTTGCAATGCTATCTGGTGATATTGAATTTAATAATGGAACCTTTAGCACAAACATTAACGAATTGCCTAATGGAATTTATTATGTAGTAATCGGAGCAGGTGATAAGCCATTGATATACCGAAAGCTGGCAGTAATGAACAGACAGTAAGAGCAAATCTAATACTTTGCATGCAATGCAAGCTTCACAGGGCATTGAGGATTCCGGAAGCGAAGCCGGTGTTTAGTGTGAGTTCGATATAAAATACTTAAAAAAGGGCAGTCATCCTGCCTGTCCTGAACTTGCCTCTGGGAGGCATCCAAAACTTTTTAGTTGATTTTGATGATAATGACAACCCCAAAGTACCACGTCATCCTGGAATTTTCGTAGAGCAACGGAGAAAATATTCAGCATTTCCCCGAACAGAGACAAAAGCCTGACCTTGTAGGCATGTTACAGATCAGGGAGGTTACTGTTCTTCGGCTGTGTTGTGTCATGAATCACGAAAAATGAAAGGCTGCGTCAGGAATGACAAGAAAGAGAAGAGGCCGTGAAAGAGCAAAAGCTTATGTTCGGGATGGTGGGAGCCGGGTTTGTGATTATCTGTCAATAGTTTTCAGTTCATAACTCTTGGTGCTTAAAGCTTCATTCCTACTGCACAGGTTTTTCGCTACATCCGGGTTTAATATTGTAATCCAGAAACGAAGAACGGCAAGCTAAAAAGAGCCTGCCGTTTCAAAAAACTAGATGAAGTTAAAGCCAAACAAATATTTTAATTAGTCCATGATCTGTGAGATCCGTTGTGCGACTGCCTGAGCAATAGTAGTATCTTTTAATGAATGATTTTCGTCTTCCTTTGCAATATCTTTCGCGATGTTAATGAGGTTGACCTTATCCTTCAATCGGGAATATAAACTACAGTCGACCTCAGCATCGTAAATAACCCATTTAGGTTTTAATTTCCAGTAAAGAAGGCACTCTTCAACACTAAAAAAATTAAAGACCTTACACTTGGTGATCTTCTCAAGAGTTAGACCCAACATATTCCTGTCAAACGATTCTGAATCTATCAGGAAAATAACGCTGTCTCTCTGTCTCATAGCCAACGGTTTAAGTTCAATTAAACCATGCCAATAAATGTGCCGTTGTGAAAAACGTGTTAAAATCGCTGAAAATGCAATTCCAAAGAGAGGCGTTGTCCTATATTGGGATGTGATTCCAATTTTGGAATCACATCTCCTTTTCTAGTACCTCATGGAGTTCTCTAAAAGCCAGTTGACACTTTTCTGATAGTAGATTCACCAGTTTGGGTATCTCATCAGTGTTGAGATTTTCATGACCGTAGTCTTCTATTTTTTTAATGACAGGCTTCAATGTTTCTATGCCCATGAAGGTAATAGAAGGCTTTAGTTTATGAGCCAGATTTCCTACTCTCCTCCAATCTGCTTTATTGATCCACTTCTGCATTTCATTGATTGTGGAAGGAGTGTTGGTGATAAAAGTCTCAATCATATCACGCATAAAAACCTTATCACCGTCACAGACATTATTGAGGTACTCCAGGTTTGTTACTTTCTCAAAAACGGCTTCCAGGTTATTCATTCCCTGTTGCAAAGGCTTCTCTTTGGCGAATTTAGAAAGTACCTCATAAAGATCTTCGGGTTGGAAAGGCTTTGAAAGGTAATCGTTCATGCCTACCTCCAGGCACTTTTCATTATCACCTTTTATCGCATTGGCTGTTAAGGCTATAATAGGAATGGCATTTTTTGGTGTTTTAAGCCCTTTACGAATATTTTTTGTGGCCTCATATCCATCCATTACCGGCATTTGAATATCCATTAGTATGATATCGTAATGGTGGCTTTTTAACCTTTCCAGTGCTATATAACCATTCTCTGCTCCATCTACTTCACACTGCCATTTTTTAAGAATATTGAGTGCATATAACCTATTGATGTCGTTGTCTTCTACCAAAAGTACTTTCAGTCCCTTAAATGAGTGAGGAGGAGTAGTTTTTGCTTTGGAAGATGTAGGCTGGATCAGGTCTTTGATCTTACCGGTTTCATAAGGGATGGTGAAAACAAATGTAGTGCCTTTACTTTCTTCGCTCAGTACTTCAATTTGTCCTTCCTGCAGCTCAACCAGTTGTTTTACAATTGAAAGACCCAGCCCTGTTCCTCCATACCTTCTTGTCACGCTTTCATCTGCCTGAGTGAAGCTCTCAAAGATGCGATTTACTTTTTCCTTAGGCACACCCACACCTGTATCGCTCACCGTAAACTTTATGAAATGGGTTTTCCCTTCTTTATGATCCAGTTCTGCTGTAACTCTGATCTCACCAATGTGAGTAAATTTGACTGCATTGCTAATCAGGTTGATCAATATCTGATTCAGCCGTACGGGGTCACCCAGTAAAACGGTATCTGCTTCGGGGGCAATACTGTAGTTGAGCTCAATTCCTTTTTCTTTACATTGAAAGTGAAAGGTATCTATTACAGCGCCAAGCTGATATTTGATGTTAAAACCGATTTTCTCCAGTTTTAACTTTCCTGATTCGATCACTGAAAGGTCCAGGATATCATTGATGATCACCTTGAGGTTTTCTGTTGAATTTTTGATGGCATTAAGATAGTTGGTTCTATCTTCCTCGCTGGTGGATTCAGACAACAGGTTGACCATACCGGCAATACCGTTGATAGGGGTCCTGATCTCATGACTCATATTAGCCAGGAACTGCTCCTTTGCCTTTTGCGCTCTCAATAATTCTTCTGCATCCTTTTTTCTTTGGGTAATATCCCTGCAGTCCAGTATCAGGCCCTCTACGCCTTCTTTGTGTTTAAGGTTAATGGAGTTGAAGTCAAGATATTTATAAGACCCATCTTTACAGAGGAAACGAAATTCAATACTTTCATCATAAGGCTTGGCAGTGCTTTTTTCAAACTCTTTTCGAAAGGTTTTTAACGTTTCTGGTTCTATGAAATCAAAAAAGGTTTTACCAATAAGGCTAGAAGGGGCATGCCCTAGCGTTTCTTCCACAGAAGGGTTGTGGTATAGAATTTTGCCATTGTAATCAACAATAAAGATAATGTCAGAGCCATCCTCAACTACCGCTTTATAAAATGCGCCTGTGCTGACATAATCGGAGAGTGTATGTATAGAATTCATTATTTAACAGGTTCGTCCTCCATTTCTTTTAAATAACGATATATGGTGGATTTACCAATATCGAGTTTATCTGCTACTTGAAGGACATTATTATCATATTTATCCAGGTAGTACCGTATGATCTTAAATGTATAATCTCGAAGAGTCATTTCCTCAAACAGGAAATTGGTTTCTTTGGATACACTGTTGAAGCTGATGTCATCGGCCATTATCTCATTGTCATTAGCCATGACCGCTGACAGCTCTATGATAGATTTCAGCTCTCTGACATTACCGGGGAAGGGGTAGCTCAAAAGTTTTTCCTGCGCTCCTGCGGATAATTTTAGCATGGGCATATCATTATCTTTGGCAAATGCCTGCAGGAAATGCTTCGCCAGAATAATGATATCATTACCCCTGTCGCGCAGCGGAGGGAGGTGAATGGGCAGCCCCAGCAACCTGTAGTAAAGGTCTTCTCTGAAATTGCCTTTTTTTACCTCTTCAGCCAAATCCCTGTGGGTAGCAACTATAATTCTGATATCCAGCTTGATGATGTCATTCCCACCTATGCGCGTCAACTCGCGCTCCTGGATCACTCTCAGAAGTTTGGCCTGCAGGTTGAGGTCCATTTCTCCAATTTCATCAAGGAATATGGTGCCTTCTGCGGCTTCCTCAAATTTCCCGATGCGTCTGGTATTAGCGCTTGTAAAAGCCCCTTTTTCGTGCCCGAAAAGTTCACTTTCCATAAGTTCAGATGGAATGGCGGCAATGTTAACGGCCACAAATGGCTTTTTCTTTCGCTTTGAATTGTAATGGATAGCCTTGGCAACAAGTTCTTTTCCCGTGCCCGTCTCACCGGTAATGGACACAGTAATATTTGTTTTTACAGCTTTTTCCAGCAAACCAAATACCTTTTTCAGGGCTCCGCTACTTCCTACAATACTTTTATCAAACTCATACTTTTCTGATATCTCTTGCTTTAAATGATCTATTTGTTTTACCAGGGAAATATTCTGGCGTGCGTTGTTTATGGTGTTGAGTAACCGGTTTTTGGTGTCCTCATCTTTGGTTATATAATCGTAGGCGCCCAGCTTGAGAAGCTCTACTGCTGTGCCGATCTTTTCCTGAGCTGAAATAATGATAACCTGTATATCCGCATCATAAGCTTTAATATCAGACAGTACTTTTTCTCCCGGCATATCGGGCAGCGTATAGTCGAGCGTTATAATTGCAGGCTTTTGATACAGATTATCGAGACAATCCTTACCTGTTTCAAAAACAGACACCTCAAAATCAGGATTTAAACTCAGGACATACTGCAAAAATTTGGAGTAAGCAGGATCATCTTCTACAATAAATATTTTCACCGGTTCCTGTTCGTACATTCTTATCAGAGTTTAAGTTGGTTTTTCCCTAAATATAATATAAGTAATTTATTATAAAGAAAGGTTCATTTTTAATAGTTTGAAAAAAATATTCTGGTCAGGCTTTGATTTAATCTCGTGCTTCAACTATTTTGGAAAATAAACCAGATTGGTTTTAACTATTGTAACTAAAGTTTGGCTTTCTTAAAAGAACTAATGTATGATTGAAGAATTTAAAAACCTGTCTCAAGATGAGGTGGAAACCATGTACAAGGTGCCTGTGCTGGTGTCTATACTAATAGCAGGGGCTGACAACGAGATTGATAAATCTGAAATAAGGCAGGCAGTAACTTTGTCGAAGATCAAACAATCAAAAGCTAGGGAAGGTTTAATCGACTATTACCGAGAGGCTGGTAAAGACTTTGAAGATAAAATGAAGGTGATGATCCAGCAGTATCCTGTAAACGCAAAGGAGAGGAACCCTATGATCATATCTGAGCTGGAGAGAGTGAATCACATTCTGCCAAAGGTGGATAGGAAGTTTGCTATTGAATTTTATGAAAGTATCAAAGACATGGCCAAAAAGATAGCCGAGGCATCAGGAGGCCTGCTGGGCTATATGGCTGTGGGGTATGAAGAGTCTAAGTTAATTGGGCTGCAGATGATCAAAGACCCGGGGGTATAAAATTTCAATCATTTGAGTAGTCGTACGCTTATAGGAAGTGCTGTAGTTCCCATCCGGCTTGTATTTCTCATGTGGCTGGCATTTGCAGTTGACTTCCTGTATGGGTACGACTTAGCTATATTTGGCATTTTTCCACGTAGTATTATTGGCGCCATAGGCATTGTCACGGCTCCGCTGATACATGCCAACCCGGTTCACCTTCTTTCCAACACGGTTCCGTTACTGTTTTTGGGACCTACATTGTTTTTCTACTATCATAAAATAGCTTCAGCGGTTTTTCTGAGGTGCTATTTTATTACCAACCTGTTAGTGTGGTTTTTTGCACGACCATACCTGCACATTGGCGCCAGCGGATTAGTATACGGACTAGCATCATTTCTCATTTTTTTTGGCTTTTTTAGGAGAGATTTTCTTTCGCTGATCATCTCCGTGATAGTATTGCTGCTTTACGGATCTATTTTTTATGGTATACTTCCCGCTAACTCTAATATTTCATGGGAGTCACATCTGGCTGGGGGTGTTGTGGGGATGGTTACTGCTGTTCAATTTAGGAGAAAGAGGATTTAAGCATTGGTAAGCTCACAAAAATGGTTTTGTACTATCATAAAAAAGAAGAGGCGGTCTTAAAAGTCTACTTCTGACGTCATCCTGAACTTGATTCAGGATCCCCCGGATTAGTTTCTACACATTGTAGGGATCCCAAATCAAACTTGGAGTGACGCGTTGGTTCTTTTTAAGACGGCCTCCTTAACTTTTTATTTGGTGGTTTATTTATTAACCTTCACCTCAATATTAATACCATCGCCCTGTCCATCTGTACCGACAATTGATACAACTTTGAGCAGGCCGAACTTGCTGCCACCTGTTTTTGTCGCATCTGTTTTAAATGCAAGCACCGTACCAGCACTTAAATTGGTTTTTGATCCAGCTTCGGCTGTTCCAACTTCATATTCTGCAGAGATATCATCACTGTCAAATTCAGTGATAGCATCAAACTCAGCTCCTGTCATGGTTGTTGTTCTAAACAAGGTGATATTCTGGTTATCCCAGGCATCCACATCAACAATGTTTGTAGGATAAGCGTCTATTCCCGCTAGGGTAGCTTTGTTTGTTTGTCCATAGTAATAGCCGAAGTCTATTTCGGATGAAAGGTCGTCACCAGTACCAAGTACCTCGCTATTTGAATATTTATCACCTGTGGTCGTAGAGAAAAATGTTTCAGAAGAACCATCACCAAGAGGAGAAGCAAGTAGGAATGCCTCATAGATAGTTACCGAAGGGGTAGCAATAACCTCAATAGTAAAAGTCTCAACAGCAGTTTGTCCCGTTCCTACATCATCAACAGCTATAAACTCAAGCGTGATCTCTACATCTGACTCTGCCGTGTAGGTTATTTCAGGACTTATTGTTGGAACAACCGTTGTTCCTAAATCAAGTCCCAGTTGGTTCCTTGTCCTTTCAAACTCAACAGAGCCATCTCTTTCGATCCTGAAAGTATTGAACCCGCCAGGTGCAGTAATATCCACATCAAAGATAAGCTTCTCGCCCGAATTAACGGTAATTACATTGCCTGAAATGGATCCGGCTGAGTTAGAAGCCAATTCAACTGTCATAGTAGGAGCATTGGGAAGGGTCTCTCCGTCATCATCATCCCCGCAACTGGTGAGTAGTACAACACTACCTATAACAGCAAAAAGTGATAACTGATTAAATAATCTTTTCATAGTTTTCGATTTTAGTTTTAATGTTAAACATTCTACAATGCACAGAAATTGTACCATATTTTATTTATGGTTTGTGCTTCAGTTTCATATACGTAAAAGCGGGGGCGAAAGTATGTAGAAATAGTTTATTTTGTGTAGAAGATCAGTAACAATTTTAGTTGATTATTCAACACTTTTTGATTTTACCATTTTTTGATTTCCTCTTTCCCATTTAATCTTTTCAATTTCTGATTTTCATTATCTCTGATTTCCGATTTCATATCTATCTGCTATTTTTGCTGCATCATTTATATTTTATTCTTATGGCCGTTACTCCTGAAAGTGTTCTAAGCGATCTTAAAAACAAGAAGTATGCCCCGGTTTATTTTTTGCAAGGGGAAGAGACATACTATATCGATATGATAGCTGATTACATTGAGGATAACGTGCTTTCGGATGCAGAAAAGGGATTCAATCAGACGATACTATACGGGCGTGACGTGGCAATGAATGTAGTGCTTACTAATGCCAGGCGCTTTCCCATGATGGCGGAAAAGCAGGTGGTGATCGTAAAAGAGGCCCAGAATATAAGTGATATCAACAAAGAAGCGGGTCAGAAGCTGTTAACCGATTACCTGCAGAACCCGGTGCCATCGACAATTTTGGTTTTCTGCTATAAAAACAAAACGCTGGACAAGCGAAAGACACTAGGTAAGACTATTGAAAAGCAGGCTGTAACAGTTACTACCAAAAAGCTCTATGACAACCAGGTGCCCGCCTGGGTGGAGCAATATATCAGGTCGAAGGGTTTTGGCGCCACTCCAAAGGCAATTCAAATGCTTGCGGATTCCATTGGAAATGACCTGGAAAGATTGGCCAACGAGGTGGATAAAATGCTGATCAATTTTAAGGAGAAGGTACAAATTGACGAATCCACTGTACAGCGATATGTGGGGATCAGCAAAGACTACAATGTATTTGAATTGCAAAAGGCGCTCATTAGCAAAGATGTGGTAAAGGCCAATAAAATCGTTAACTACTTTGAGGCCAATTCAAAGAAAAACCCCATTATTCCGGTGATCGCCATTCTTTTCTCATTTTATAGCAAGCTATTGGTAGCGGTACATGCTAAAGATAAGTCTGAAAGGAATCTGGCCTCTTTGTTAAAAGTGAGCCCGTATTTTGTTAAAGATTATCTGTTTGCACTCAGAAATTATTCTCCTGTGCAGGTAATCAACAACATTCATCATATTAAAGAAGCTGACCTTAAGTCAAAGGGTGTAGATAATATTTCCGCCAGCGATGGTCAGTTGCTTAGGGAATTGGTGTTTAAATTACTGCACTGATCTTCTTTATCAGTTTTTCTGCAACTAAATTTAACCACGGAAATACGGACTGATCCATATTGCCTCATCCGCTATACAAGAGTCCTCCATTTTTTTTACTTTTGAGCGGCCCGAAAGTAATTTTTAAATGACTATGAATAACTTTCGGCTATTCATTCGTTTATAGAAGGAACCATTCTTTATCATTTAATAAAAAGATAAAAAATCAAATGCAGTTAAAATATAGTCTTGTACTCCTGGTTTTTATCAGTATTACCTCATGGGGTCAAAATACCTTATACCATTCCGATAACAATACACTTTACCGCAAGGGTCTGGAGCTACTTGATAAGGCTGATTATACGGCCGCTCGAGAAACATTCGAGCGCTATGTTGCGGAATCAGGATCGGATATTCGTAAAGCAGATGCAGAATATTATATAGCGTTCAGCGCGCTCAGCTTATACCATGCGGACGGAGAAAAGCTTATAGAACATTTTATCAGAAACCACAACAGCCACCCCAAGGCGGTAGTTGCTTACTATGAATTGGGGAGTTTTTATTTTGCCCAAAAGGATTATGGCAAAGCTGTGAAATACCTTTCCAGGGTGGATCTGTCTCTGGTAACGGAAAAGCAAAGGCAGGAGACGCGTTTTAAATTGGGTTACGCACATTTTTCGCAGCGGGAGTTTACCGAAGCGCTGAATTATTTTAATGTATTAAAAAGGCAGTCTGGTCCTTATGCTTCGGCTTCCAGCTACTATGCCGGTTATATCGAATATGAAAATGGCGAATATGATAAGGCTGTTGCCGACCTGCAAAGAGCTGAAGAGAATGATGCTTATAAACCTGTTGTGCCCGGCATGATCGCGAATATCTATTACAAGCAAAAGCGGTATGATGATCTGATCAGTTACAGCAACAAGATCCTGTCAGGACCAGGCCGGGTTAATGAAAAAGATTTTTACCTGCTTACCGCAGATGCCTACCTCAACAAGAGGGACTTTAAAAAAGCAGCCGAATACTATGAGCAGTATGATGGTCTGATGAAAAACCCTACTCCTGATATACGATATAGAATTGGCTATACGAATTTCAGACTGGGAAACAACCAGGAGGCCATCACTCAATTGAAACAGGCAGCCTCTGACAGAGACAGCATCGGAGTATATGCATCTTACTACCTGGGAGTATTGTACCTGAAAGAAGGTAATAAGATCTACGCACTTACTGCTTTTGATAACGCCAGAAAAAATAAGATCAATAGATCATTGAGAGAGGAAGGAGCCTATCAGTATGCCAAGATCAGCTACGATCTTGGTCGCTCAGAAGAAGCCATTACAGGTTTTAATGAGTTTATTACAAGCTATCCATCCAGTGAGCATATCGATGAAGTGAACGATCTGCTTTCCGAAGCCTATCTGAATTCCAGCAACTATAACCTGGCCATTGATCATATTGAAAAAATGAAGTCAATGAACCGAAGTATGGAAAAAGTATATCAAAAAGCCACCTTTTTAAAAGGAGCGGAACTCTTCAATAAAGGAGACTACCGGGCAGCCATTGACCTGTTTAAAAAATCGCTTAAGTACCCTATTGATCCTCAGTTTACAGCCATGGCTAATTTATGGGCTGCCGAAGCCTATTCCGTAGGTAGAAAATATGAAGAAGCCACTGGCCATTACCAGGCTATACTGGGTAGCTCTTACAAAAATTCACCTCACGGTCTGCAGGCCCGATATGGCCTCGGATACGCCTACTATAATACCAAAGCGTATGATAAGGCGCTCATTCACTTCAAGGAGTACGTCAATCAATTGGAGAAAGCCAGTGACAAAGGGTATTATGATGATGCGCTATTGCGGTTAGCCGATACATATTATGTAACAAAGTCGTATGATAATGCTTTGAACTACTACAGGAAGGCTATTCAGCAAAACAAGGCAGATAATGATTATGCTCATTTGCAGGCCGGAATAGTTATGGGCATTCAGGGCAATGTAAGCGGGGCTAAGGGAGAATACGACTACATTGTCAGTAACTATCCGAAGTCACGCTACATAGATGATGCATTGTTTCAGAAAGCGCAACTCAATTTTGAAAAGGGAAATTATGAAGAAGCCACTCAGGGATTTTCCAATTTAATAGCAAAACGGCCATCGAGCCAGTTTGTGCCATATGCATACATGCGAAGGGCCTCAGCATATTACAACATGAAGCAATACGATAAGTCGATAACAGATTATAAAAAGATATTGGATGAATATCCTACGCATTCCATTGCTTCTGATGTGCTTCTTCCCTTGCAGGAGGTGCTCAACCTTCAAAACCGATCATCAGAATTTGACAGTTATCTGGCCATGTATAAGAAGGCTAACCCCGAAAAGAAGGGTGTGGAAAGTATTGAATTCGAAACGGCAAAAAATCAATATTTTAACCTGGACTATAAGAAGTCTATCAGTTCATTTAGAGATTATATCCGGAGCTATCCTGATAACCCAAAAGTGCCTGAAGCAAAATATTACATTGCTGAGTCGCATTATCGTTTGAAAGAGTTTGATCCTGCTCTGGAGATATATAATCAATTGATATCAGAAGGTTCGGCTGACCAATTGAGCAGAATTACTCATCGAATAGCTGAGATAGAATTTCGTAGCGGAAGGTATGAGAATGCGGCTTATTTCTATTATAAACTTGGTGATGCCGCCAACAACAAAAAGGAGGAGTATTATGCATGGGCAGGACTGATGGAGTCTTATTTTTTGTTGGGTAAATATGATTCAACAAAGTATTACGCCAATATTATTCTTGAGCGGGGAAATGTGAATATCAGTTCCCAAAACAAAGCTTCTCTGTACCTCGGAAAAGCTGCTTATGCAAAGGGTGATTTTGAAACCGCTAAAGATGAGTTTTTGAGTACGCTGAATACTGCCAAGGATGAACATGGAGCAGAGGCACAATTTTTACTTGGACAGATATTTTATCAGAATAAACAATATCAGCAATCTATTGAGGCGCTTATTGAACTAAACAATAGCTTTAATGTATATGAAGAGTGGGTAGGGAAGGCCTACCTGCTGCTTGCAGATAATTATAGGGCTTTAGGTGATTTCTTTCAGGCAAAAGGTACACTGAAATCCATTATTGAAAACTTTCCTCTGGAGCATATCAGAAAGAAGGCACAATCGAAACTCACTGAGATCGAGCAGCAGGAAAAAAAGAAAAAGGAGGAAGTATTATCTACAACAGATAGTTTAACAATAGATATTAAAGATATTGATAATTAGTTATTTAAAGTATTACAATAGACAAAATCTATCGACACAAAAATGAAATATTTTAACCTATACATAGTGCTTTTTCTGGGAATTATTCCCTTGCACCTTTCTGCCCAGGAGGATTGGGAAAATGACGGTGAAATAGAGGACGTACAAATTGAGATAGTAAAGGACAGGGAAATAAAGTTGCCTCAGGCCAACCGTAATTTTGAAAAAATACCACCAATTAACACAGAGGTTGGGCGGGGTAGCATTGAGTATTTCTACAACAACATCAATTTTGATCTGCCCGACCTTAACGTAAGAATGAGGCCTCTCAGGATCAAGGACGAGAAACTGTCAAAGCTTTATGGCAACTATGTGAAAGCTGGCTTTGGCAATTATACCACACCATATGTTGAAGGATTCTTTAACAGCAAACGTAGTAAGGAACGAAGCTACGGTGCTCACTTTAATTACCTGA
This sequence comes from Fulvivirga imtechensis AK7, assembly GCF_000331535.1. Lineage (GTDB taxonomy): Bacteria > Bacteroidota > Bacteroidia > Cytophagales > Cyclobacteriaceae > Fulvivirga > Fulvivirga imtechensis. Next base: position 77,887 of record NZ_AMZN01000049.1, on the reverse strand, counting down.
ATTCCAGCAAGGGACCGGTGGATGGTAAAAACTCTGGTTCAGGCAGATTGGATATTGATCTGTTCGGTAAATATTTCACTCCTAAAGTGACGCTTAGCGGTGATGCAGGCTTCAATCAGCGATCATATCATTTTTATGGATATCCTGAAAACCAAGAAGTTAATGAGGATACTTTAAAACAATACTTTAATAACTATTACTTGAAGGGTAGCCTGGAAAATACTGATAAGAAGTCTGATTTCAGATATACATTGGGCTTTCAACTGGACCATTTGAAAGATAACAGAGATGCCTCAGAATCTGAAGGGCAGATCAATCTGAATACCGAGTATGCATTAAGTGATGAGGCATTTGTCAGACTGATCGGTGATGTGGATGTAATCACCCGAAAGGATAATTTGATTGATGACCAGACCCGCAATCTGTTTCGCATAAGGCCTTCCTTTGGTTTTGGCTATGAAGGCTTCAGACTGGAGGCAGGCTTCAATGCGGTGTATGAAAATGATACCCTTGGTGACTCGGACAAAATGCACTTTTACCCAATAGCGAGAGCAAGTTATCCTTTTACGGAAAGCATGGAATTGTATGCCGGTATAGGTGGTGATATTCACAAAAATACACTTCGGACTTTGTCTGAGGAAAACCCATATATCAATGACAACATCGGTATCTACCACACCAATAAAACATTTGATCTTTATGGAGGTATGCAGGCAAAGTTAAGCAGTAAGCTTGGTTTTGGAGCGGGTTTCAGCGCAGCCAATTATAAGAATATGTACTTCTTTGTTAATGCACCGGAAGATCAGTCAAAGTTTGAAGTGATCTACGACACTGGTAATACCACGGTGTTGAATATTTTTGCCCAGTTAAGCTTTAACAATGCCGAACAGTTCCGGATTACGGCCAGAGGTGATTACTGGGGTTACGGAACGGATAACATTGACGAGCCATGGCACAAGCCCAACTATAAGGTTTCATCACTGGCAAGCTACAACCTGTATGGTAAATTCATTTTCACAGCCGAGGCCTATGCTATCGGAGGGATCAGAGCACTGGATATGGATACGGGTGAGACGGTGAAGCTTGATGCATTGTTTGATCTTAACTTTAAAACGGATTATTTGATATCAGATCAGGTGTCGGTTTTTCTTCAATTCAACAATATTTTTGGCAAAGAATACGAATTATTTTACCACTATCCATCGAGAAGCCTGCAGTTTATGGCCGGTTTAACATATAGTTTTTAAGCTATTTGTTTGATTTTAAATGGATTAATATTCATATATTGTGCAATAATTCTGTTTTTTCAATGACATTAAAACCAATTTGTCACAGTGAAAAATTAAATTATTTTTGTAGGATTGAAATTAGAGCAAAATTAAATACTCAACCATGGCTAAAAAAAGTAAAAAAGACGAGCTGGACGATAACGAAGATATAAATAAAGATACCAATGATGATTTGAATGAGGCGGATGATAATTTTGGTTTACCCGATGTGGAATATCAACCTCTGGACAGGGACGCTGAAGAGGAGGAGTCTGTAGAAGAGATCGAAAGAGAAGAAGAAGTATATTCATCAGTGGAGGAAAGAGAAGAAGATGTTTATGCCAATGAGCATGACGATGACTATCATACACCTGTAGAAGAGCAGCACGTGTATGTGCCTGGTAGCTATAAACCTCCCAAAGACGATTCGCTGGTGCCGAAAATCCTGGCACTTATTTTCGTGGTGTTGCTAGCCGGTGTGGGTATCTGGTATTTCGGATTTTATCGCCCCGATCAAAAAGCTCAGGAGCGGGCCAAGATAGAACAGCAGAGAAAGGAGCGGGAGGAACAACAACGTTTGGCAGCCGAGCAGGCTGAAAGGGAGCGCCAGGCAGCAGAGCAGGCGAGGCTCGAAGAAGAGCGAAGAGCCGAAGAGGAGGCCGAACCAAAAGTTGGAACAATCGAAACAATTTCTTCAAGAACGGGACGTTACTATGTCGTAATAGCCAGCGCTATCGATGAGGACCTTGCTATGGACCATGCGAAAAAGCTGAGTGCCAATGGTGTTAGCACTACTATCATTGAACCATTTGGTAAAAGCAAGTTTCACAGGATAGCCATTGAAAACCATGATACCTGGGCATCAGCGCAGAATGCCGCCAATGACCTCAAAGGTGAATATGGTGAAGGGGTTTGGGTAATTAGATATTAATATGATTTTAGCGCAAATAACGACTAGTCAAGACACAGCAGACATAGTGGCCGAATCGGATGCAGTATCAATATTAGACCTCCTTTTTCAGGGAGGTTTTATGATGATACCCATTTTGATATTATCGATAATGGCTGTATATATTTTTGTTGAGCGGGTATTAACGATCAACAAAGCCGCTAAAACCCCCGAGGCATTCATGGGGAGGATCAGGGATCTAGTAGAGCGTGGAGATATTAGTGGCGCAAAAGTCCTTTGCCAGGAGTATGACTCTCCGACCGCACGAATGATAGAAAAAGGTATAGCCAGAATAGGAAGCCCTCTAAAAAATATTGAGGTGAGTATAGAGAACGTTGGTAAGATCGAGATATTCAAGCTGGAAAGGAACCTTTCTTTGCTGGCTACCATTTCCGGTTCAGCGCCTATGTTAGGTTTCCTTGGAACAGTAATCGGTATGATCCAGGCATTTATTGCCATAGCACAGGAGGAAGGCTCAGTAAGTCCGAAGCTGCTGTCTGAAGGGATATATACAGCTATGATCACTACTGCTGCAGGCCTTTTTGTCGGTATCCTTGCTTACCTGGGATACAACTACCTGGTAACTAGAGTGCAAAAGGTAGTACACAAAATGGAGTACAGCTCAGTAGATTTTATTGACTTACTACAAGAACCAAGATAGACAGTTTACAGTTCTCAGTTCACCGTTTACTGTTGAGGACATCAAGAGAACTGAGAACTAAGAACTAAGAACTAAGAACTGAGAACCAAATGGCCTTAAAGTCAAAACATAATGTAGAGCCCATGTTCAGCATGTCTTCCATGACTGACATTATTTTTCTGTTGCTCATTTTCTTTATGCTAACCTCGTCTTTTATTACCCCGTCAGGTCTACCTGTCAATTTGCCTACCAGCAGAGCCTCGACCTTAGAATTGCAAAAGGTATCTGTGACTATAACCAAAAACCTGGATTATTACGTTAATGATAAGAAGGTGAGCAAAGCCATGTTGGAAGGGGAACTAAAAAGTAAATTAAAGGGTACTGAAGGTGTGGTAGTGTTACATATCGATGAGAGTGTGCCTACACAGCACCTGGTGAATGTTGCCGGTATTGCTACAAAGTTAGAAGCGAAAGTTTCAATAGCCACTAAACCTAATTAAGATGTCAGACAGGGAAGAAGAAGAAAAAAGGAATAAAAAGATGGGTATGATCATCTCTGCGGGGGTGCATGCACTGCTTCTGCTGGCATTTCTTTTTATAATGGCCTGGAGAGAGCCCGATCCTCCGCTTCCTGAATATGGTATAGAGTTGAATTTTGGCACCAGCACTGTAGGTACCGGAGAGGTACAACCTGAAACTCCTGCTCAACCCACACGGAGCGAAGAAGAGGCCCAACCGGAAGAACTGCCTGAGGAGGCTGAGGAGCAGCCTGTTGAGGAGACACAACCTGAGGAAGTGACTGCACCGGCGGAAGAAGTGGTGGAGACCACTACCAATACTCAGAACAGCCCTGAAGTGATTCCTGAGGTGAAAGAGGAGGTGAAGAAGCCGGTAGTAAAGGAGGAAAAGAAGGTAGAGGAGAAGAAGACAGAGACAAAACCTGTGGAGGCTAAAGAACCAGTGAAAAAGCCCGATACCGGGGCAAAAGGAACTGAGGGAGAAAGTAACAAGCCTGAAAATGCCAATCACGGTGATAACCTCGATGCGGAAGGTGACAAAGGAGATGAAAGAGGTACGCTGGATTCCAGGGCGCTTTACGGCAGGCCCGGCGGTGGCGGTGGATCCTCTTTGGAAATGACAGGTTGGACCTGGGATTTTATCCCCAAACCTAATGATACCTCTAACGAAAATGGAAGAATAGTCTTTGAGATCAAGATTGATGACATGGGGGAAATTATATCCGTTAGGACTTTGGAGCGCAGTGTGAGTCCGGATATAGAGAAGATATACCGTGCAGAGGTGGAGAAGCTGACCTTTAGCAAAACATCGGATAATACCATTGTAGCACCTGTTTCGACAGGTAAAATCACTTTTGTTATAAGATCGAAGTGAAAGGATCGTGGTGAGTTCTGTAGCATAATTAAGGACCTCTTCGATATTAAATTATAAACTTGCTATTATTCTTTCCGAATAGCTTTCCGAATTTGCATATTTGCGGCTTTGAGCCAGTCGAATATGTCTGATATCAACAAACCTTTGCAAAAGCAGTTTTCTAATTATAAGGATGTACTGAATTATCTGTATACCCGGCTCCCCATGTTTCAGCGGGTTGGTGGCGCAGCGTTCAAAAAAGACCTGACCAATACAATCGCTTTATGTGAGTTTCTTGGCCATCCTGAGCACCAGTTTAAATCCATACACATAGCGGGTACCAATGGCAAAGGAAGTAGCTCTCACTACCTGGCGGCTATTCTTCAGTCGGCCGGATATAAAGTGGGTCTTTATACATCTCCACACCTGAAGAATTTCACAGAGAGAATTAAGATCAACGGCAAGCAAATGCCGAAAGACAAAGTTATTGGTTTTGTCAACCGGGTGCTTCCGTTTATTGAATCGGCCAGGCCTTCCTTTTTTGAACTAACAGTGGGTATGGCATTCGACTATTTTGCAGGAGAAAAAGTGGATATAGCCGTGGTGGAAGTGGGCATGGGTGGTCGTTTGGATTCTACCAATGTGATCATTCCTGAGGTATCTTTGATTACCAACATCAGCGCAGATCATCTGCAATGGCTGGGAAATACACTTCAGGAAGTGGCAGCGGAAAAAGGTGGGATCATCAAAGATCATATTCCCGTAGTAATCAGCGAGAGACAGACAGGTATCTCCCAGGTATTTGAGAATATTGCGAAACAACGGAAGGCCAGGCTGTATTACGCTGGTGAAAGTTATCAGGCGCACTTCAATGAAGGCAGGTTGCTAAAAGTTTCTTCAGGTAGTTCGGGAGTATTTGATCTTAATATTCAGCCTGCGGGTAACTATCAGACGAAGAATATCCCTGGAGTACTCAAAGTGATCGATGTATTAAGGGACCGCGGATTTGATATCAATAGGGATAATGTCATTACTGGCATTGAACAAGTCAGAGATATCACAGGTCTTAAAGGCAGGTGGCACGTGTTAAGTCATTCACCACTTACTATTTGCGATGTGGGTCATAATCAGGCGGGTGTTGAAGTGATATTAGATCAGCTTGCGCATACACCTCATAAGAACCTATACATGATCTGGGGTACCGTTAGTGATAAAGATGTATCTGGAATACTGAAGATACTTCCCAAAGAGGCTTATTACTATTTCTGCCAGGCCGATATACCCCGCGCCATGCCGGCCGGGGAATTACACCGGGAAGCTGTCAAGCTTGGCTTAAGAGGAGAAATGATCATGGATGTAAATGAAGCGGTAAAGGCCGCACGACAGAAAGCCTCTCATGATGATCTTATTTTCATTGGAGGAAGTACCTTTGTAGTAGCCGAACTCAATGAAATCTGATGTAGATCAGCAATAATAATTCATAAATCATAACTCGTAACTCGCAAATTAATTAAATGAGCAGACAGAAAATGGCTCGCTTTGCCGACAATGCCAGGCGGGATAATGTAATAGAGCCAGGGAAAGAGATATTTGAAAAAATAAAGGGAAAGTGGCACCAGAATTATTTTAAGAATGATAAACCTGTTACTGTAGAGCTGGCATGTGGAAGAGGGGAATACACCATTGGCCTGGCACGTTTATTTCCCGAAAAGAATTTTATAGGGATAGATCTGAAGGGTGACAGAATATGGAAGGGCAGTGGTATAGCTATTGAGGACGGGCTATCAAATGTGGCATTTCTCAGAGTACATATTTTGGAGCTTCAGAGTTTTTTCGAACCCGGAGAAATATCTGATATCTGGATCACCTTCCCGGACCCTCGCCCGAAAGACAGGGATGAGAAGCGCAGGATCACGAATTCCAGATATATTGATCTTTACAAGAGCCTGATCAAAAAAGAGGGAACCGTTTATTTTAAAACGGACAATACCGGGCTTTTTGAATACACCCTGGAGCTGCTCAAAAGCCGTGACGACATTCGGGACCTCACCTGGACATTTGATCTCTATCATTCTGAGCTAAAGCCTGAATGCTATGATATAAGGACCAGGTATGAGCAGAAGTTTAATGAACAGGGGCATGATATAAAATACATGCGCTTCAAGTTTAAGAGTTAATGCTTTAACGAACGCCAATAATGTCTTACATTTGTAATACCCACAAGGTAGACTTGTTTTTTAAACCTAACATTAAAAACAATACCGAGTGAAGCCTTTGACCTAGGCCAGGCCTCATCCTTCGGGACCTCGTTCTTCGGAGCAGGTTAACAGTGGAAGGCCGAAGTTGCTGGGCAGCTCAAATCCTGTCTTATTGGGGTTTAAAATAACCTTCGAGCCTTGTGGGTTTTTATTTTCTAGAAAAGGCCATTTCTCCAGGTCACCCAAGATATTTTTTTTCATCACAGGCAGGAAACGTCCTTTAGGATAACTCTCCACATAATCAAAAGTGGTGAAGCCCAATCTGCGATAAAAATTTTCTGCATTTGGGTCCGATTCAACCACTACGTATGACCCGGGAGGTACTACCGCCTGCATTGCAGCGTTGAGCAGGTATTGGCCATAACCCTGTCCGATGAACTCCGGTGAAATCCAAAGATGGGTGATCTCATAGTAATCAATTTCTTTCCTGATTTCGCAAAACCCGATTGTAATTCTGTCGAGCCTCAATTTATAAACATGATGAATGAGTAAATTATTTTCAGTAATAGTCAGATCATCATGCCAGCGAGCTATCCAGTGGTCCGGATAGCCCCAGTGCTTTTTTGAGGCAACACTGATCCTGTTTAGTGTGTTTAAATCCCGATGCCCTGCTTTTATAACTTGAATTTTGAACATAATAAATAAACAGTCATTACTCTCGATCAGTTATAAATTTCTTGAAGGCCTGTCTGTGGCTTTTACCAATAGGCAGGGTCTTTTTGTTTTGAAGTACGACCATATTACCTTCAAGGAAGGTTACCTTTCTACAGTTTACTATAAATGATTTGTGAATACGCACGAACTGCTCAGTCAACTGGTCATCAAAGCTGCTCAGGGTACGGGGAGTAATAATAAATTCATTGGCCAGCCACACTTTTACATAATTGCCAAAACTTTCGAGATAATGGATATCACTTTGATCGATTTGGATGTGACGCTTGTCACTTTTGATAAATAACTGCTTTGCAGCGTTGGTTGTATTGCCTTCTGCTATATCTGGGAGTGGCGATAGACTTTGATTTTGCCCGCGATACCGGTCTAGCGCCTTATTGGCAGCCTTCAAAAACCGGTCAAAGCGAAAGGGCTTGAGCAGATAGTCGCAAACATCCAGGTCATAGCTTTCCAGTGCATATTCTTCATATGCCGAGGTAATAATTACCAGGGGTGGATGCTTAAGGGTTCTTAGGAAGTCCAGCCCTTGAAGTTTTGGCATCTGGATGTCGAGAAGGATCAGGTCTATTTCTCTGTTTTGCAAGATGCCGATGGCTTCCGTAGCCAGGTAGCATTGGCCTGCAACCTCCAGAAAGGGCACGTCTTCAATATAGGTAAGGATGACATCGTGAGCAAGAGGCTCATCATCGATGATCAGTGTGCGTAGTTTCATTCAAAAAATATCTTAAGCGCTGCATTGTACTTTTTCTGGTCATGCTCAATGTGCAATTGGTGCTTACCCGGGAAGAGTAATTCCAATCTTCTTTTTAGGTTGTTCAGCCCTATTCCCCGTTTGCCCTGTTGTTGAGGTTCAAAGGAATTCTCACATATAAAAGTCAGGCTTTTGCCTGTGCTCCGCAAATGTATATTTAAAAAACTTTCTGCTTCCGCTGGCTCTACACCATGTTTATAAGCATTTTCCACTAATATGATCAGCAGGAGTGGGGGTAGCATGAGATTATCATCTTCTATGACTTTCTCAAATTTCAGGGTAACTTTCTTGTGTAGTCTGAGATGTTGAAGGTGTATATAATCTTCAATATACCGTACCTCCTGAATGATGTTCACCTGCTCCTCCTTTCCCTTATAAATAACATAGCGCATCAGTTCAGACAACCGCATGATCATTTCCGGGGTTTTGTCGGATTTCGTAAGGCTGAGGGAATACAGGTTATTGAGTGTATTAAAGAAAAAATGAGGATTGATCTGTTGTTTTAGGAGGTCGAGTTCTGTTTGTATCTTTTCTTTTTCCAACGAAGTAATGGCGTTGTTTTGCTTGAACCATTGAATAGCCAATATAATGGGAAGTGTAAATACCATGATGGCAAAGGCGCCCAGGGCATTATCTGAATCAAAAGGTACTTCGGTAAAGGTGCCGCCAAGCCTTTTATTGAGGGGTAGTAAGGTAAGGAGCTGTCCCAGTACGGGATAGAAAACCACCACTGTACCGGTAATGCCAATGGCATAGATCAGGATCCCCTTCTGCTTGAGGAGCTGTGGTATCAGAAAGTAATGATTGACATAATAAAAGAAGTAGCCCGCTAAGTAAAAGATAATGAATTGTAAGGAGAAACTGAGAAAGGTGGCGAAATTTTCAGCTATTTTGGCCATATCCAGCACTGTGCCCACCAGTAACCTGTCTTCCATATCATACTCGGGGATGCCAAGGCTGGATACAGCCATTAGTGCAAGCGTTACTGACACAAGCAGGATCACGGAAAGTATGGCCTTTTCTAATCCGATTTTTTTTATCCATTGAACTCCCGGAAGCTTTTTCATGAGAAAGGCATTGATCTCAAGGGCTACTTCCAGGGATAGGAATACCAACCCCATAGTAATAAATGCATCATATTCGAAGGGATCTATAATGCCTTTTAACCAGCCAGGAAGTATGACCAGCGCTACAATGGCCTGATTAACAATGAAGCAGGCGCTCCATAATATCAGGTATTTCCCGTGGCTAAAATATCTGGTGAGGAGCTTTTTGTGATATATGAATACCAGCATGGGGCTAAAAAGCACGAAAAATAATCCCAGGTGCCGGAGATATTCATACCAGGTGTATGGAAGATTTGTGGTAGTGAGGATCAGACTGACGCAAAAAATAGCTACTCCGAATAGCCATGCCTCGTTATTCAGGAAAAAGCGCTCCGCCTTTTTTAAAATAGCTTTAATTTTCATTTCAGACTTATATTTTACATTATAGCTACCACTCCGGTCATCCTGAGGCACGAAGGACCTCACTAAGTTAGTTGGTGCCCTAAATCTTTATTTTTCGCACAGCTTAAGTTCATACTTCCGAGTTTAGTAAGTTTCTTCACTTCGTTCAGAATAACTATTGAATTCGTTCAGTAACCATTGAAGAAGAAACCGAATGAAAGTATTCTAATATTTATTTAATACCCTGCTTACTACCACGCTCAAGTCTTGTCAAAGAAGGTACTCATCAGGTAATCATCCAAATTTAAATGACTAAAGGCATTATTTTCATGATGAAGGTATGTGAAGCCACGTTTTCATGTTTTGCGAACGATCATCATAAGATTGCAGGTGTTCATCATATTAAATTGATGTTTCTAAAAGGTGGTCATAGTTTGGTGGCCGGTTAAAAAGTCGGAACACCAAAATTAACAACAATGAACACACTGGAAATTAGAAACTTAAGCAAAACATATACGAATGGCGTAAAAGCGCTGGATAGTATTTCGTTGTCTGTGGGAAATGGTATGTTTGGCCTGCTAGGACCCAACGGAGCCGGCAAGTCCACATTGATGAGGACCATCGCTACACTACAGGAGCCGGACCAGGGCCAGGTCTTTTTTCAAAAAATCGACATACACAAAAACCCGCAATCCTTGAGGAGGCAGCTTGGATACCTGCCTCAGGATTTTGGCGTATATCCTAAAATATCTGCGTATCAATTGCTAGATCACTTTGCTGTACTGAAAGGCGTTATAAATAAAAAAGACCGGCAAGAGCAGGTAAGTGCACTGCTACAACAGACTAACCTGTATGAGAAACGGAAAAAGGCCGTAGGCACTTTCTCAGGAGGTATGAGGCAGCGGTTTGGAATTGCACAGGCGCTGCTGGGTAACCCCAAACTGATCATAGTCGATGAGCCTACAGCGGGCCTGGATCCCGAAGAAAGGAATCGGTTTCATAATTTGTTGAGTGAGATCGGTGAGAATGTGGTGGTGGTTTTGTCGACCCATATCGTTGAGGATGTGAGCGATCTTTGCCCGGAAATGGCCATACTGTCAGGAGGGAGGATAGTACTAAAAGGGCAGCCGAATAAGCTGATGGACAGCCTAAGGGGCAGGATATGGTATAAAAAGGTGCCTAAGGATGTGTTATCTGACTACAGAGAGGCATTTCAGGTCATTTCTACCCGTTTGTTTGCCGGCCAAACTTTGATACATATTGTAGCCGACACAAAACCTGAACCAGGCTTCGAGCCGTTACAACCGGGACTGGAGGATGTATACTTTTCTGTTTTAACAGGGGCATGGTCAGGTGAGGAGGTACCCGCAGTATGCTAGTCAATATTATTAAATTCGAGTGGCATTATCATTTGAGGCAATGGTCTTTTTTAGTTTCCGTGTTAGTGTTTTTTGCGATAGGCATCCTATCCGTCAACTTTGGCTATGGAGGCAATACCATTCATGTCAATTCTCCTTATGCCGTCACAACAGTCGTAAGTCTGTTATCACTCCTTTCTGTATTTGTAGTTACACTTTTTTGCGCTAGTGGCGTGTTGCGTGATAGCGAATACAAAATGCAGGAGATGGTATTCACTACAGGGCTTTCCAGGTGGCAATATATATGTAGCCGCTTTACAGGAGTGATCTCGTGTACGTTAGTGGTATTTGTTTTTGCCTTGTTAGCGATGCTCTTGGGATTAGTTTTGTTTGGGAAAGCACACCAGTTGGGCGCTTTTAGCTTATACAACTACCTGTGGCCGTTGGTCGTGATGGCACTACCAAATATACTTTTAAATACTGTGCTGTTGTTTAGCGTTTCTGCCTTTACGAGAAATGTTGCTGCTACTTACATTTCCGGGGTGCTGCTATATGTGCTTTATTTCGCAGGGTCCATGTTAGGAAACTCTCCGTTGATGGCCAGTTATTCTCCCGCAAGCCCTGATGAAGCCTATATGGTGTCATTACTTGATCCCTATGGGTTGGCAGCGTTTTATTCCGAAACCAGCTTCTGGACAGCGACAGAACGAAACTCTCAATTTCCAGCGCTGCAAGGGGCTTTTTTGATCAACAGGATGTTGTGGTTTGCAGTATCGGTAATGATTATGATGGTAACTTATGCCAGGGCCTCATTTACGTTAAGTTCCAAGAGAGCAAAAGGACATGCCAATGAAGTTAGTGAAGCTTTTGTGCCGGTATTCTATACAGTGGTGAGTACTGTCACAGATCGCCTGATGGCGTATTGGCTGATGTTCAGAGCGAGGGTAAAAATGGAGTTGTTGACCATATTTCGGAGCATCCCTTTCATGGTAATGGCATTGCTATGGGTGTTTCTTGTAGCTATAGAAACATCAGAACACATTTTCCATGGCATGTTCAGCATATCTTCTTATCCCACTACCGGCCTGATCGTCAATATCATCTGGAGTGCTTCCTTTGTGCTGATCCCCGTTATCTTTTATAGTAATGAATTGATGTGGAGAGAGCGAAGTATGAAGATCAGTGAATTGGTAGATGTAACTCCTGTATCCAATGTGGTGCTCTTTCTATCCAAATGTGTAGTGTTGGCCTTAGTGATCGTCATGTTTATTTTGTTCAGCATTCTGACGGGTATCGGAATACAGGTATTTTCAGGATATTTTAAGTTTGAGCTGCCGCTGTACCTCTCAATATATTATTATGGTGGGTTGCGTCTGTTCCTGTTTGGAATACTTGCGCTTTTCACTCAATCTCTTATCCCTAATAAATATACGGGCATGGCGGTGTCAGGTGGCATGATAGGCTTGCTACTGATGTTGCCCAGATTTGGAGTAGAACATCACCTGTTGAGGTATGCAGACGTTCCAGGTCTGCAATATTCAGACATGAATGGTTTTGGACATTTTAGCACGGCTTTTCATTGGCAGATCATCTATTGGACTGCCGTAACGGGCATATTTGCTGTGTTGGCCTTTTCTTTCTGGCGCAGGGGAACTTTTCAAACCAAACTGAAGTGCCCGGGGGCTCTGGTGAAACCTTTTTTAGCCGCTTTCCTGGTCACTGCTATCATTTCGGGTGGAGCTATTTTTTACAAAACTAATATTCAAAAACCTTACAAGACCTCTAAGGAAATAATAGGCCGGAGAGTCGATTATGAAAAGAAATATAAATCCTTTGGCAACCTGCCACAACCGATTATTAGTAGTGTAAAGACCGAGGTTGATCTGTTCCCGGATGAGAGGATGTATCATGTTAAAGGAACATATGCTGTTAAAAACAGTGGTCAACAACCGATAAGTAAGGTATGGGTTGGGTTTGATCCGGAGGTTCAACCAAAAGCGGTGGTTCTGGATGATATGTTTCCTGATGAACAAGATGAGCGATTCAAACAATATTGGTTCGAGTTGGACAATGCTCTAATGCCGGGAGATTCTCTTGTTATGGAATTCTCACTGCAGGTAGAGAAGACGGGTTTTATGCCCTTCAATACGGAAAATTCCATACTTGACAATGGGACCTACATAGAACTGGAAAAATATTTGCCTTTTTTCGGATATGCACCTGATCTCGAACTAAAGGATCCTGTCGAAAGAGAGCGATATGGTTTGCCGGAGCAGGAAGGCTGGGTGAAGCTGGAAAATGCAAAGCCTGAGAAATATGAATGGGTAAATTACGAAGCTGTTATTTCCACCCTGACTGACCAAAAAGTAGTGAGTGTGGGGATGTTACAAGACGAATGGGAAATAGAGGGGAGACGCTATTTTCATTTTAAGACTGAACAAGCAATTCCTTTTATGTTTGGTATCTCTTCTGCCCGGTATAAGATGATAAAGGAAGTGCATAATGGTATTGAAGTAGAGTTTTACTACCATCCCGGGCATGAGTACAACATTGAAAGAATGCTGGAATCTACCAAACATTCGCTGGACTACTACGGTAAGCATTTTAGTCCTTATCAGTTTGAGCACATTCGCCTGGCAGAAATACCGCACTACCGAGGCGCTGCCACTGCCTATCCGGGGGTGATTTTCGTAGCAGAGAGCATGTTTTTATATGATTTCAGAGATCCTGAAAAGCCTGACTATGCCTATACAATGGCACATGAGGTAGCACATCAATGGTGGGGCGGGCAGCTTATGCCGGCTGACGTACAAGGGTTTAAAACGCTGACGGAGACATTAGCCCAACACAGCGAGTTGCTGCTATTGGAAGAGAAGTACGGAAGGGGAAAAATGACCCAATTTATTGCACATGAGTTAGATGCATACATGAGTAGCAGAGGTTATGATCCAGGCAATGAACTGCCATTGTACCGATCGGAATCGCAGGTATTTGTTCATTACCAAAAAGGCGCTGTAATCATGAATGGTCTTAACCGCCTTATGGGAGAGCAAAAGCTAAATACTGCGCTGGCGAATTTACTTAAAAAGCACGGTTACCCGGCAAATAAACCCACTACAGAAGACCTGTTGTTAGAAATATACACTGTAGCCCCTGAAAATAGAGAGCTAATTGACGATTGGTTCAAAAGAGTGTTTATATACGATCTGAAGGTGCTTTCAGCTAAATATGAACAACAAGAAGACGGTAAGTTTAAAGTGATTGCCGAGATAATGACCAAAAGAAATAGCGTGAGAGAGAATAAGCAGGAAGTCGCAGCAACGCTCAGCGAGGCGATCGAAGTGGGCGTGTTTACGGCCTATCCTGATGAGGCGGCTGATGATCAGGTTTTATATTTAGAGCCGCATCATTTCTCAAGTGGTACCACTACTTTAATTTTTATGGTAGATGAAAAGCCTGAGATATTAGCCATTGATCCTTATCTCACAAGAGTGGACAGGAATAGGATCGATAATATTATGGTCTTCGGAAAGTAGAATCTTCTCATGAATACCGGACCTGACAGGTTTTGAAAACCTGTTCTCGCTAAAAATCTCGCAGTCCCTCATCGGATGAATACCTACTCAAAGTAAGTTTCATCCGATGAATGCTTCAGGGCACAGGCTGAAGCTTACCAGTTCATACAGAGAAGCTCGCCATCTTGAGATTACGCGCGATCGATCAGCGGTGCTTGAAGTATGAATAAACATGTCAGGTCTGTACCTTACTAAAAAAAATAAATAGTAATATTTTGTCATTATATTAATAAAAACTAATTTGACAGTCAGTTGTTTATAGATAAATTGGCTGTTAGTCTGGCTATGTATTTTTACCATTGCTGTCTGTTAGAAATTAACAGCACATGTTGGTAATATCAATACCTTTCCTCTCTTTTTCATGCCAATATATATTTCAACAGGCAATAACACAGCTACCGGTATGCTTTACCTTAAACTGATGTGGCGTTTGTCTGAGGGTTCTGTGTCGTGGATCAGCAAAGGTTGAAAAACTAAAGTTATTGGTGGCAACATATACTGTATGAAATTTCCAATGCCCGGCCATAGTATGACCACTGGTTAAAGGGGTTTCCACAGAGAAATTGAAGAAACGATATGAGCCATCTTTGTAAATACTTACTTATCCTTCCTTTCATATTGCTGAGCTTTATCACGCTCCACGGCCAGGGAAGCGCCATAACATGGACTGATCTGGTGGGTACAGATGTGCAAGCCGGCAACATTCTGGTTAAAACTGCAGGGTGGGGAACTAACAATGGAGGAGCTGCTTCATCAGAATCGCTTGCTGAAGGTACTGACGGTTGGGCAGAGTTTACCGCCTATGCAACCGGAGCGGAACGTTACTTTGGTCTTACCCAAACCAATACTGACGCCACCAACCTTATCGACTATGCTATAAAGCTCAGCAGCGCTAATAAAATTGTAGTACAGGAGAATGGTAACTGGAGGGGGGGCTTTGGCAACATTACCAACGGTGATATCCTTAGAATAGAAAGGACAGGCAGCGTTATTACCTATAAAAAGAATGGCGTCACTTTCTATACATCGGCTATACCATCTACCTCTTCGCTATTAGTAGATGCCTGCTTCTACCACAATGGGGGGCAGATTGATAATGCTATGCTATCCTTTGGTGTGCCTCTGACCATACCGGCAGCGCCTACAGATCTTGCAGGTACGGCAGACCAGTCAGGAGTACAGTTGAGCTGGACTGACAGTGCTGATAACGAAAGTGGTTATAAGATCGAGCGTCAGACCGGAGGGGCTGCGTATGAATTGATCACTACTACAACTGCAGATGTGAGCAGCTATAACGATCATACTGTAGCCCCGGAAACTACCTATACCTACCGGGTAGCTGCGTATAATGCTGCCGGAGATTCCAACTTTAGCAATGACATAACGGTGAACACTCCGTCTTTGGTGCCCAACAGTAGCACTTCCATAACGTGGGTAGATCTTGTAGGAGTGTCAGTGCAGACAGATAATTCCGTACTGAAAACTGCAGGGTGGGGCACTAATAATGGGGGAGCTGCCTCCATGCAAACCCTGGCAGCAGGAGCTGATGGCTGGGCAGAGTTTACCGCTTATGCCTCCGGGGCAGAGCGTTACTTTGGGCTTTCCCAAAGTAATACGGATGCTACCTTTGTGATGAACTATGCCATTAAACTCAGTAGTACCAATACCATTGTGGTACAGGAAAATGGCAGTTGGAAGGGTGGCTTCGGTCGTGTTGCGGATGGAGATGTGTTAAGAATTGAAAGAACAGGCAATACAATCACCTATAAAAAGAACGGTTCAGTTTTTTATACCTCGGCAACACCTTCTACTACGGCATTGTTAGTTGATGTCTGCTTTTACCACACAGGCGGTGCGATCAATAATGCTACCTTGTCTTTTGAAGGATCACCGGTATCCTTACCGGCAACACCTACCCATTTGGCAGGAACCGCCGGTTCATCAGGTGTACACCTTAGTTGGGTTGATAATGCCGACAATGAAAATGGCTATAGTATAGAGCGCCAGACAGGACCAGGTGATTATGAACAGATTGCCACAACAGAGGCAGATATCAATGGCTATATCGACACTACCACCACATTTGAAACTACATATTCTTACAGGGTTAGCGCTTTCAATGAATCTGGAACTTCTGATTGGAGTAATAGCATAACCATAACTACTCCACCAGCGATACTTTCGGAACAAATAGTTTACCTTATTGACCTGGGTGACCCGGCCAACCCGACTCCGGGTAACTGGAACAATGTCCCTGATTTTCAAAATGACGGTATAAGAATAGATAACCTGATCAATACACAAGGGGGCGGTAGCGGCATCAGCTTTGTGGTGGTAGCAGAAGCAGACAACGGCCACAACAATGGAAGCGGTATAAACACTGATGGCTATGATCAGGATCTGCTGGGATTTCCTGCTTCGGCATGCTCCGACAGCTATTACGCATGGGGAACAGGTGGTACATATAAGCTCACAGGACTGCAGGCAGCACAGCAGTATGCTATCAGGATCTTTGGATCACGGGTGGCGAGCTCAGGAGGAAACAGGGTAGGTACCTATACGATCAATGGAGTTACACAAATACTGGATGCCCGGAATAATTCTACCAACACCATAATATTTGAAGGGCTGAATGCGGATAGTATTGGAGAGGTTACGATTGACTTTGGAGTAGCTGAGGGCTCCGTTTTTGGTTATATCAATGTGCTGGAGTTGATAGCATCCTCTAAGGATACAACCATTACGGCACCAGATTCATTGGCAGCTACCTTAACGAGTGCTACCGAAGTATCTTTAACCTGGAAAGACAACTCCGGCAATGAAACAGGTTTTGATATCCAAAGAAGTATCGATAGCGGGGCATTTGAAAGCATTGACACCCTGGCTGCCAATGTTACTGCCTATATAGATGATATTTCCGCTCCGGGCGCCATGATCCGGTACAGAGTTCGTGCTTATAACAGCAGGGTGCAAAGTTCATTTAGCAATGAAGCTACAGTGTACCTTCCAGCCAACTCAGAAATTTTACCACGGCCTGTTACCAACTTTACAGCGGAAGTAGCCGGAGAGGATATCAGACTGCGATGGTCTGATGTGCTTAGGGTAGTTGTTCTCGGCTCTTCGACAGCGGCAGGTGTAGGCGCCAGCTCTTCTGATAGTTCCTGGGTAGGGCGACTCACAACATGGGTACATTCTGTGCGTCCTGGTGCAGAGGTAATAAATCTGGGTAAGGGAGGCTTCACCACATATGACGTAAGAGCTGATGGGAGCATACCTGAACCCGATGCCATACGCAATATTGATGCTGCCCTTGCCTATGACCCGGATCTGATCATTGTCAATTTACCTTCTAACAATGCCGCGCAGAATATCCCATCAGATATCACACTCTCACATTTTCATGAGCTAAAGACAAGGGCCGAAGCCAGTGGAGTTAAATTCTTCCTAACCACCACACAACCCCGAAATTTCAGTAATGCCAATAAGCGGCAGATACTGCAGGATGAAGCTGTTCAGATGATAGATCAATTCAGCCCTTTGACCATAAATGTGTATGACGAACTGGTGAATACGGCAGACCTTCGATTAAAATCGGTATATGATGCGGGAGATGGGATACACCTTAATAATTCAGGACATAACTATGTGTTCACAGCGGTGAGAGATCACATTTCGGCATATCTGGATATGACAGTTGCTATCAGTAAATCTGTAGGAACACCGGATAACTATGAACCGCTTGTTAATTTGACCATGGCAGATTCAGAATATTTGGATACGGAGGTTATGGCTAATGAAATTACATATTACAGGCTTACCAAAACTAACCCTGATGGTTCAGTATATGTGATAACTAATGCTATTGTTGATATCCTTGAGTTTTCGGCCTCATTTGAATCAGAAAGGGCTGTAGATGAAGAAAGCTTGTTTACCAACATTGCGGAAACAAGAACAGTATTTGGTGCCACAAGTCAATATTTGTTAAACCATTCCAACGATAATGAAGTAGCAATGCTCAGTAGCAGGCAATCTGTTGGTCCGGGCCTTAGCCTGCGCGTAGGCTCAGGAGATAAGCTGGATCTAGAAGTATACGCTTCCTTTGACGGAGAAAAACAGTATTCCACTAAACAAACTACTACAGCGCTGGTGACCTCTATAGGAGGAGTTTTAGGCGGAATGAGCACGGTAAACACCAGTGAGCAAATGTCTTTGGATGCCTTGAGCAAGAACCACCATGGTGATATGCTGATAACAGATGCCCGCAATGAAATATGGCCGGCAGCATATCTGAATTATATCATGTTTGATAAGAATATGAAACCCTATAAGCATGGTCATGCACGAATCTCACAGAAAGCGGGTAGTCGTGAGCGGGTCGCCCTGGAGGGCATTGTGGCGGAACAAGCTGGTTTTATTTACATTTTCCTAAGCAATGAAAGTGATTATCTGCTACCTGTATATTTTGATGATTTGAAGATTAAGCTTTGGCCGTATTCTGGTGTAAGAGATACCCTGGAGCGTCACATGCTGAAGGTGAAGGAATAAAATGACAGAATTTAATAAGGCCACACGGTAGCCATCAGACATTATAGTAAAAGAGGCTGGTTCAAAAGTAATCATTGCTCAATGCCACATGCATATTCTGTAGATCAACTGCTTGCCCCCGTATTTCTCAGGGTAAGTCTGTGACCTTAGTGGCATCTCCTTGTTTACCTTTGAACCAGCCTCCCTACAAACTTATACAAACCTTTATTTCAAGCTCGTAATAAGATCCTCGTTTCTCTTGATATAACCGAAGTCTCCGGCTTCAAAGTTTTTAGCCAGCTCCATAGATTTTTTAGCTGCCTCAATAGCTTCTTTTTTCTTACCCATTTTGGCCAGGATCTGTGCTTTCAGGTGTACATTCCAGAACTGTTTGGAGTTTTCTCCCTCAGCCAGATACATGTTCACCCACTCAAGCGCCTGGTTCAGGTCTTTGCCAGTTGTGTAGTAGTAGTTTGCGGCAGCAATATAGTTGTTGGGGTTCACCTTTGTTTTAGCTGCGATATCCTTCATGACCACATCATCGAAGGTTACTTTCACGGGCACTTTGATAGAAACATCATCCCAGGCCATCTGAATGTTTGCCGTGGTGTTGTCTTCGCTGATATCAGCAATGTTGAAAGTAAGGGTTTCTACCTTTTCTGCCAGTTTTGTAGGCTTTACAGAGGCCCTTACCACTTCATTTTCTTCTTTATAGGCAGAAGTATTGCCTCCTATGTTAAGATCAGAGTACAACATAAATTTCCACTCATCTTTGCCCGGAATAGTAAAGATCAGGTATTCTCCTGCTGGTACTTTTTTGCCGGCGATTTCTACATCTGTACTTAGTGTGATCTTTGATCCAGAGTTGGCTCCGGTTCTCCAGATATTACCATACTGCTCCAGGTAATCTCCGCCTTCACCAAATATCTTTCTTCCTTTTACCTTTGGTCGGAAGTAGTCTATAGTCACCTTTGTAAGTCCTACTTTGCTGGAAACAGAGCCTTCAGGGCTTGGCATAGGGGTTTCAATCTGGGACATAGCTCCTGTCATAAAGCATAAGCAGGCAAAAAGGGTGAGTATTGTTTTTTTCATGTTGGTTAAGTTTGGTTAAATTCAATTTTTGATAACGAAAATTAGAGAATTTTGTTGACAAAGGAGAGGAAATAATAGATGAAGCTTGAAAAGTCTTTTTTTCTTGAAGAATCTGTCACCCAGGTGGCCCGAAAACTGCTGGGCAAAACCTTGTGTACTTATTTTGATAAGCGCTTGACCTGTGGAATTATTGTAGAAACAGAGGCATACTCTTACAGAGAAAAAGCCTGTCATGCTTATAATAACAGGAGGACTGCCCGAACGGAAACCCTATTTCATGAAGGAGGTACCTGCTACGTCTACCTGTGCTATGGCATTCATAAGTTATTTAATATTGTAACCAATAAAGAGGGGACGGCAGAGGCAGTATTAATACGGGCTGTGGAGCCTCTGGAAGGTATAGATATTATGTTGGAAAGGCGTGGTTTTGCAGAGAAGGACCAGAGGCTCACCTCAGGGCCGGGTAAGCTGTCGCAGGCCCTTGGTATCGGATTAAATCATGATAAGCTCAACCTCTTTGGTAATAATATCTGGGTAGAGAATGGAAATGGCCTTAACGGGAAAACGGTAATTGAGAAATCGCCCAGGATTGGTGTTGCCTATGCGAAGAAAGATGCCTTACTTCCGTGGAGGTTTTCTTTGAGGGATAATGTATGGGTCAGTAAAGGTAATAACACTTATAATTTTTAAATATTTTATATCATAACCATATATTTGTATTGTGAATAAGATACTATGTCCTGTAGATTTTTCCGAAACTTCGCTCAATGCGATTGAGTTTGCTGCGGAAATTGGTAAAAAATTTCGTTCCACCATTACACTGGTGCATATATTCACCGAGACCGACTTCAATAAAATCGTGGGTGAAGAGCATATTGGCAGGTCTTTTAAGGAATTGCTCAATATGGCTGATGCCAGAATGAAGCAACTCGCAGATGAGATCAATGAAGAATACAAACCCAAAGGGATCAGTCATTGTGATTATCATGTCGGGCTGGGCGATCTTATTGACAGGATACTTTCCTTTGTTGAAGAGGAGCATTACGACCTGATCGTGATGGGTACTACCGGTATCAGCCGTATCAGGGGGGTATTCTTTGGAAGCAATACTGAAGATGTTATTGAAAAAGCGAGGGTTCCTATACTATGTGTTCCTAAAAATGCTTCTTTCCAGGGGTTTAATAAAATAGTGTATGCTTCTGATTTTATGAAAGAGGACCGGATGGCCATTCAGGAGGTCATCTCTTTTGCCACGGTGTTTGATGCCAGGATCAGTGTTTTGCATGTCAATTTGGATGATAGCGATGACAAGTATGAGCAATTCATCGAGGATCTTAAAAGTTTTATGCAATACAAAAAGATCAATTTTGTAAATAAAAACTTCAGAGAAAATATAGGGTTAGGTATCGAGGAATTTATGCAGGAGGAAAACAGCGATCTTTTAGTTGTTTTTAAGAAACAAAGGAGTTTTGTAGGAAGTATTTTTCATAAAAGCCTTACCAAAACTTTGTCATATTCTACTGATAAGCCGTTCTTTGTACTCAAACTTAAGAATAATATTGTAGACTGATTTTCGTTGAGGTCCATATGATAGGAAAGCGCATAACCGGGTTGTTGGTGTTGGTTTTATTTTTTTCAGCAGCTACTTTACATGCTCAGGAAAAGTATTTGTTTGTAAATATCAACACTGAATATGACGAGCAAAACCCCGTATTAAGCCCTGATGGACAAGTATTGTATTTTACGCGTAGCAACCATGCTGAAAATGCCGGGGGCGTATTGGATAAAGGAGATATCTGGTATAGCGAATTGATGCCCGACCGTAGTTGGTCTGTTCCTAAAAATGCCCGGAGACTGAATAATAAAGGCTGGAATGCTGTCCTTGGTTTCTCATCCGATGGCTCAACAATATACCTGCACAATCATTACACAGAGATGAATAACCGGGTTAAAACGCAAGGCATTGCCAAAGCGCAAAGAAGAACCGGTGGATGGTCTGCTCCAGAAGACATTGATATCCCTTATTTCAAGAACCTTTCGGCTATTCAGGGCGGAAGCATCTCCATGGATGGTAAGGTATTGGTGTTGTCTATAGAGTCATATGGGACAAAAGGCGCGGAAGATATATATGTTGTTTTAAAAAAGGGCAATGATCAATGGGGAGAGCCTAAAAACCTTGGAAGCACAGTTAATTCAAAGTATCAGGAATTTACTCCTTTTTTGGCTGACGACAATCGAACGTTGTACTTTTCATCCAACGGACGTGGAGGCAAAGGGAGTAGTGATGTATTTGTAACTCAAAGACTTGATGACAGTTGGACGAACTGGAGTACTCCGCAAGGTGTAGACGAAGTGAATACAAAAGGCAGGGAGTTGGGATACAGGTTGTACGAGGGCTTTGCTATTTATTCCTCAACCATTAGCAGCGATGGTTACTCCGACTTGAAAATACATACTGATAGGCCACTGGACTCGATTATAGTGGTAAAAGAACCAGAAGTTAAATTAGATTCCGGTATCCGAATAGTAGAAGCAGGAAAAGAAACTCTGGTGGCAGGCCCGGCTATCACAGTATATGGAAAGGTAAAAGACGTAAATACTCAAGATCATATTGACGCTATTGTTACCATTGAGCATAAAGATCATGATTTCAAAAAAGAGGTGGCCACGGCAGATGATAATGGGTACTACTCTTTAAGCATACCTGCTGCCGGAATTTATGAGGTCCGTATTGATGCACCGGGCTATATCAGCAAAAGAGAAACACTGGATGTTTACACAAGGGAGATGAAGCTAGTAGAGATGAATTATGAACTGCAGCCCATATCAGTAGGAACTACTGTGAACCTCAAAAATGTGCTGTTTCAACAGTCTACAGCTAATATTCTCGATACTTCGTATGAAGAACTTGACCTGGTGGCAGATATTATGAAGCAAAATCCATCTATGAAGATCAGGTTGGAAGGCCATACTGATAACCGTGGGGTGGCTAAGCATAATCAGAGACTCTCTAAAAAGAGAGTGGAGGCCGTAGAAGAGTATCTGGTGAAAAAAGGTATATCGTCAAACAGGATCTCCGGCAAGGGATACGGAGGCAGCAAACCCATTGCTGATAATGAAGATCCCGAGCTACGCAAGCTTAACAGGAGGGTAGAGTTTACCATCGTGAAAGAATAATTCGATTTACGATTTACGATTTACGATTTACGAATAACCATTAACCATTAACAATTAACCATTAACAATTAACCATTAACCATTAACAATTAACCATTAACCATTAACCTCATATCTAAAAAGCTTCCGATCTGCGACAAAAGGTCCAAAAGGCAGGAGTGAGGCTATGAGCGCCCAGAAAACTTTGGTTATGGTCCATTTAAGTTGTATGGCAACAATTACTACCCAGAGACAATATCCGATAAACAACACGCCATGTGCCATTCCTGCATAAAAGGTGGGCCCGGGTATATTCCAGCCATATTTTAGCGGCATGCATATGCCTAGCAGCACTATAAAACTGATGCCTTCCATAAAGCCAAGTACTCTCAGTCGTCCTAAGTTTGTCATAGTAGTTCATTTTAGAAACAGGCTCCTATAGCCAAAAAACAGGTTGATTCCCGGTGCCCGATACCGATGAAATTTAATCGCCAGCGCCTTATGGACAGTTTCAATTGCCATAATTCCTGAAGTAAGAGGCAAAGAATTTCACGGTGGCGAAATTATGCAATCCACCATGTTTGAACAAAATTAATTGGCTATATGGTTAATTAATATTTTATGTGGTACTTAGTCGTTCATATCTCAGCTACGTGACAAGATAATGCCATTACTAAAATCAAAATATACACCACCGTTTTACCTTAAAAATGGCCATTTAGCCACAGTGATCCCCAGTTCTTTCAGAAAAATACAAGGTGTTGCTTATAAAAGAGAGCGTATTTCCACCCCGGATGGAGATTTTCTAGATCTCGATTGGCTGACTGATGACGCCAGTAAGCTGATCATTATCTCTCATGGCCTTGAAGGGAATACCGACAGGCCCTATGTTAAGGGCATGGCCAAATATTTTCATGAGCATGGCTGGGATGCTCTTGCCTGGAATTGCCGTAGCTGTAGTGGCGAGATCAACAGCAAGGCCAGGTTCTATCACCATGGCGATACTGAGGACCTGACGTATGTAGTGAGTCACGCATTAAATAAGTATAAATATACGGACATTGTGCTAGTCGGCTTCAGTATGGGAGGTAGCATGACGCTGAAATATCTTGGAGAAGCGCCAGAGCATTTGCCTCCGCAGGTAAAGGGTGGCGCAGCTTTTTCGGTGCCTGTAAATTTGGCTTCCAGCGTGGCAGAGTTGGCCAAAGAAGGAAACAACTTTTATAGAAAACGATTTTTAAGCAAGCTGGAGAAGAAGATCAGGGAGAAGGCGCTGAAATATCCGGATCAGATCAAAATGTCGGATTTTCGCCAGGTCCGTTATTTCCCTGATTTCGATAATTTATATACTGCACCTTTGCATGGCTTTGAGAGTGCAGAAGACTTTTACTTCAAAGCCAGTGCCGAGCGGTACATGTATCAAACAAAAGTGCCCACTTTGCTGGTGAATGCATGGAATGACCCCTTTTTACCTGATGAGTGTTACCCGGTATCCGCTTGCAGAGATCACCAGTTTCTTTATTTTGAAGCTCCGCAATATGGTGGTCATGTCGGGTTTACGCTAAAGGGTAGTGAATTTAACTATATGGAGAAGCGTGCGATGGAGTTTTTCGGTAACGGTGAATTATAGCTAAATTCAATCTTCTTTGACATGATTCAGAACTGCCTGGACCCACTTATCTGATAGTCGAAAGTTGGTTTCCTTCAATGGCTTTACTTTTTTAATAACACCTTTATTTCTGGCAGTAATCAATACACCCAGCGAACCCGATATCTCTATTCCCAGCTCTTTTGCTATCTTTCTACCCTTCAATTCATCTATGATCAATAAACAATATTTTATATTCAGAGGCCAGGGATATAGATGTGGCTTCTCCAGCATCAAGAAGGCCAAATAAACCTTTGTGTAAGTCAGACTTTGGATTTATAATTTCAATCCATTGAGGAATAGGTCTATTGAATTCGGATACGACAATCTCCGTGATTGTAATTTGTCCAAGGCCCTCTTTTAGTAGTTCAAATTCGCCAATTCTTTACTTTTATTTGTAAGATAGGTTTTTATAGAAGACGAATTTTCCGGAGGATCAATCCAAAATCTCCTGCACGCGACCGATCTGCCCGTCTTCCAATCTCACTTTTATACCTCTGTGGTGAGTAGGCGATTTTGTGAGCAGGTCTTTTACAACTCCTTCTGTAAGTTTGCCTGTTCTCTGATCCTTTTTTAGCACTATTGCCACCCTAAGTCCTGGTTTTATATCTTTTCTGTTTTTTCCGTTCATGGTTTGTTCTCTTTGTGGCAAAAATACATTTTTAATTGCAACAGCTCATTTTGAAATACGCTTTCGTAAGACTACTTTAGACGTTTAAACCACCAACCGATGATGAAAACAATAGCATTTGCCTTTTTTGCCTTAGTAATTATTTGCTCATGTGACCCTGGGAAGAAGGAGGAAACAACCAAGTTGCCTGAAAATGAAGAGGAAGGTACTCATTACTCTTTAAAAATGGATATGCTGGGCGAATGGCGTAATACCAGCATGAAAGTAAAAATAAATGCAGACAAGGGAGATTCCATTATTAATGTGCCCGAAGGACAATGGGAGGAAAGATTGAAGATCAAGCCGATACGCACGACCTTTAAGGAAGACGGTACTTATACATCAGAATACCGGGACCTGGAAGATGTGGTGATTATGACACGAACGGGCACCTGGTCAGTAAAAGGAGATACTTTGACAATGGGTGAGGAGGGAAACACTTATAGCTATGCCACCAGGATAGTAGGGAACGAGGCAGTATTTGAAGGTTATATCGATTGGGACGAAGATGGACAGGAGGATGATCTTTATTGGGGAAAACAGCAAAAGCAATAATAGTTGTGAGTAACTAGTCGTGAGTATTGAGTTAAGGTCTAAGTGCTCTATACTAACATCTCAATACTGATCTAAACATGAAGAAATTAGTTAAAGTCCTACTACTGGTAATACTCCTGGCAGTTTTTATTTATGTCATTAGTTACGCATGGCGGGCATTCCCGATCATTAGTGGGTATGGGGCCAAAAATTTATGTAGTTGCGTCTATGTTTCGGGAAGAGCTCCTGAATCAGCCATAGCCAATGAGTTGGGCTCGTTTCCACTTTCATTAGGTACTTTTTATGTTGATCCTTCGGATTCATCTGCATATGGAAAGGTTTTCGGGATGGCGACTAAAAAAGCCATTTATCGTAAAGGTTTAGGCTGCACATTGCTATCAGGTTTGGATGAGGGAGAAGTAAGAGGTCAGACTTATCACTTACCGAAGTTTACTTCAGCGCCAGATACTTTACCATGGCCTTATGGTTCTCAAGTCAGGGATACGGTGCCTGAAGGGGTCGATATACTAGCTTTAAAAACAGTAGTACATCATGCCTTTAAGGAGACAGACCCGGAGCGCCCTCAAAACACCAGGGGTGTGGTGGTGGTTTATGATGGTCATTTATTGGTAGAACAATATGCTGTAGGGTTCGATAAAAATACACCTCAAATGGGGTGGTCTATGACCAAGAGCATTACCAATGCCCTCGTGGGTATATTGGTGAAAGACGGAGCACTTAACATTTATGAACCAGCTCCTGTTGAGCAGTGGCAATCAGCCGGTGATCCAAGATCAGCAATTACTACTGATCAGTTGCTGAGAATGAGCAGTGGCTTGTATTGGGAGGAGGAGTATGGAGGGCCCAGTGCCGCCACCGATATGCTCTTTAAAATGGCTGATATGGGCGGTTATGCCGCCAGCTACCCGTTAGAATATGAGCCTGATGCCCATTGGTACTATTCAAGTGGTACTTCTAATATTTTATCGAAAATTATCAGAGATCACATTAAAAAAGATACATATTATGCTTTTGTAAGAACCCGGCTGTTCAATAAACTTGGTATGACGAGCGTTGTTGTGGAACCTGATGCGTCTGGTACTTTTGTAGGGTCTTCCTATGCATATGCTACACCAGGAGACTGGGCTAAGTTTGGGCTACTGTACCTGAATGATGGAGTTTGGAAGGGAGAAAGAATTCTACCTGAAGGATGGGTGAAATATTCATCCACACCTACTCCCGGAGCTCCCAGAGGTGAGTATGGGGCACATTTCTGGCTCAATGCCGGACCCACTGGTAGTCCTGAAGATCGGTGGTACCCTGATGCACCAACCGATATGTTCAGTATGAATGGCTATGAGGGCCAGCGGGTGTTTATTATTCCATCCAAAAAAGTAATTATCGTGCGGACCGGACTTACAAAACGTGGGAATTTTGACTTCAATAATTTTTTAAAGGAAATATTAGCGGCTTTGCCGGAGTAGTGGGCGCATTTAACCGGGTATTAACGTGAGTTCGATATAAAATACTTGAAAATAGACGGTCAACCTGCATGCTCCGAGCTTATTCTCGGGGAGCAACCACCAACCTTCAGTTGATTTTGTGAATAATGACAAGTTAACCGAACGGCCTTGAGAAAATGGCGTCCCGCTGACGGGCACAGCCTTGGATTCTGCTATGTCGAATTCATGTTATTAGGAAGATCAAGCGGAGTGAGAGATAAGAGTGAGGTTCTTTGAGCCTGATTAAGTATTAACTTTGAAACGAAAAAAGCAAAGGCATGCGCAAACAATTAGAGGGTGTGGTGGTTTGTTTTGTATGATGATAACAATAATAACCGTTATAGTTGTGCTTATTACGGTGTTCATAGCTATAGGTTATAAAAAGAAGAAGAACCGTAACCAGAGGTAAACAGGAATGTTTTGGACATAAGACCCTGTCCGCTGCGGTGTTATCCTTGTGCTAATAGCTAAGTCAGTCTGATAGCAGGAGAATTTGGTGTCCATTTGATTTTTACAGCCGACAGTTGATGGGTTTCAAGCCGGGTTTCTATTAGCGGTGTGAATCCATTTTTTATATAGAACAGGAGGGGAGATTGATATATATCACCATTAGTTTTTTTATAACCATTGCTGTCTATGACCCAACCGTTAAGTTCTGCATTATTTGTCTTCGATTTTTTCAATATACGGCTTCCAAAGCCTTTTCCCTGCAATTCATGATGAAGGATCATGGCAAACCATCGGTTGTTGTCCCTGTCAAATTCGGCATACCAGCCCCTCACCTCATTGTTTTCATTGACCAGCAAGATGTACAACTGATTATGTAGCTTCGAAAGATAACTTTCAAACTGTTCTACCGAATCATAATTCAGGCAAGCGGGGTACTCATCATTCCAAAGTTGATAAATTTGCTTTTTTTGCTTCTCATCAAGTGTGGTGGTTTCCAGGAAGTTCATGCATACTATTCGTAGGGGTCGACTCTCAGCGCCTCCGTTTCGAATGATACGGAATA
This sequence comes from Fulvivirga imtechensis AK7, assembly GCF_000331535.1. Classification (GTDB taxonomy): domain Bacteria; phylum Bacteroidota; class Bacteroidia; order Cytophagales; family Cyclobacteriaceae; genus Fulvivirga; species Fulvivirga imtechensis. The sequence continues at coordinate 49,459 of NZ_AMZN01000049.1, read as the reverse complement.
GGTGTAAGCTTCAACAGTTAGCCGGTTTCTGCCAAATGATATAAAAGACCATCCAATAACAATTATTGCCAACAAAACTTCAACTTTTCCCATTTTCAGACCTAAGCTCGCGCCTTACAGCTTCGAGCGTTTCAATTTGCCTTTCAAACATGGTTATAACTTCCCGAAGTTCATCCTGATAGCCGGCCATACGACCATCCGACTCAAAAACTTCTCCATTACCACTGGTGTAGATATCGCTGGCAAAAGCCAGTTGTGCATCTTTATACTGCTTTAAAATTTTGGTTAAGTCATCAATTACTGCGTTGAGACTTGAAATGAATATGGTATTCTTTTCTGAATTCCCACGTTGCTGTTCCATTGTATTTCAGCGATTTAGAACGAAGTTTAAAAAATGAGTTTTATGGTGCTTCCAAACCTTCTAAAATACGGTATAAATACAACCGAACAAATAATTAATGAAAATTTTACATGAGTGGATGCCGGTTAATCCCATAAAGAAGCATCCGCCTGACGGCTACAAACCGTGCAGGCGGGCATTGGGTTTTTATTTTCTGGCTTTTATCTTTCTCTCTACGATCAGGTCTGCCATAACAGGTTGAAGAATAGCCTCTCTTTCATCGTTGATCAGCTTTTTGATCAGTTGCTGCTCTCGTTGTCTTCTTAATGCCCTTAAATGTTGTGTTACCCTGATCTCAAAATCGCTGAGTACATTCATATAGTTGATAAAGGCGAGGTAGGGTGATGAGTAAGGGGTAAAGTATTTATGTACTTCTCCATCAGCCATATCCTTGGTACACATATAGTAGAAGTGGTCACTGGTTTGAAGGTATTTCCAGTCATTGAGTATCTTCTTATCTGTACATTTTTTCACTTTCTTTTTCAGCTTATATAGCGAATCAAAGGCATCATGTTGTAGTTCATTCCCAAGCCATGCGCTTAAATCACGGGCCTCGTCAGCCCAGGATATGGGATTTGATGCGCTCAGGCTGTTTCTAACGTCAAGCTGACGAATAGCTTCCGTGGGGGTGACAAAGGTGAACGGAGATGAGGTCAGTAGCTCGAGTGACAGGCTGGTTAGAAAATCAAAGATGCCATTAGCCGCCCATTGGTGTTCGCCAAAGGTTTCATAATCCATAAAAAGATTCACAATTTGCTGCTCTTCAGGCAGCTCGTTTAGCCATTTGATAAATTTCTGGCTGGTAAGCGGCCATTGCTGCCACGACTGGTCCGAAAACCGGAAGGCAATATCATCGCTAAGCCGGTAATTTTTAAGTAAGAGCTTCAGGTTCGGAGCTGCCTGGCTTTTGTAGATATGATTGGGACTTTGAGGACCCAGGATCTTTTCGGTGCCTTCCGTTAGCATGGCTTCAAAGCCCATCATGGCAACCTTTCTGGCAATTTTATCACTGTATATTAACTCGGTGTTCCTGAAGGTGGTTGGGGTAACACCAAATAGCTGCCTGATCCTCTTGATGTGTCGTTTTACCTGCTTTTTAAATTCATCTCCCGAAACTAAAGATGCCAGGGAATGACTGTAGGTTTCCGCGAGCAGTTCAACATGACCGGTCGCCACCAGTTCCCGGAAGCTTTTAAGCACTTCCGGTGCATAAAGCTCAAACTGGTCCAGAGCAGTGCCGGAAATAGAAAAAGCTACCTTAAACCGGCCGGGATAAGCGCGGATGATATCCATCAGGATTTTATTGGCAGGTAAGTAGCACTTTTCAGCGATCTTACGGATTATACCGGCATTGCTGTGGTTGTCAAAGTAGTTGTCATCCTTACCGATATCAAAGAAACGGTAAGTCTTAAGCCTGAAGGGCTGATGAACCTGAAAATATAAGCATATGGCCTTCATCTACACAAGTTGTTTAGTGGTGGATTCGTAAATATTTTTGATCTTAATACCTGTGTTATCCCAGTTTAGTTTGCGGATATCATCTGTTCCATTTTGCCGGAAAGCCTGAGCCAACCCTTTGTACTGAAGTACTGCAGCGATGGCATCTGCCAGTGCATCTACATCCCAAAAGTCTACTTTTATGGCATTGTCCAAAACTTCCGATACTCCCGATTGCTTCGAGATGATAACAGGTACGTCTGCTTGCATAGCTTCAAGAGGAGCTATGCCAAAAGGCTCTGAAACAGATGGCATGACAAAAACATCACTCATGCCATACATTCGGTCTACTTCATCACCTTTTAAGAAGCCTGTAAAGTGGAAACGCGAACTGATCTTCAATTGCGCAGCTCGTAGTACCATGCGATGCATCATGTCTCCGCTTCCTGCCATTACAAAACGTACATTGGGCACCATCTTTAGTACTTTGTTGGCGGCCTCAATGAAATATTCAGGCCCCTTTTGGTACGTAATGCGCCCCATGAAGGTAACTATCTTATCTTTAACAGGTTTAGATTGCTTTAGATGGAAAGGTTTTGGTAGTATACCGTTATGTACTACCGATACCTTTTCGGCAGGGATGCCATATTTGTTGATGATTATCTGCCTGGTGTATTCACTCACTGCTATAATATGATCGGCTTGCGTCATGCCCTCCTCTTCGATCTCAAAAACCGGCACATTCACATTTTCCCCGGAGCGGTCATATTCAGTGGCATGTACGTGTATGATCAAGGGCTTTCCGCTAACTTCCCGCGCTGCGAGGCCTGCCTGGTAGGTGAGCCAATCATGAGCGTGGATAATGTCGTGATCATATTCAGCGGCTATCTTTGCTCCGATCAGGGCGTATTTTTGCACTTCTTCTAAAAGGTGTTCGTCATACTTACCGGAAAGCTGGAATTTGTGAGAGAATGCGGAGATTGCCTCCTCATGCAACCCTGAAACCCCGGAAGTTATGGTTGTTGCCTGATCGGTGCTGTACGGGGCCAGTGCAGACTGCGCCTCAATGTACTCAAGCCGTTCTTTCCATTTCTGAAACCCTGGCTCAGAAAGGTCAATAAAAGTACCACTCGCACTTACCAGTCGGAAAGTGGCGGCATCTTCATCTCCATAGAGACGGGGAACCACAAAGGTGATCTGCACGCCCTGCTTAAGCAAAGCGGTAGTTATACCATAACAGGCAGTACCAAGACCCCCTGAAATGTGGGGTGGGAATTCCCACCCGAACATTAATATTCTCATCGTCAATCTTGTAACTCCTTTACTTTAGTTGTTTTTCTTTGTTTTCTTTGAGGTTTTGAGGTTTTATATAAATTCAATAGTTGTTTCGTTCTTAAAGCTTCCGCCACGCTCCATGCCTGGGCTATTGCCCCGCCGGGTTTATGGGGTGCGTCTCCTGAATATACTTCCGGTATAGTACCCAGAGCACATTCCACTACCGTTGGTTCCAATCCTTTATACAATTTTTCTATCTGTTTCGCAGCGCTTTTGCCGCGCACCTTCAAACATGCTTCCGCATAGTGGCCGAGCAACCATGGCCAAACAGTTCCCTGATGATAAGCCTTGTCTCTGGCGGGCTGGTCGCCACCGTAGGAGCCTATATATGCGGGGTCTGACGGTGAGAGGGTACGCAATCCTCTTGGTGTTAAAAGTTCCTTTTCTATCATTTGTATGACAGCCTCTTCCATATCTGCTCTTAACGGGCTGTAGGGTAGGGACACAGCAAAGATCTGGTTGGGACGAATCTCCCAGTGAGCCCCGCTGTCGTCTGCGTAGTCTGCCAAATATCCTTTACCTTCATTCCAAAATGTATCTATAAAGGCACTTTCGATCTTATCAGGGTACATGTCCCAGTTTTTAATGAAATCTGTATCATTTGCTGCTTCCGAAGCTTCCAGGCTGAAACAGATGGCGTTGAACCATAATGCGTTAACTTCCACAGGCATACCGAGCCGGGGTGTTACCGGGTATCCGTCTATAATAGCATCCATCCATGTTACCGCATAGTTGGAGTCACCTGCCCATATCAAGCCATTGTCACGGGCTTTGATGTTAAAATCTGTTCCATCTCTGTAATTTTCCAGAATAGAGCGCACGTAGCTACTGTATTCTTGCCAGACACCCGCCAGATTGTTGGTATGGTAGGCATATTGTTGGAGTGCCCATATAAACCACAAGGGCGCATCAACTGAGTTATAGGAGGTTTGTACATTGGGGAACAGTCCTCTTTTAAGGTCTCTGACAGCGGAGTCTATAATGCCTTTGAACAGGCCCGTTTTATTGGTGGTAAGTGTTAGACCCGGTAGAGCAATGAATGTGTCGCGTCCCCATGGACCGAACCATGGCCACCCTGCAACCACAACAGTTCTTTCATTTTGTCTCATTATGAATTGCTCTGAAGCATTGATCAGGCAATCTTCAAAATTGGTTAGCGTATGCCAGGCATTCTTTTCTTTTTGAAAATCCCGCTTAAGTATACGCGGGTTGGTTTCCCTTAGGCCTATGTTGAATATTAGTTCTTCACCTTTTTTGAGTGAGAACTCAAAAAAACCCGGTACGAACAGTGATTCGGTGTATTCATATCCCCTTTCCTTTTCCTTTTGGTATTCGAGATTGTGGTACCAGTCGGGAGTTGTTACGAACGTACCTTTCTTCGAATGTTGGAAAAAGAGTGGTTCATACTGAGGAAACATAGTGAATTCAATGCCATTGTTCAGTGCTTTTGCAACGGCATCGTTATGGGGTGCAACCTGCCGAAGCGTATGAGCATTTCTATAAGCCAGAAAAGGCCTGAGCTGCAGCTTTACAGTTCTTTTTGCTTCCGCCAGATAGTATCTGATCAGCAATCTGTTTTCTTTTTTGCTCAGCACGAGTTCCTTTTCCAATCTAAGGCCATCCATCTCATATACCCATCTGGGAGTAGTTTCATAGATCATAGCTTGTAAATATTGCTGTCCTTCGGGAAAATGTACTCCCGGATATTCATGGACAGCCAGGCTAAAGCCCGAATCCGCAGTCAAAACCGATTCATCCAGGCTGGCCAGCAATACATGCCATTGATCATCAAGCTTAGGTTGTGGCACGGCTAACAGTCCATGATATTTCCTGGTGTTGCAGGTGCAGACCGTAGTACTGCAGTATGCCCCCAGTTCATTGACCAACAAAATCTCTTTTTCTTTAGAGTGGGTCAGGTCTCTTAAAAACGGTTCGGTTAATTTTAAGTAAGACATGGTTAGTTGATTTTTAGTGTCAAAAAACGTTTTTTTTTCATAGATCACAGATGACATCCCTCATCAGTTGCCGGGATAAATGTCATGTTTTGATCTTAGTGGACAATGTATAGGAACTAAACATTTGAGGGTTTTATATGTTTCGGTTTTTGGGTGGGGAAAGGGTGGTTTTTTTTACTATTGAGGAGCATGTTCCTCATCTTCTGTTAGTTAAACAGAAAAGAAAATTTTTGAATTATTAAAAAAAAATGAGACAGGAAAAACATTAATTCCTGAAAGAAAAAGCATGTTTCACCACCTATTTTAATCGACCAGTTATTTTGGGCAAAGTCTTTTTAAGGATCAGATAGCCCATAGAGCCTGATAATAAAGAGGCTATGATAATACTCACCTTTGATGCCTGCACGAATTCATTTGATTTGAATGCAAGACCAGATACAAATAAGGACATGGTAAATCCAATGCCTGCCAATGCACCAAGGCCAATAATATGCCACCAGTTGGTGCCTGGCGGAAGGGAAGCTAGTTTAAATTTGCAGGCCAGCCAGGTAAAGAGGAAGATACCCAGGGGTTTTCCGATAAACAGGCCGGTAATAATGCCCAGACTAACGGGCAAGGTAAGTATGGCTTGTATGTCTCCCGATATGGTGACCCCGGCATTACTCAATGCAAAAATTGGCATGATGAGAAAAATTACCCATGGATGCATGGAATGCTCCAATGATTGGAGGGGTACTTCATACTGGCGGGATTTTTTTTCGATTGCCACAATTACTGTTTGCTGCTGTTTGGAAAGTAGAGGACCTTTTAACCGGGGGGCGCTTTTAAGCTTGTCGATCAAAGGTTGGATGTCGGCAGTGAATTCATCAGTATTTATTGTCATGCGAGCTGGAATAGCAAACGCAGCCAGCACGCCAGCGATGGTGGCATGAACCCCCGAAAGCAGGAATGCCAGCCATAGCCCTAATATACCGGGGAGCGCATAGGCCCACTTTCTTTTCACACCTGCCAGGTTCATTGTTATCATCAGGCCGAGAAAAATCGCACCAATAACCACATTTGAAAAAGTGATCTTTGAGGAATAGAAGAAGGCAATCACCAGCACAGCGCCCAGGTCATCGGCAATGGCGAGCGCTGTAAGGAAGATCTTCAATGTGAGAGGCACTCTCTTTCCCAGCAGAGCCAGGATGCCGAGTGAAAAGGCAATATCAGTAGCCATGGGTACACCCCAACCAGCAGCCGAAGGTGTGTTAGCATTAAAGATAACATATATAAGAGCGGGAATTACCATACCCCCAATGGCAGCAATAATGGGAAGAGAAGCCTTTTTCCAGGAGGAGAGTTCACCCGCCATGATCTCGCGTTTTATCTCCAGCCCGACTACGAAGAAAAACATAGCCATTAGACCATCATTGATCCATAATAGGATTGGCTTTGAAATGATGGCATCTTTTATACCAAAAGTAAGCTTAGTAGCCCAAATTCTGGCATAATCATCTGCCAAAGCTGAATTAGCACAAACAAGGGCTACTATAGATGCAATGATAAGAACAATACCCGAAGATGCTGCATTAGAAGTAAATTGATGAAACAAGCCTTTAAGCCTTGTTCTTATTCTTTTTGACATATCAGTAGAGGTAAATTGTACAAGCGACTACTATTGATATTACCAACTTGTATTCTGTGAAAATGTTCAAAAGAATACACATAGTGTTTCTGAGAAAACTCAATGCTCTTCTATAGTTGGTATAGTTGGTGTAGTATGCCTTAAGATTTGTTTTGTCTCTATATTTGTCGCATCATGCATATCGCTGACTCAGGGCAGAGGTATTTAAATTCTCTACTGCCCATAACGGTTGTGGGAACTTCTGACCGTTCAGTTTTTACAAAGCCAAGCTTGCTGAAAAATCCTTCTGCTGTTTCCGTTAGCAAATAAAGGTTGCTCAGGTTAAGGGCTTTTGCTGTTTTCAAAACCTCTTCAATCAGGGTAGAGCCCAGGCCCTTTTGCTGCTCCCGGGTATCTACAGCAACAGACCTCAGGAGAGCGTACTGTCCGTACAGTTCAAGGGCAGCAATGCCTTTTAGCCTTTCGCCATCGTATGCACCGATCATATGGTGTACGTTCAGGTCAATATCCTCGAAAGGGAGTCTGGTCTCTGCCAGCATGGTCACTACTTGTCTGTGATGTGACTGGTCAAGTTTTTTGAAGGTAATCATAGTATTTCTAACAACAGTTATAGCATTCTACCACACTAGCTTCTAAACCTCTTAAACTGATTAATCAGCCCATTGGTAGAACTATCATGAGACTGCACTTCATCCTTACCAAAAAGCTCAGGAAGTATCTTCTTGGCCAACTGCTTGCCTAATTCAACACCCCATTGGTCAAAGCTGTAGATATTCCAGATCACTCCCTGAACGAAGATTTTATGTTCGTACATAGCGATGAGACAGCCCAGTGTTCTGGGATCCAGCTTTTTGAAGAGGATCGAATTTGTAGGCCTGTTGCCTTCAAAAACTTTGAACGGCTTTAAGGTCTCTAATTCTTCGTCAGGCACTATGCCTTTCAGTTCTGCTATCACTTCCTCTTCTGATTTTCCATTCATTAAGGCTTCTGTTTGTGCAAAGAAATTGGCCAGAAGTTTCTCGTGATGGTCAGCAATAGGGTTGTGAGTGATGGCAGGTGCGAGGAAGTCGCAAGGGATCAATTTTGTGCCCTGGTGTATCAATTGGTAGAAAGCATGCTGTCCGTTGGTGCCCGGTTCTCCCCAGATAATAGGGCCTGTCTGGTAATGCACTTTTTTGCCATTCCTACTCACATATTTGCCATTGCTCTCCATATCGCCCTGCTGGAAATAGGCCGCAAAGCGATGCATGTACTGGTCGTAGGGTAGTAGGGCGTGGGATTCGGCCTGAAAGAAATTGTTATACCAGATGCCCAGCAGCGCCAGAATCACAGGTGCATTACGTTCAAAGGGTTCATTTTTAAAATGGTTGTCCATGGCATGTGCACCGGCAAGCAACTGCTTAAAGTTGTCGAAGCCAATGGTGCATGCAATGGATAATCCAATGGCTGACCATAGCGAGTAGCGACCGCCTACCCAGTCCCAGAATTCGAACATGTTCTGGGTGTCAATGCCAAATTCACTCACCGCTTCTGCATTGGTGGATATAGCGACAAAGTGCTTCTTCACCAATTCCTTTTTCCTGGCATGGTCGAGGAACCAGGCTCTTGCGGTGAGTGCATTGGTCATGGTCTCCTGTGTGGTAAAGGTTTTGGAAGCGATCATGAACATCGTTTGTTCAGGGTCGACATGTTTTAGTGTTTCGGCTATATGGCTTCCATCCACATTCGATACAAAGTAGACCTCCATGTGAGGCTTTTTATAGGGCTTCAAAGCCTCTGTAACCATTACAGGCCCCAGATCGGAGCCGCCAATACCGATATTTACAATGGTGGTTATTCTTTTTCCGGTATATCCTCTCCATGCACCACTGATGATAGCATCTGAAAAGTCTTTCATCTGGGCCAGAACGGCATTCACCTGGGGCATTACATTCTCACCATCTACCTCTATGGGGGTGCCGGATTGGTTTCGAAGGGCTATATGTAGTACAGACCTTTTTTCAGTGGCATTGATCTTTTCACCATTGAACATCGCTTCAATGGCCTTATCCAACTGGCATTCTTTTGCCAGAGCTATCAGGAGGTCTAACGTTTCTGTTGTGATCCTGTTCTTGGAATAATCAAGGAGGATATTTTCAAATTGCAGGCTAAACTTGCTGAAGCGTTCAGGGTCCTTTTTGAACAGGTCCTGCATCTTCAAATGATTATTATCCCGGTAGTGTTGTTCTAGTTTTCCCCATGCGGTCGTCTGGGTAGGATCTATAGTTGGAAACATATTTTCTTGTTCTCGTTGTCTCTTCTTTACTTATTCGCAGGCGAATTTATGAAAGCCGGTGACTTAATGAAAATTTCTGAAAAGAATTGTGTGGTCAGCGGAATACGCAAACGTTGGCATAAACCACTTCCCTGCTGGTTGTCAAATAAATAAGGATGGTCATGCAGAAAGATATTGTTGTTCTTCCTGTGCCATGTGTGAGGGTAATTTAATAGTGAAAATTGTTCCTTTACCCACCTCACTTTCGACATTGATCGTGCCCTGCAGCTTCTCTACCAGCGTCTTCACAATGGAAAGCCCCAGCCCTGTAGAGGTTTCTCCTCCGGTTGGCCGGGCAGACAGGCGTTTAAACTTTTTGAAAAGCTCTTTTTTGTCGCCCTCACTCATGCCTTGTCCCTCATCTTTAACGATAAAGATGACCTGGTCTTCTTTGGCAGCAATCTCAAAATAAATGGCATGGTAGGGGAAGGTAAACTTAATTGCATTCGACAGCAGATTATCCAAAATTCGAGTGAGGTAATCCCTGTCTGATTGGATGTACGTCTGCTCCGGCAACTGACATGTATAATGCAGGGTTATGTTCTTTCGCTCAGCCGGAGCTTTGTAGTTTCTTATCAGGTCTTCGGTAAATTTATTTACTTCAATCGACTTGCATTTGGCAGTGGTGGCTTTGTTTTCTGCCATATTGATCATAAGCAGGTCTTCTATGAGGCTCATGCCATTCTTGCACACATTTTTTATCAGATGGATAAATTCCTGTTGTTTTTCGTTTAGCGGACCAGCATTTCTGATCAGTTCGGTCAGGCCCTGTGTTTTTGCTATGGGGCTACGCAGGTCATGGGCCACCACTCCTATGAGGCCATCCTTTTCACGGTGTAGCTCCTGAAGTTTTATGTTTTTCTCGTTCAGCAGCTTATTTTGATCCTCCACAGTTTCAAGCGTTACCCGCAACTCCTCATTGAAGTGATTCAGTTTCTCATTTTTTTCTTCGATCTCGCTCTTTTGTTTTCTAAGTAGTTGGTTCACCTGCCGTCTTTTCGCAATGATATAGATCAGAACCACAGCTAATAGAAATAGAAAGAAGACTACCACTATAAATAGTTTCCGTTCATTGGAGTGGTTGAGCTGGGCTAATTCTTTAGCCTGATTGAGACGAAGGATCTCATTGTCCTTTTTTTCCGTTTCATAGCGTGCTTTCACTTCGGCTATCTCTTTGCTTTTCAGGTCATTGTTGAGGCCGTCTTTTAAAGAGTCATACTTCCTATACCATTCAAGGGATCCCCTGTAATTGTTTTGCAATGAATCAAAAACAACCATGTGCTGGTAATTTTCCATCAAAAGCTCATTGAAACTGTTATCGATGGCCAGTTTTCTGCCTTCTTTCAAATAGCTATCGGCTGCTGTATAATTTTTTAGTTGTAGATAAACAACCCCCAGGCCATTGAGACAATAAGCCATGGTTTCCAGATTATTTATTTCTTCACTGATCTGGTAGGATTTGTTAAAATATTCCAGGGCTTTATTATTTTGTTTCATGAGCATATACGATTCGCCAATGTTGTACATTAAGATGACTTGAACTCTTTTACTGTCGGTACTGATACTTTTAAGCCCAAGTTCATAATAGTTTATGGCATGCTTATGCTGCTCCAGGCCTGCGTAACATAACCCTATGTTGTTATAATTAAGTGCCAGCGAGGTTTTATGATCACGGGTTTTGTTAAAATTTATTAACTCTTCATATATCTCAATTCCTTCCGTAAATTTCTTTTGTTCATAATATATTAACCCTATGTTATTCAGCAGACGGGCTTTGCTGTCTTCCAGGTCATGGTCCTCAGCGATCTTCAAGCCCCGGTAATAGTTTTCTATAGCATCTGAATACCTGGATTGTCTTCTGTAAGATTCTGCGAGGCTGTTGTATGCCAAAGCTAACCCTGCGTAATCGTTTATATTGCTGTAGATTTCTACAGCGGTTTGTGAGTATTTTCTTCCTTCATCGCTTAATCCCTTGTAGTTGTACTGCATGGCCATGTTCAATTGTGCTTTGGCCATGGCCATCTGATCATTATTTTTTTCTGCAGCTTGCAATGCTTCGGTATAAAAACTTATTGCTTCATCGTGTGCGGATTGATTAGCATGTATTTGCCCGGTCAGTAACAATGTTTCAATGCTCCCGGAACTATTCTTCAGCGCCTGATAGATCGCCAACGCCTTTTTACTGTGGTCAAGTGCAGATGTATAATTATGTATGCTCAACAGTACTTTACCTTTTTGTAAGTGTACTTTAGCCATACCCTCACTGTACGTTAACGCTTCAGCCAGTTTCTCTGCTTCATTGACAAGATTCAGCGCCTGATCCGGTTGCTTGGCTTCCAGCCAATAGTTGGATAGTAGCACAAGACGATTTACACGGAGGGTATCCTGAGGAGATTTTTTGATTGCCAGTGTCAGGCTGTCAATTTTCAATTGAAGAGGATCCTGTGTGAAACCATAGAGGCTGAATATTAACATTAAAAGTAATGTAAGGTAAGTTTTCATCTATAGTTATTTCTTAAAGCTCAACTTAGGTCATATACTATATTCAAAAAGAATACCATATGATTTAGACCAGGTTATGCAAGAGCAGAAATATTATAGGATAAAAAAGTATGAATCGCGTGAGGCTATAATTTTAGGAGGCGCTGCCAACCAGGCTTTTGGAATACAGAGGCATGAGAAATCCCAATTTGGGAATAAATTTTTGTTTTATTGTTCAATGTAGCTTTGAAAGTGATGTAATAAATCAGGGGTACATGATAATTCCCTGCAACTGATGTTGCCTCAACAGAGGCAGGCTCTTACAGTTTAGCTAAGGTCTCACTTTAATAAAAAAGGAATTGTCATGCCGACTTTGGAGGCGTCTTACTAAGCCGTTTCATTCATACTAGTAATCCTCTCTTTCATCCCCGGGCATGCTCTGAGGCAAGCTCGGGACAGGCGTGATGACGCCCTTAACTAAAGAGCATTGATCTCTCTACTACTCTATGTATTGGTGAAGCCTGGGAAAAGATTAATGTTTTAATAAGCCACACTGTGGCCTGAAGTGTTAACACAGGAGCCATATTCAAGCTTCGGGAGAGGTGCTTCTGACCACAACCTCATTTGCCTTTCGTTCAGGAGGAATATAAGAGTATGTGAGTATGAAGTGTCAAAAAGGCCCCCTTGGGCAGAGCATTAGTGGGGCAGGCATAACTCAGACTATTGGCTTTTTCTCAGAGACTCTAAATAGTATTGAGGAGGGAGGGTAGTTGCCGATGGTAATTCTCATCTAATTTGCTTTAACTACTGATAAAAATGTCTAAATTACGAGTTTAGCCAGTGCTTGCAAGAAAGCTCCGGGTGGCTTTAAGAAAACCTCCAGATCAAGCTCGCCTTTGCGTAGCCGCTTTGGCAGATCAACGGCTTGTGTGTACGCACCGAAGTGCTATGGCATACAGGTGAAGTCTTAAAAGTGGAGTCCCCTGGAGTTGTTATAGTTGTCGGGATGCGCATTTTTGGGACATTACGCAGATAAAGGCGTTTTCTTAGAGACACCAACTAAAGAGACTATAGCCGCTTCAAACACTGCTATGAAAGTTTTGCGTTTTAATCCATCATGATTTTATAAATGGGAGAAAAAGAGATATACAAAGCAATATTCGCTTCAGCCCCGGATGCCGTTGTTGTAGTTGATGCTGATGGAAAGATTATAATGGCCAATGATCGTGTAAAAATGCTTTTTGGTTATGATAAGAACGAGTTGATTGGTCAGTCAGTTGAATTCCTGATCCCTGAACGGTACAGAAATATACACGTTTCTCACAGGACAAATTATGTAACAAATCCTAACCTGCGGGAAATGGGAGCAGGGCGCGAACTGATTGTTAAAAGAAAGGACGGTAGTGAGTTTTTTGTTGAAATAAGCCTGAGCCCTCTGGAAACCAGCAAGGGAATGCTGACTTCAGCAACACTAAGAGATGTTTCGGAGCGTATACGAACCAGGAAGCAGTTGGAGCAATCACTGGTGGCTATAGAAAAGAAAAACAAAGAACTGGAGCACTTTGCATATGTGGCTTCACATGATTTACGGGAGCCTCTGCATACCATTATGAGTTTGGTAAATCTGATCGAAAAGGAATATAAAGGTAAACTGGATAAGAATGCAGACAGATATCTTGAGTTTATTCTACAGACCAGTATTCGAATGGAAGCACTGATCAAGGACCTGCTTGATTACTCCAGAATTGGTACAGAACAGGAACAGCAGGATGTAAACTGTAACGAAATTGTAGATGAAGTGCTTCTGGATATGGATGCACTTATACAAAGGACAAAAACCGTAGTTGAAAGAAGTATATTACCCACACTTAAAGGCTATCCCACAGAGCTGAGGCAACTATTTCAGAATTTGATCTCAAATGCTGTTAAATTTCGCAGGCCGGATGCATATTAGTATACATGCCATGTTAAAAGAGGGACATTGGCAGTTTTCAGTTGCCGATAATGGTATCGGCATTGATGAAAAGTACAAGGAAAAGATATTTATGATCTTTCAGCGGTTGCACTCGCGCAAGGAGTACGAAGGGACTGGCATAGGGCTGGCACAATGTCGTAAGATCGTGGAATCTCATGGTGGTAATATATGGGTAGAGTCGGTGCCAAATCAGGGGAGTACTTTTTTCTTTACCATTCCAAATAGTCGGGACCAGCCGGCAACAGATCAGGAAACATGACAAAGATCATGTTTCCGGGTGACCTATCTCTTTCTGATAAGGGCTCCAATTGAGGTACTTTGGGTTGTTTAATATATACAATCCAATGCTTAAAAAAATATTTTTACAAATCACGCGATGGGGCCGGAAGATAGTGGACTACCCTGTTTTAGTTTTAGATAGTATCTTTAAGAAAACCCTAAGTGACTTTAAGAAAACGTCAAGGTCAAGGCTTGTGAAGTCGCCAAAAGCGGGAGGCATGTACAGGTGTCGGGAAGAGCATTTTGGAGGCAAGCGTAACGAAGGCATTGACGTTTTCTTGAGACACCAGATAATTTTTATATCCACCATCAGGGGCAACTATGCCTTTGCAAAGTCAGTATGGTAAGATGATAGCGGCTGAGGAGTATGTAGATGAAAAGCTGAAATGCCATCACTGTGAAGACCTGTGCAGGCAGGAGCATATTGTGTATGACGGGAAGCATTTTTGCTGTACAGGGTGCAAAACGGTTTACGAACTCTTTCAAACGGATGATCTCAGAGAACTTTATGAAAGTAGAAACAAGGCAAACCCGCACCTCGCTGGAAAGTACGATTTTCTTGAGAATGAAGAAATAAGGAACAAACTGCTCCGGTTCCGGTCGGAGAAACATAATATTATTCAACTTTCTTTGCCTGACATACATTGTAGTTCGTGTGTCTATGTGCTGGAAAACCTCTCAGATTTTCATTCTGGGGTGATACAGGCCCAGGTAAACTTCCTTAAAAGGACGGCAGAGGTACATTACAATCCACAAGTGATAAAGTTGCCGGAGTTGGCAGGTTTGTTGTCTTCCATGGGGTATCCTCCGCAGTTCAATATGGACGAGGCTGAGGATAAAAGAAGGAGTTCCGGCAGTTCCGGTCTTGCATTGAAAATCGGTGTGGCTGCTTTTTGCTTTGGCAACATCATGCTATTGAGCTTTCCTGAGTACCTGGGCATTGATGAGTCGATGGATGACTCCTTCAAAACATTTTTTGCTTACCTGAATGTGGTATTGGTGCTGCCGGTTATCTTCTATTCCGGTAAAGGATACTTCCAGTCTGCTTACAAAGGCCTGAAAAGGAGGTTTATCAATATAGACGTGCCGATCGCTTTAGGTATTGTGGCGCTATTTGGAAGGAGTCTGTATGAGATTGTCAGCCAGACAGGGGCCGGTTATCTTGATTCGTTAGGGGGATTGATATTTTTTCTGCTGATAGGTAAATGGTTTCAGAGCAAGACCTATGACAACCTTTCCTTTGAGCGCGACTATAAGTCATACTTTCCATTGGCAGCCACCAGGATCGAACAGGGCATTACGACTGCTATTCCTATTGCTGAATTGAAGCCCGGCGATGAGGTAATGGTGAGAAACCAGGAGATCATACCTGCCGATGCCATACTGTTGAGCGATCAGGCGAATATTGATTATAGCTTCGTGACCGGTGAAGAAAAGGCGGTGGTGGTGAAAGGAGGAGAGCAACTGTATGCCGGGGGACGCCAGGTAGGGGAGCGTATTGTAGTTCGCATCACACGGCCGAGCTCACAAAGTTATCTCACCTCACTATGGAACAATCAGGCTTTTAAAGATACCGATGACCTGGGTACGGAGGAGATCACTAATAAGATCAGTAAATATTTTACTGCGATAATTTTGAGCATTGCCTTTGTAGCCGGATTGGTGTGGTATTTTATTGATCCTGCCGGCATGTGGCAGGTAATCGCTGCTATTTTGATTGTGGCCTGCCCATGTGCATTAGCGCTTTCGGCTCCCTTTACCAACGGCCATACCCTGCGGATCTTTGGCAGAAATAAGCTTTACCTGAAAAATGCATATGCCACGGAAAAGATGGTAGCCGTAGATACTATAGTTTTTGACAAGACAGGCACCCTTACCGAAAGCAGTGAAGGCAAAGTACTTTTTGCAGGCGACCCTTTGTCAGAAAAGGAAGCAGGATGGGTCCGTAAGCTGGTAGAAAATTCTGTGCATCCGATCAGCCAGAAGATCAGGAAAAGCCTGAGAGCAGATACAGAATTTGTTATTACAGAATTTAGCGAAGTGCCCGGGAACGGCCTTTGCGGACGGGTAGACGGGCATGTGCTGAGGCTGGGTAAGGCAGAATTTACAGGGGCCAATCATGAAGGTAAGGCTGGAAGAGTGTATTTGAGTATCGATGGGCAGCAGAGGGGTTACTTTGAAACGAACAACCGCTATCGCGAAGGACTTAAAGCATTGGTGGATCAGTTGACAGGCTATAAATTAGCGGTTTTATCGGGGGATAATGACCATGAGCGTGCGTACCTTCAAACGATCTTTCCCAGGGGCACTGAAATGTATTTCAGGCAGCAGCCGCAAGATAAGTTGAACCACATTAAGGAACTTCAACAAAGAGGCCATAAAGTAATGATGCTGGGTGATGGGCTTAATGATGCAGGGGCGCTGAAACAGAGCAATGTGGGCATAGCAGTCAGCGAGGATGCCTCCTCATTTTCTCCCGCCTGCGATGGTATACTGGAAGGCAACCAGCTTAAGCATCTGGCTAAGTATATGGATTATGCCCGCTATGGCAGAAAAATCGTTATAGCCAGTTTTATTATCTCCTTTTTATACAATGTAGTTGGCTTGAGCTTTGCTGTGGCGGGAGCGCTGACACCCATATTTGCCGCCATACTAATGCCTCTGAGCAGTATTTCAGTGGTAGGGTTTACAACACTTACCAGTAACTTTTTTGCACGTAAAAAACATCTATAGCATGTCGGTAATATTTGTTCTGATCATAGTAAGTATGGTGGTGGCAGGAGGTTTTCTGGCGCTGTTCATTTGGGCTAACAAAAGCGGACAGTTTGATGATACCGTTACACCATCAATGCGTATGCTTTTTGATGATAAGAAGAAACGGGGTACAGAAAATACCAGTCAGCAGGCAGAGGCAACACACCATAACCGTGATGATTAATATGGCATTATTCCTGATCAATTATAAGCATCTCAAGCAGGCTTTTCAGTCCGGAGTTCCGTCAGGATGAGCATTTTGGCGCAAACGTAGCGCAGATCATGGGCGTGTTAAGTCAAGGAAGGACTTCAATTCCAATTCGTTGGAACCGGGGTTTGCAGTCTCGCTTCCTTCACTCTATGCTTCAAAGTAATCGAACTTGCGACTTGCTAATGCTTCAGGACACTACTCCCCGCACATAAGGGACTTTCACCCTCTGGAATTTTTTGGTACCTTCGATTACCTGATGCCCATGCTGGGCACACACAAACACTAAAATGAATATGCGATCAGAGTCCTTTGATTTGACAGTGTAAGTCAGAAACTTCGGTGCTTTTAGCAACTGGAGCGCATACTCATCATAGCTTGATGTTGTATAGAAACGAAATTCAACAAATACTGAATGGAGGGAGATGAAGTCAAAAGAATATCGAGACTGACTGCCATATTAATACAGTTGCAGACCAAAAGAAGGTTGACAGCAGCAAGTCTTGCTGACAAATTTGGTGTCAGCACTCGAACCATCTACAGAGATATCAAAACCTTGGAAAAGGCGGGTGTCCCTATCTTGACTGAAGAAGGCAAGGGGTACAATTTAATGGAGGGCTATAGAATTCCACCAATCATGTTTACCGAAAAGCAAGCCAATGCTTTAATACTGGCAGAACAGCTCGTATTGAAAAGTAAAGATGCCTCTTTTGTACAGGATTATGCAGAGGCAATTGATAAAATCAAGTCGATTCTCAGATATACTATTCAAGATAAAGCCAATTTATTAGCTGATAGAACTCAATATGACGAGGCTCTTAATCAAAAAAGAAACAGCAGCAATTTGTCTGATCTACAAAATGCACTCACCAATTACAAGCTGGTCAAAATACGGTATATCAATAAGGAGGGCATTACCACTGACAGAGAGATTGAGCCATTTGCTATATTAAGTGCTGATAACTGGTACTTGATTGCGTGGTGCCGCTTGCGGAAGGAATTTCGATTTTTTCGCCCGGACCGGATACACAAGATGGAAGTTCTATCAGAAAATTTTGAACCTCACAATTTGACGTTACAAGAGTATTTTGACAAATACCAATAATTCAAACTGACCCTTGACATAGGGCTGTCACCGACCGGTTTTACGTTTGTGTTATATTAATTTTAAACAATAAAAAGAATGACAAACGTAATTAACACAAGATTTATTCCGATCGAATTTCCAAAGCCCACAATGATTTCAGTCAATGGTGTAGAACTGGAAGTATTTGAAGCAGGTAAACAAAATGTTGGTAAACCTATCGTACTCTGTCATGGCTTTCCAGAGCATGCGTTTTCCTGGCGTTATCAGATTCCTTCCCTTGTCAAAGCCGGCTACCATGTCATTGTTCCAAATCAGCGTGGTTATGGTAACTCTTCTCGTCCGACTGAAGTAACGGATTATGATATTGAACACTTGACCGGGGATCTCGTAGCACTCCTCGATCACTACGGATATGAAGACGCTACGTTTGTCGGTCATGATTGGGGCGCCAATGTCGTTTGGAGCCTGTCACTATTGCAGCCAGAGCGGGTAAACAAAGTGATAAACCTGGCTTTGCCTTATCAGGAGCGTGGAGAAAAACCCTGGATCGAGTTCATGGAAGAAGTATTTGGAGGAGATTTCTATTTTGTTCACTTCAATCGACAACCGGGAGTAGCAGACGCTATATTGGAAGAAAAAACATCGCAGTTCCTTCGCAATATGTTCCGCAAAAACTTACCTCCCGCACCGCCTGAACCAGGAATGTTGATGATCAATCTCGCCAACACAGAAAAACCACTCGGTGAGTCTATCATGAGCGACAGCGAACTGGCCGTTTTCGTTTCATCTTTCGAATCATCAGGGTTTACAGGAAGTATAAATTGGTATAGAAACCTTGACCGCAACTGGCACTTATTAGCGGACGTGAACCCAATCATCCAACATCCGACACTTATGATCTATGGCAATCGTGATATGATTCCTAAGTCAGAAAGATTACCAGAGTTTGTGCCCAATGTGGAAGTGGCAAGTATAGATTGTGGTCACTGGATCCAGCAAGAAAAACCGGATGAAACAAACCAGATAATTTTGAACTGGCTGGAACAACAGGATGCTAAATAGTCTCTATAAACTCCAAGTGGCTTTAAGAAAACGTTCCTCGTAAACAGCGGGATGAAGTCCCAAAAAACGGAGCCCCCTGTGGATGAGTATTTTTGGGACAAGCGTAACGCAGACATTGACGTTTTCTTACAAACACTAATTAGCGTCTTTATCTTTTTCTGTGGTAAAAAACAATGGCTTGATAGTGAGCATGAGCCATGCCCAGTTGCTGGTCTCATTTTTGTTGCCGCCTTTCACTGCCTCCATGGAAGAAGTGGCCAACATATGTGAATAACCACCTTGTAAGCTGATATCTTTACCGGTATTGAAGGTGAAGAAAAGATCAACCTCAGTGCCAAGGTATTTATCCAGTGTTTCATTGTTTTGAATGTTGTATGGTGCTTCAGCCGCGCTAAAGAAGTGTGTAGATAGGTTGGCAGATACGTTACCCATTTTTTGGTTGAGTGTTATAAATATATCCTGAAGCCCTACGCTACCGAGATGATTACCAACATAGAAGTAGTCCATGAGACCATTGAATTTATGATTAGTGCCATAAAAGGGGTTAAAGGCATTGTTTTCGTTATCAATATCGGTGGGGTTATTTCCTGTGAGGTACTCAAGTCCGGCCGTGACGGAAGTATTTTCCATTACAGAATAAGTAAGATCCAGCCCAATGTATGTAGCATTGATGTCCGTACTTGCATCGGGTTCCTCACCAGTTTGTTTATAAACTGCAAAATTGACCTTAAAATTGCCGCGGTTGTAGCCGGTACGTGGGCCAAAAGTCTGGCTGTAGTAGGTTTTAAAGTCATCGGGCGATCCACCTTGCCTACCGTTGTTGAGTAGTAAAGCGCTGATCTGAATATTTCCAAATTTCCGGTTTCCCCAGAGGTACTGGAAGGTTTTATAGCTGTTAGCAACAGTATAAAAAGTGGTGTTGAGCTGAGGCCCATCCTGGTTGTATGCCAACCCCAGGTTCAGCTCCATATTTTTCGGTTTGAAAATGAAAATAGCGGCATCATGGCTTCTGGCCTGTTGCGCCCAGTCTACGTTACCAAATATGCGATGATCATCATAAACAATTTCCTGTCGGCCAAGCTTAACGGCAACATGATCAAACAACTGTACCCGTGCCCACGCCTCGTGAAGGGTAGTCAGGCTTCCATCATTATCCGCCAATTGAGGTTGACTTCCCCACGTTCTTACATCCTGGAAAACTATCTTTAAATCATACTTTTCGTCCACGTAAGACAGGTTGAGCCGCGTTCTTTGGTCGATAAAGAAAGCCTCTTCCTGGCCCGCCACCGGCAAATTTTTGAAGCCGTGCCTATACTCTGCCCTTGGTCTGAACTCTCCTGAAACAGAAAACTGAGCCTGGGAAATATTGATGGTTCCTGTAATAACTACCAGTAAAATGATATAGATCTTCACCATAAGAAATAATTGTTTTCATATGGGTTCGAAGTTTTCAACTTTTTGGGGCTCAAACTATGAGCAGGTTCATGTGATGATATGATCCTGGTCAGTAATATGCTGAAAAGATCCACTGGTATTGCTTACCTGTGCATCCCTCTTCCTGCCGTGGGCCCTAAAACTTCAGGTAAACAGATTATAAAGATGGGCATAGAATAGTTGCTTTTTTATGCTTTGAGTCATAAGAGCAGGGCTGATCCCTTCTGAACTTTGATAAAATTTAAAAATCAAATTCAGATCATGGAACATTTAAAAGATAAAAAAGTAGGAAGACTTGTGGCGGAGGATTACCGGTATGCTGATGTATTCAAAAAATATGGAATAGATTTTTGTTGTGGTGGAGGTGTGAGTATAGAAGAGGCCTGCCGGAAAAAGAAACTCGACTGTAACAATATCATTGACGAGCTAAATCGTGTGATTGTCAATAAGGATCACGATCAGGATTTTGACAGTTGGTCGCCTGATCGTCTTGCAGATTATATCATTGAAATACATCATGCTTATGTGAAAGAGCACCTTCCACTACTGGTACAGTATTCATACAAAGTATCTCGTGTACATGGTGGTGCACATCCAGAGACGATCGAGGTTAACAGGCAGATCCATGAATTGGCCAGTGAACTGCTTCCTCACCTGCAGAAAGAAGAGGTAGTGCTTTTCCCTTATATTAAAAAGCTTGTTGCAGCAGCAAGAGGCGGAGTTGACCTTGTTCCGGCATCGTTCGGTTCATTGGAAAATCCTGTGAAGATGATGATGGAAGAGCATGACAATGCCGGAGAGATCATGAGGTCTATCTCAGAGCTAAGCTCCGGGTACACACCACCGGCAAGCGCCTGCACTACCTACAGAGTGCTTTACCAGAAGTTGCGCGATTTTGAAAATGACCTGCACCGTCATATACATCTTGAAAACAACATCCTTTTCCCCAAGGTGATAGAAATGGAAAAGCAAGAAGGTGTCTAACATCATGTTTGATAATGATTAAAGTCATGTATTACTAAATTTCTCCCAGCGTATTTTACTCAACCTTAATTTTATAAAAATGAAAACAAAACATAAGATTCCCGTACCGGTGCTGATCTTGCTCTTGGGAGTATTATTAGCAGGCTGCAGTCAATCTGTGGCAGACAACAAACCGGAGCCTACTGATCCCGCAGAAATAGAAGTGGTGGGAGAGTTGGTTGCTGACCTTACCGCTCCACCCATGGTTTCGCCATCAGTGGTAAAAAGGCCTGCAAAAAAGCTTATCGTTAATATGGAGGTGGTAGAGAAGGAAATGGAGATGACCGATGGCGTCAAGTATATCTATTGGACTTTCGGAGGTAGTGTGCCCGGTAGTTTTATCAGAACACGCGTGGGTGATGAGGTGGAATTTCACCTGAAGAATCACCCGGACAACAAGCTTCCCCACAATATCGATTTGCATGCGGTTACCGGCCCGGGTGGTGGGGCTACATCCTCATTTGTAGCTCCGGGACATGAAATACAGTTTTCATTTAAGGTATTGAATGAAGGCCTGTATGTATATCACTGTGCTACTGCGCCGGTAGGTATGCATATCGCCAACGGAATGTACGGCCTCATACTAGTGGAGCCGGCAGGAGGGTTGCCCCCGGTTGATAAAGAATACTACATCATGCAGGGCGACTTCTATACTAAAGGTGAATATGGCAAACGAGGCCTGCAACCCTTTGATATGAATAAAGCCATTGACGAAGATGCGGATTATGTGGTATTTAATGGTAGTGTGGGCGCTCTTACCGGTGATAAAGCCATTACAGCTAATGTTGGCGAAACGGTGAGACTGTATGTAGGAAATGGAGGACCCAACCTGGTTTCATCATTCCATGTGATCGGGGAGATCTTTGATAAAGTTTATGTAGAAGGTGGTAATCTGATCAATGAAAATGTGCAAACCACGCTGATACCGGCTGGTGGAGCCGCCATTGTAGAGTTTAAAGTGGATGTTCCCGGCACATTAATTCTTGTAGATCACTCCATTTTCAGAGCTTTCAACAAAGGAGCGCTGGGTATGCTCAATGTTCAGGGAGAAGAAAACAAAAGGATCTATTCAGGGACTCAGCAAACCGGTATCTATGAGCATGAAGGAGGTGGCGCTCAGGAAATGCCTGCCGAACCTGGTACAGGAGGCGAAATAG
This sequence comes from Fulvivirga imtechensis AK7, assembly GCF_000331535.1. Lineage (GTDB taxonomy): Bacteria > Bacteroidota > Bacteroidia > Cytophagales > Cyclobacteriaceae > Fulvivirga > Fulvivirga imtechensis. The sequence goes on along the minus strand of NZ_AMZN01000049.1, from coordinate 26,931 downwards.
TCGCTTCTTCAGTAAAAGAGCAGATTGAATTCGGTAAGCAGGTATATGCCAGAACCTGCCTGGCCTGCCACCAGGCGAATGGCGAAGGTATTGCCGAGGCATTTCCTCCATTGGCCAATTCGGATTACCTGAACGCTGATGTGAACCGGACCATCGATATCGTGCTAAATGGTAAATCAGGCAAAATCGTGGTCAATGGCAAGGAGTATAATAGCGTAATGACCAGGCAGGTGCTTTCCGATGAAGAAGTGGCTAATGTATTGACTTATGTGTATAACAGTTGGGGTAATAACAAAAAAGTAGTTACACCAGCCATGGTCAAGACAGTCAGACAAAAACAAGATGCGCTATAAAAGTACATTTACAATGGTCGTGTTGCTCACATCTTTTTTGGGTGTGAGCAGCCAGGGCCAACCTACGTCTGTTCTGATAGAGGGAGGAAGTTTTGTGCCAATATATGGATCTGAGGACGTGCTGGTGGCTTTGGAAGATTTCAAGATGGACGTTTACCCTGTTACCAATGACGATTTCCTGCAATTTGTAAAAGAGCATTCCGAATGGCAAAAATCCAACGTAAAGCGACTTTTTGCCGACAAAAGCTACCTTTCAGGATGGGATAGTGACCTCACCTATGCCAATTCCCTTCCCAATAGCCCGGTCACCAATGTGTCGTGGTATGCCGCCAAAGCATATTGTGAAAGTAAAGGCCAGAGACTACCAGCCGTAGATGAATGGGAATATGCTGCCATGGCAGATCAGAAACAAAAAGACGCTCGCAAAGACAGCACCTATAACCAGTATATTCTTAGCTGGTATGAAACCCCAAAAACATATACCAATGAAATAGGAAAGACATTTAAAAACTACTGGGGCCTTTATGATATGCACGGCCTGGTCTGGGAATGGACAATGGATTTTAATTCCGTGATGATCTCCGGTGAATCCAGAGGAGATGCAGACCTGGACCGTAACCTTTTTTGTGCGGGCGGAGCGGTAGGGGCCACCGACCTGATGAACTATGCAGCCTTCATGCGGTATGCTTTCAGGGGCAGCCTTAAGGCCAGCTATACCGGGAAAAACCTGGGTTTTAGGTGTGCTGAAACTGTAAATACAAAAACGCAATGAGATACTTAATAATAATGCTCCTCCTTTTGGGTTGTGCACAGCCACAGCTCGAAGAAGAACCGGATATGCACGACACAGCGCTTCCGGAACTCTCAATATTCCATCTACCATCTGTATGGACCACACAAAACAACGAAACGATACAACTAAAGGATATGCAAGGCAATGTACTGGTGATGGTGATGATCTACACCTCCTGTCAGGCAGCATGTCCAAGGCTTGTTGCGGATATGAGAAACATTGAGTCTAAGGTCAAAGGTAAAGTATCCGCAGACATCAGGTACATTCTGGTAAGCATCGACCCTGAAACGGATACCCCGGCGCGTCTTAAATCTTTTTCTAAGGAGAACCTGATGAATGGCGACCAATGGTTGTTTTTACGAGGCACTGAGGAAAACACCCGGGAGTTTGCCAATGTTTTAGCTGTAAAGTATAAGAAAATATCCCCTATGGATTTCAGTCACTCCAACATCATAAGCGTCTTTAATCAACAAGGTGAATTGGTTCATCAGCAGGAAGGGCTGGGCGTTGACAATAAAGAGATAATAGAAGCTATAATTGAACTAGCCAAATAATTGCTGTTGAGAAAACCTGATAAATATCATGCTTCAGCATGATATTCCGCAATGGATATGAATCATCAAACAATGAATTTTACACTCAAATTAAACTATTAAAGTTATGTATGTACGTCTTAAATATTTGATCGCTTTATTAACCCTACCACTTCTGATAGTGGCCTGTGGCGGAGGTGAAGAAAAAGAAAAGAAAACCCTGCCACCCCCAAAACATGCTTCTGAATCTTCCGCTGCTGCCAAGCCTGGGGATCCGATGAAGGACTGGAAAAATAATAAAGGCATAGGCCCTGTAAAATCTTTAGCTCTAGGGGAAATAGACCCTAAAATGGCGGAAGAAGGAAAAGTTATATATGAAGAGCTTTGTACCGCCTGCCATAAAATAGATAAAAAATTCATAGGTCCCGCACCAAAGGGGATCCTTGATAGGAGAACTCCTGAGTGGATAATGAATATGATCCTCAATCCGGAAGAAATGATCCAAAAAGATCCTATCGCCAAGCAGTTGCTTATGGAAGCTAACGGTGCCCCGATGGCTAACCAAAACCTGACCGAGGATCAGGCCAGAAAAGTCCTTGAATATTTCCGAACTCTTTAATCTTAACCTTTATAATAACACTATGAAAACGTATTTGAATTTAATTGGAGCTGCAATATTGATCACCCTATGGGGGTGTGGTAATAATGGCGGCTCTGATAAGAAAGGAGCCATGAGCAATGCCAAGGCTGCCGAAAAAGTATATGTGGCCCCTGGAGAATATGATGAGTTTTATGCTTTCATGTCCGGTGGCTTTAGCGGACAGCTAAGTGTATATGGTCTGCCTTCGGGTAGGTTACTGAAAGTTATACCTGTATTCTCACAAGATGCCGAAAAAGGATATGGCTATAACGAGGAGACAATTCCTATGCTGAATACATCATACGGGTTTGTGCCCTGGGATGATGCTCACCACCCTGAGCTTTCGCAAACTGATGGTGTACCCGATGGTCGCTGGATCTTTATCAACGGTAATAATACGCCACGTATAGCCAGAATAGACCTCACCACTTTTGAAACTACTGAAATCGTAGAGATCCCTAACAGTGGTGGTAACCACAGCTCACCTTTCATTACGGAAAATTCCGAGTATGTGGTGGCAGGTACCCGGTTCAGTGTGCCTTTTCCTCAGAAGGATGTGGCTATTAGCTCGTATAAAGAGAACTTCAAAGGTTCGATTTCCTATATCAGAGCTGATGAGCCTGGAAAAATGGATGTGGCCTTTCAGATCCTGGTTCCGGGGTTTGACTACGACCTTGCTCACTCAGGTAAGGGCAAGTCACACGGATGGACTTTCTTTACCACTTATAATAGCGAAGAGAGTTATACACTGAAAGAGGTGAATGCATCGCAAAATGATAAAGACTTTATTGCTGCGGTGAACTGGAAAAAAGCCGAAGAATATCTGGCCCAGGGCAAAGCAAAAGAAATGCCTGCTGATTACATGCATAACTATTATGATGAAGAAACGCACATGGCTACTTCCACCAAGAAGAAGAGCGTAAAGGTGCTGATCCCATCAGAGTGTCCCGGTATGATCTACTACCTGCCCACACCGAAGTCACCACATGGTGTAGACGTGGACCCAACAGGTGAATATATAGTTGGTAACGGTAAACTTTCTGCAGACCTGACAGTACATTCATTCGACAAAATGATCAAAGCCATAGAAAATGAGGCATTTGATACTGAGATAGACGGTATTCCCGTGCTGAAATTTGAAGATGTAGTGATAGGTACAGTACAAAGTGGTGGCTTGGGCCCTTTACATACTGAATTTGATGGAAAAGGTAACGCTTACACTACATTCTTTATTTCTTCGGAGGTGGTAAAATGGAAGCTGGGTACCTGGGAGGTAATAGACAGAGCGCCATGCTACTACTCTGTTGGTCACTTGATGATCCCCGGTGGGGACTCCAGGAAACCGTGGGGTAAATACCTCGTAGCGCTCAATAAGATCACTAAAGACAGGTATCTTCCTACTGGCCCTGAAATGAACCATTCTGCACAGTTGTATGATATTTCAGGAGAGAAAATGGAGTTGTTGCTTGACTTCCCGACTATTGGCGAACCTCACTATGCACAGGCTATTGCGGCTGATGTGGTAATGAAGAATTCTAAAAAGATATATCCCATCGAGCACAACAAACACCCTCATGCTATTAAAAAGGAAAGTGAGGCGAAAGTGGTAAGAGAAGGTAACGTGGTAAGGATTTATATGACTTCTATTCGAAGTCACTTCAACCCTGACAATATCGAAGGTATTAAGGTTGGTGATAAGGTTTATTTCCACCTGACTAACCTGGAGCAGGATTGGGATACACCTCACGGATTGAGTGTAATGGGTGCACGCAACGCTGAGTTGCTGGTGATGCCAGGGCAGACAGAGACACTTCTTTGGGAGCCTCAAAGGCCTGGTATATATCCTTTCTACTGTACCGATTTCTGCTCTGCACTTCACCAGGAGATGCAGGGATACATAAGAGTATCTGAGGCCGGGGCCAATGTGCCCATCAAGTGGTCATTAGGCGAGGATTAAATCGAGAATTTAGTCATATTTCACAGGTGGGGGCCACCTGAAAATTGGTGGCCCTCTTTTTCTAAAAAAATATTATGCAAAAGTTATCAAAAGTATTGATGTTGGTGGGGTCGTTGCTTCTGCTCTTGTTGTTTGTTACACCATTGTGGCGGATAACTCTGGAAGCGCCACAATATCCGGGAGGTATCACTATGTACATCTGGATCAATAAGATCACCGGTGATACGCCATATACGCTGCAAAATATCAATATTCTGAACCATTATGTTGGAATGCAGTACATAGAGCCTGATTCTATTCCAGAGTTGAAATATTTTCCGTATGTGATCGTGGCGATGGTCATTTTTGGAGTAGTTACCTCACTTACAGGTAAAAGGAAGTTGATGCTGACCTGGGTGTTAGTCATGGCAGCATTGGGCGCTTTGGGGTTGTACGACTTCTATCTATGGGAGTATGACTACGGACATAATCTGGACCCGAATGCACCTATAAAAGTACCGGGAATGGCATATCAGCCACCCGTAATAGGATCAAAAATGCTTTTAAATTTCAACGCCATATCCTACCCTTATTGGGGAGGGCTTTTTCTCGGCCTTTCAATGCTAATGGCTGCAACGGCCTTCTTTATAGGAAAAAAGAAAGAAAGCAAGAAAGAGGAAAAAGCAGTTCATAAACACAGTTTCGCAACACAGGGATGAGACATCTATTAAAATATTTTAGCTACGGTCTGCTGTTGGTGGCGCTGGTGTCATGCCAGCCAACACCAGAACCCATAAACTATGGTCATGATGGTTGCAGTTATTGTAAAATGACTATTGTTGATCAGCGTTATGCAGCAGAGCTGGTGACAGATAAAGGCAAAGTATATAAATTCGATGCCATTGAATGCCTCATTAACTATCAAAATGAGCATCAGAAAGCCACCTTTGCACATATTCTGGTCTCCACTTACAACAATAAAACATTAACGGACGCTGCCGGATGTTCCTATCTCAGGAGTGAAAATCTGCCCAGTCCGATGGGCATGTACATCACGGCTGTCTCGGATAAGGGCACAGCAGAAGAGCTCAGGCAAGATCAGGGTGGACAGATATACTCATGGGAAGAGCTGAAAAAAAATTTTAATCAATTGCCGGTCATAAAGCCACAGGCATTACACTAGACAGTAGCAACTGTGAAACGAATCATCTTTTTAATCGTAATAAGCCTTGTTTTATTTACTTCACCAGGAAGGGCAGCAATACTTTCCGTATGTAATTTATGTGGCCACACATCTATCACTGCAGCTATAGAAAAAGCGGCTCCCGGTGATACAGTTCTCGTAAAAAAGGGCATTTATAAAGAAGGAAATATCATTCTCAATAAGCCTTTGGTGCTGATAGGAGAGGGCTTTCCTGTTGTTGATGGGGAAAATGATTCGGAAATATTTACCATCTCGGCAGACAATGTGGTGATTGCCGGCTTCCGGATCCAAAATGTAGGCACGAGCTATACTGTAGACAGGGCAGGAATAAATGTGATCAGAAGTAAGGGTGTGGTGATCAGGAATAACAGGCTGATCAATACCTTTTTTGGTGTTTATCTACAGAAATCATCTGATTGTATTGTGGAGGGAAATATTATGGAAGGACAGGCGGTAGAGGAGATGTCGTCAGGAAATGCCATTCATCTCTGGTATTGTAAAAACATTGAAGTGAAGAACAATACGGTAAAAAAACACCGTGACGGGATATATCTCGAATTTGTAGACAACAGCCTGGTCGAAAACAACATTAGCGAAGGAAACATACGCTATGGTCTGCATTTTATGTTCTCCAACCATGATGATTATATCGGAAATACTTTTCGCAATAATGGCGCTGGCGTGGCAGTGATGTTCTCCAGGTTCATCACTATGGATGATAACCTCTTTGATCACAACTGGGGCACTACCGCTTACGGTTTGCTGCTCAAAGAGATCTATGATGGGGAGATCAGCAACAACAGGTTTGAAAAAAATACTACAGCCATTTATGGCGAAAGCGCTACCAGAATGAAGATCCATAATAATACATTTAATCAAAATGGATGGGCTCTGCGTCTGCTTGGCAGTTGCATGGATAATACCATTACAGCCAATAATTTTTTAAATAATACCTTTGATGTCACTACTAACAGCATTAGGAACTATAACGACTATACCGGGAACTACTGGAATGAATATACCGGCTACGACCTTGACAAGGATGGCATAGGCGATGTTCCTCACCATCCGGTGAAGCTTTTTTCATATGTTGTGACACGTACAGAATCATCTATTATTTTATTACGCAGCCTGTTCATTGATATATTGAATTTTGCTGAGAAGGTGACCCCCGTATTTACTCCGGCAACACTGGTGGATGAAAAACCTTTAATGAAACCCGTTTTATGATTACGATAAATAAACTTGAAAAGTCTTTTAATAAAAACCACGTACTGAAGGGGGTTGACCTGGAAGTAAGGGGCTCCGGTATTTTTGCCATACTTGGTCCTAACGGTTCGGGCAAAACGACTATTATTAAAACCATTCTTGGTATGGTCATTCCTGATGGTGGCAGTATTGAGTTGGACGGGAAGAATATTAAAGGCAACTGGAGCTACCGGAACAGTATTGGTTATTTACCTCAGATCGCTCATTTTCCGGAAAATCTCACCGTAAAGGAGGTAATCAAAATGGTGAAAGACATTCGCGGTAAGCGAGGAGATGAACAACCGCTGGTGGAGCGGTTTGGGCTCCAGCCGTTTATGAGTAGCAGGCTGCGCAATTTATCAGGAGGAACACGCCAGAAAGTAAATATTGTGCTCTGTTTTATGTTTGATTCGAAGTATATCATTCTGGATGAGCCTACTGCCGGTTTGGATCCTGTCGCCATGATCACACTGAAAGAGCTGATCCATGAAGAAAAAAAGAATGGAAAAACCATTTTGCTGACCACGCACATTATGGAGTTGGTCGAGGAATTGGCTGATGAGATCGTTTTCCTTCTGGAAGGTAAAATATTTTTCAGGGGTACGCTACAGGATATGCAGGAAATGACAGGGGAGGCCAAGCTGGAACGATCAATTGCACGAATTTTATTGAGAAATAATCATGAGTCTAAAGAAGTTATAACCGTAAAAGCATGATCAAGATATTTAAATACAGTTTTTTCGACTTGATGAGAAGCAGGTGGAGCCTGATCTACTTCTTGTTTTTTGCCATTACGGCCGCAGCTCTGTTGTATTTAAGCAATGATGTGAGCAGGGCCATTATCAGCCTGATGAACATAATCATCATACTTTGTCCGCTGATAGGTACTATGTTTGGGGTGATGTACTACTACAATTCCCGCGAATTTGTAGAACTATTATTGGCACAGCCTATTAAAAGGAGATCTATTTTTCTTGGGCAGTACCTGGGGCTTACAGTATCTCTGCTGCTCAGTTTTGTGGCAGGTATGGGGTTGCCATTTATCTTTTATGGCATTTTGGCTTCGCCAGAGTTATCCAATTTCCTGGTATTGCTGCTCACGGGAGGTTTACTCACCTTCACCTTTGTTGCGTTGGCATTTTTGATAGCCGTTAAAAATGAAAACAAGATCAAAGGCTTCGGTTTTGCCATAGTAGTATGGCTGTTTATGGCCGTGCTGTATGATGGGTTATTTTTACTTTCACTCTTCATTTTCGAAGATTATCCCCTAGACAAATTTTCCCTGGCAATGACGGTTTTAAACCCAATAGACCTTTCTCGCATATTGATCATGCTACAACTTGATATCTCAGCGCTGCTGGGTTATACAGGAGCGGTGTTCAATAAATTTTTTGGTACCTCCCTCGGTTTTATTATCTCTTTGGCCTGCGCGCTGTTGTGGATTGTGGTACCGACTATTTCTATGGTAAGGGTGGCACGAAGGAAGGATTTTTGAGATAGATATGAGAGATGTGAGAGGGGCTTACTTCCGTGCTTTTTTCCAAAAATCGATTGCTCTCGCTCTCGCTCGTTTTAGCTCGTTCTAGTGCGGAAGTTACTTCCGTGCTTTTCTCAACGGAGGCACGGAAGTAACTTCCGCGCCAGTTGGTGCCACTTCCACCAGTTGGTACCGGTTGGTATAAAATACAGGTTTATTGCTTACTGTTAAAGCTTGCCGGCAGCACTGAGGTAACCTTTCTTTTCCGATTTTTTTTCCTGATATAAATCAGGTTTATCGCTAATCATCATCATGTTTCACCTGCCAGGGTGTAAGTACCTTCGCTGTTGATAATTAACTAAATAGCACGCTAACTTATGGAACTTGAAAAATTTAGCTATGACAATAAAGTCGTTAAGTATTTTATCATAGCTACAGTAGTTTTCGGAGTGGTTGGGATGTTAGTAGGACTAACAGCAGCCATTCAGCTTTTTTATCCAATTTTTAACTTTGATACTGCGTATACTACTTTCGGTCGTATTCGCCCACTTCACACCAATGCAGTGATTTTTGCATTTGTCGGTAACGCTATCTTCGCGGGGGTCTATTACTCGATGCAAAGACTGTTGAAAACCAGGATGTATTCTGATACATTAAGCTGGATCAACTTTTGGGGATGGCAATTGATCATTGTGGCAGCAGCTATTTCGCTACCACTGGGCTACACTACTTCCAAGGAGTATGCCGAGCTGGAGTGGCCAATCGATATTGCCATTACGATCATTTGGGTAGTATTTGGTATCAACATGATCGGTACAATCCTGAAAAGACGGGAGAAGCACATGTATGTTGCCATTTGGTTTTACATAGCTACTTTTGTAACAGTAGCGGTACTCCATGTGGTCAACTCTTTTGAAATGCCCGTGACCTTCATGAAAAGCTACAGTTGGTATGCGGGTGTGCAGGATGCTCTTGTTCAGTGGTGGTATGGCCACAACGCTGTGGCATTCTTTTTAACGACCCCGTTTCTTGGGTTGATGTACTACTACCTGCCTAAGGCGGCCAACAGACCGGTTTATTCATACAAGTTATCAATCATACACTTCTGGTCGCTGATATTTATTTACATCTGGGCCGGCCCTCACCATTTGCTGTACACGGCTTTGCCTGACTGGGCACAGTCGCTTGGCGTGGTGTTCTCAGTAATGCTTATAGCGCCAAGCTGGGGCGGTATGCTTAACGGATTGCTTACCCTTAGAGGTGCCTGGGATAAGGTGCGCGAAGATCCTGTTTTGAAATTTATGGTGGTGGCAGTTACCGCATACGGCATGGCTACATTTGAAGGCCCCATGCTTTCGCTGAAGAACGTGAATGCCATTGCACACTTTACCGATTGGATTGTAGCTCACGTGCATGTGGGAGGTTTGGGCTGGAATGGATTCCTCACTTTTGGTATGCTCTATTGGATGGTCCCACGAATGTGGAATACCAAATTATATTCAGTGAAGCTCGCCAATATGCATTTCTGGATAGGCACACTGGGCATTATCTTCTATGCATTGCCTTTATACGTAGCGGGCATCACCCAAAGTTTGATGTGGAAAGAATTTAATGCTGAAGGTTTTCTTGAGTACAAAAACTTCCTTGAAACGGTAGTGCAAATACTGCCTATGTATATGCTGAGGGCTATTGGTGGAGCGCTCTACCTTACAGGTGCTTTTATAATGACTTACAACCTTATCAAAACCGCTAAGAGTGGAAGTTTTGTAGCCAATGAAGCGGCAGAGGCTGCTCCTTTGGAAAAACAGAAAAAGCATGCAGATGGCCACTGGCATAGTGTATTGGAAAGAAAACCAGTATTGTTTACCGTGCTTACCACAGTTGCAATTGTTATCGGTGGTGTTATAGAAATGGTTCCTACATTCCTGATCAAGAGCAATGTGCCGACCATCAGCAGTGTGAAGCCATATACACCGCTGGAACTACACGGTCGTGACCTTTATGTGCGTGAGGGCTGTGTAAGCTGTCACTCTCAGATGATCAGGCCTTTCAGATCTGAAACCGAACGCTACGGTGAGTATTCCAAAGCCGGAGAATTCGTATACGACCACCCGTTTTTATGGGGTTCTAAGCGTACAGGTCCCGATCTGCACAGAATCGGAGGTAAGTATCCCGACAGTTGGCACTATTATCACATGTTAGATCCTGCTTCTGTTTCCGCAGGTTCTATTATGCCTCCTTACCCATGGCTTTTTGAAAGCGTAATTGACAAAACTGAGACAGCAGGCAAAATTCGCGCTATGCGGAAACTGGGGGTACCATATGCAGAGGGCTATGAAGAGATTGCCAATGACGTATTGGATGAACAGGCTGCGTTGATTGTTAGAAACCTGAAAGAGCAGGATGGAATAGAGGTATATCCTGAAACGGAAATAGTAGCCCTGATCGCATATCTGCAAAGATTGGGAACAGATATCAACGTTAAGACTGAATCACAAGATTCTGAATTAGAAGCATCTAAAAAGTAATACCATGTTTAAGCATTATTTCGAACAAATACACTCTGTGGAGATATGGCCGATTATTTCCCTGACCATTTTCTTCGTATTCTTTATATGCCTGGTCCTTTGGGTGATAAAGGCAGACCAGGGGTATATTAATAAAATGAAGCAGTTGCCGGTGGAAGACGAGGGAAAGGGATTATCTACTTTAAAAAATGAGAAATCATGATAAGAGTTAGTAAATATATAAAAGGCCTTGGCCTGATGGCATTGTTGCTGGCAGGTACAGACACTATGGCACAGTCCGAAGATTCATTGCTATCAGGACCTGTAACCTTCTATATTGTTATGGGCTTTGTGCTTGTCACGGCCTTGGTGGTACTTGCTGTGGCAGTTATTGTTCTTCAGTTGTTACGCACAATGGTAAAGCAGCAGGAAGAAGCTGCGGGCATAGTACATGCTGAGGAGAAGAAAAAGAACTGGTGGTCGAAATTCCTGACCAAAGCCAATGACGCAGTGCCGGTAGAACGGGAAGAGGAGGTTATGCTTGACCATAACTATGACGGCATCAGAGAACTGGATAATCACCTGCCACCATGGTGGAAGTGGTTATTCTATATTTCCATCGCCTGGTCAGTGGTTTACCTGGCGGCTTACCATGTATTCGATACCATGCCACTGCAGCTCGAGGAATATCAAACGGAAATAGCAGAGGCAGAGCAGGTGGCGCTGGCGCGTAAGGAGAAAACACCAGCGAGCAATATTGATGAAACCAATGTACAGCGGGTGACTGATCCTGATCGGCTGGCTGATGGCAAACAGGTATATATCAATAACTGTGCGGCTTGTCATAAAGAAGATGGCGGAGGTGGAATAGGTCCTAATCTGGCAGATGAGTACTGGCTGCATGGTGGAGACGTGAAAAGTATATTTGCCACTATTAAACATGGTATTCCGGAAAAAGGTATGATTTCTTGGGAGCCGCTGCTTTCTCCGAATCAGATGCAGAATGTTACCTCCTATATTATGAGCCTTGGCGGTACTAACCCTCCGAATGCCAAAGGGCCGCAGGGGGAATTGTACCAGCCACAAAATGACGAAGCAGATGAACCTGTATTAGAAGAAGCCAGTTTATAAAAAAGATTGAAGAGAAGATTTTGAGTAGAGAAAATAGGAGCTATGGAGAATCTGTATGAGTTTGATCAGGAGTTTAAGAATACCATTGCTACCGTAGATGAAAAAGGTAAGCGCGTTTGGGTATATCCCAAGAAGCCCTCGGGGAAGTATCACAAACTGCGGATAGCGGTGACTATAGTGTTATTGGCTATCCTTTTCGGTGGACCTTTTATCACAATTGACGGACGTCCGTTTCTATTGCTCAATATATTTGAGCGCAAGTTTGTTATCCTGGGGCAGGCATTTTGGCCCCAGGACTTTTTCCTGCTGGCACTGCTGCTGATCATCTTTTTCGTTTTTATCATCTTATTTACCGTAATCTTTGGCAGAGTATGGTGTGGTTGGGCTTGTCCGCAGACACTTTTTATGGAGATGGTATTCAGAAAAATAGAATATTGGATAGAAGGGGATGCCAATCAACAACGGAAGCTGGATAAGCAGTCGTGGGATTTTGAAAAGATCCGCAAAAAGGGATTTAAGCACTTTATTTTTATTGGTATTTCACTGCTGATCTCACACACGGTAATGGCTTACCTTATAGGTATTGATCAGGTGGTAGAGATCGTTAGTCAGCCACCCTCTGAGCACCTGGCCGGATTCATTGGGCTGATGTTTTTTACAGGCGTGTTTTACTGGGTATTTGCATGGTTTAGAGAGCAGGCTTGTGTGGCTGTGTGCCCCTATGGCCGGTTGCAGGGTGTGTTGCTTGATAAAAAATCAATAGCTGTTATGTACGACTGGCTGAGAGGAGAACCCAGAGGCAAATTAAAAAAAGGGACTGAACAGGAGTTGAAAGGTGATTGTATAGACTGTAAACTCTGTGTCCACGCTTGCCCTACGGGTATTGATATTAGAAATGGAACACAATTAGAATGTGTCAATTGTACAGCTTGCATTGACGCTTGCGATGATGTCATGCTAAAGATCAATAAACCAAAAGGATTGATCAGGTATGCTTCTCATGAGGCGATAGAGAAAGGTAAGCAGAAGTTGTTTACCCCACGCGTAGCTGCATATTCATTTGTACTCCTCTTTTTGATGAGCATTTTTATTTTTTCGCTGACTACCCGTTCAGATATTGAGACTACGGTGCTCAAAGTTCCCGGGCAGTTATATGAGAGAACTGAAGATGGTAAGATCACTAATCTTTACAATGTACAATTCGTCAACAAAACTTTTGAGGAAGTAAACCTGGAACTGAAAATAGAGGACGAGCCGGATGCAGTAATCTCCAAAGTGGGTAATGGAGAAGTGGTAGTGCCGGCCAATGGTCTTGCTGAGGGAGTATTTTTTATCAGCATACCGCATGAGAAAATTGGATCGGCAAAAATGAAGTTGACCATCGGTATTTACTCTAATGGACAATTAATAGAAAAAACAAAAACAAACTTCTTGGGACCGGTTTCCTTGAATTAGGGAACTGCAAGAATCATTAAGATAAACGAAATAATATGAACTGGGGAACAAAAATTGTTATTGTATTCGTCCTTTTCGCAGGCCTCATAGTTACTTTGGTGACTATAAGTATGAAGCAGGACGTTAGCCTGGTAGCCAAAGACTATTACGTACAGGAAATTGCCTATCAGGATCAGATAGAGCGTATTAAGAATTATAAGAAACTGGGCGCTGAACAACTGCGCATAACCTATGATGACTCCAGATCGGTGGTGGTGATAACAGCGCCTGGAAATCATAAAAGGGAAGGGGAGGTGCATTTTTTCAGGCCTTCCGATGCTTCGCTCGACAGCAAATACGCGCTAAAGCCCAATGGCGATGGTCATCAATATTTTGATGTTAAGAATTTCAAGAAGGGGCTGTGGAAGATCAAGATCAGTTGGCAGGAAAACGGCAGGGAGTACTACGAGGAAAAAACATTGGTGATCTAAAGCAATATGAACGGATTGTTTATCTCAGGTGTATTGACAGGCCTGCTGGGTAGCCTACATTGCGCCACCATGTGCGGGCCACTGGCTATGACGGTATATAGCAAAAGCACTCTTGCCCGGCAACTGATCTACAATGGGGGCCGGTTGAGTACCTACGTTATGTTAGGGCTGTTGTTTGGATCACTTGGGCAGGGACTGGCTATATTTGGTATGCAGCGGGTATTGTCAGTAGCCATGGGTGTATTCGTAATTCTCCTGGCTTTATTTCCGCGATACCAGCATAAACTACTGCAGTCTGCGTGGCATCAAAAAATTATTACTCCACTCCGAAACCTGTTAAGAGGTCTGGCGGCCGGCAAGAATAGCTTCAGTATTTTTCTTATTGGATTTCTCAACGGACTCTTGCCATGTGGCCTGGTTTATATGGCTTTATCCCTTGCCACTGCGTCAGGCAGTATCAATAGTGCTGCATTGGTCATGCTGGGGTTTGGCCTGGGAACAACACCCATGATGATGGCGTTTGCCCGTCTGTCAGGCCTGTTGAAATTTAAACGACCGTTTGCCTATCAGTATATAATTCCTTCCGTAGCCATTTTGATGGGAGCTTTATTAATAGTAAGAGGCATGGCGCTTGATATTCCATACCTGAGCCCTGCCATGGCTGCCGTAGGTTTCGATTGGGGTATGACCACTTGTAATCCTTAACATCAGGACGCTTTCGAATTCTAAGTGAACAAATAACAAAGCTTAAATAACGTGAGTACAATGTAGTAGAGCCGGTTAAATTGTATTCGTATCTAAAATATCGAACTCACGTTAAATTATTTATGAAGGCCTTCCGGAAAGCAGGGAATTACCCCGTATTCTCCGGATGGCCTTTTTTCTCTCGGTTAACCTGCAAAGTTATTCTTTGACAAATTTTCTGGTCACGTGCTGATCCCCTGAAGTAAATCTTACAAAGTAGGTTCCGGGAGCCAGCTTAGATACATCTATTTGATCATAAGTACCCTGATCCTTTATATCTGTTACCAACAAACCATACATTGAGAATATCCGGATATGATCAATGGACTGCTCTTTCAACCGGATATTCAATGTGCCTTTAGTAGGGTTAGGGTAGATTTGGAACAGGTCTGTTTCATCACCTGCCAGCGCATGCGTTCTCAACTGAGCAGTCTGACCTTCAACGCAGAATTCCGTTGATTCTGAGCTGCCGAAGTTGCCACCTGTTGCAATTGTTCCCTGAGCGCTGGATAGTGTATATGAGCCATTTCCATAGCCACAACAGATACCATCACCATAGCTGTCATTGATGGTGAAAGTATAGGTGTCAGGCGCCAGTCCGCTAAACGTTCGGGTAACGGTAGAACCGTCAGGGTTGGCAGTAGAGTAGCTTTCAGAGTCAACGGTAGTACCTGCTGAGTTCTTTAGCGTCCAGGAAGTTTCCTGCGGGTAATTGTCAAGCGTTATGCTCAGTTCCACATCTCCGGAAACGCAATCTGTACCCGTATCGCCTGTGGTCAGAGTCACATTGTCAACAGCTACATCAGCCTGCCATGTGCCGCCTGTTACTCTGTTGAAACGAAGCTGTACACTACCGCCTACATAAGCCGCCAGGTCTATATTCACGTTTTTCCAACTGTTACCCTGGTTGCCTGTCTGGCTCCATATGCTTGTCCATGACTGGCCATTATCAGCGCTGGCTTCCAGTGCAAGACTACCCATATTGGAGGAACCATACATATGGTATTTGAAGTTAAAAGAGGCTTCTGTAACACCACCCAGATCAAAACATGGCGAAGTAATAATAGCGCGTTTGTTAGGATACCCGCTTCCGGAGGCTTCTACGTAAATGTAGTATGATCCTTGTGCTGCACTTGAAGGGCCCGTTCCACTGGAGGGGGTACCATTGGCATCTACAGTCCAGTTCACATCATCGTCAGTGGATTGTGTCCACGCTCCAATGGTGTTTTCAAAACCTTCATTATAAGGATAAGCACTGATACCTCCTGTACAGCCCGCAAGGTCCAGGGTAGTGATATTAACACTGTTACTCATGCCTGATTCGTTATTGGCGGCATCACGCGCACTAACGGTGAAAGTATAGCTGGTTTGTGGTGATAATCCGGTTACGGTATGGCTGGAGCCGCTTACGGTAGTTAGTAAAGTACCCCCGCGATAAATGTTATACCCGGTTACCCCTACATTATCGCTTGAGGCATTCCAGCTAAGGTTAACAGCAGTAGCAGTTACGTTGGAAGCAGTCAGACCGGTAGGTGTTGTTGGCGCTTCTGTGTCCGGTACACCCGTACCCAGTTTAAATGCTGCTACATGACTTCTTCTTATATTGGTGCCCTTAAAATACTCACCGATGTGCCAGAATGTAAGGTCATCCAGGGGATCCACAGTCATTTGTGCATAATCACCATAACGTCCGTCACCCCGGTTTTCTTCTGAATCCCCATTTACAACTACCTGCTCTCCCAGCGGCATTGTTCCGAGAGGATCTGTAGCCAGACGGCCAGTGTAACGCAGCGAAGTATAGACTGTACTGCTAACAATGGTATAACCCAGGCCAATATTACCTTCACTATCCATGGCAATACTTCCGCTATATGCGCTGTGACCGTCAGGTTGCAGGTAAGTTCCCTCCTGGTAAATGGTCCATGGGTCGCCATCACTGTTTTGCCGCAATTCATACCAGCGAATACCAGCCCTGGTGTCATTTCCACTTACATCTACTACAAAGTTGAGTACCACGGAGTTGTGCGTGACGAACCGTCTGTAGTTGGTCATGAACATCATGACCGCCTGCAAGGCATCCAGGTCGGGGCCATTGCCAGGCTCGTCAAGGTTTTGGAATGAGCCACCGTCAAACACACCATCAAAAGGTGCTGTGTTGAGTACCTGTGGAGACGAAATCGTTGAGTTGGACGGTGTTGTCCAGTCTACGCTGGTGGTCCATATTTTCAGATGATCCTGAGAAACACCGGACCAGGAGTCGTCCTGCATGTAAATAACCGAATGCCCGACACCCAGCGGAGGAAGCGCTGTACCTGTAGCATTAAAACCTCCCGGGCTATAAAATCCACTGGTCCTTATACCTGGTAGCGGGAAGCCGATCATCCGGGCTGAAGCACCTGTAAGCATCTTATCCCTCTCCAGCGCAAATACCACCTCGCTGGTTGAAGCGCTGTTTTGATCTTTGTTAGCCGTGATATAATATCCGTCACTCCAGATAGACATCTTTTCATAGTCAGGGAAAGTGCCGGTGTTGAAGCGATAGGTATACCAGCCGTCATTCACCGGATCAGGACCCTGGCATACTGCTACCAGGATGCCGTTAGGAGAGTTGCTGAACTCCATGACAATAAACCTGTCTGCAAAATTATCATACATCACCACGGGGTCACCCAGCGTTTCACCGGGAAATAGTGTGCCAAGTGAGGCTTCGGGCGCCAGCACATTGCCGGAGCGGTCAAGGATGCCAAAGCCCGAATTAAAAGCATAGACATAATGATTAGGTCCTATGGCTCCTGTAGGGTCATTGAGCACAGTGCCGATGTGGGCATCAAAGGAGGCTACAGGTGCTGCCAGTAGCGTTTCAGATGCCGTTCTCTGAACACTTCTTTGTCTTGCCGCCAAAGGATCTTCTCCGATGGGGAGACCTTTGCCAGGTACAAACGTGTTGGTCCCACGTCTCTTGGGTGGCGCTATGTGCTCCTCACCTTGCGCAGCAATGATATTATCCATAGAAGATAGTGCTGGTATCTCACGGACATACGTACTGCTGACATGGTAAGTAGCGTGCTGAACTTGCTGGTCTTGCTGTTGGGTTTGTTGTGCGCGTACGCCATAACACATGACGAATACGGCACAAAAACAAAGTAATTTTGTTTTCATGATGTTAGGTTTTTAGGTTGTAAATGGTTTAAAACTAGGTGCGCCCAAATTAATCACTAAATGCAATTCGATTGCATGAAAAGGATCAGGTTATAGTACATGAGTGACTTTCTCTTTATACTAAGCTGTCATTTGAATAGATTTTTATTGAATATTATTGTTTGGAATTGATCTGAACTGAAAATCGCCAATTTCAGAATAGATTACATCAATATTGTCTCGAAGAAAATTATTCAAACAGATTCTCAAGCACCCAAAGGAATTAATCCGGGCATTTTTCCGTCTAAAATGCTATATTGAATACAATGTTCGGAGGCACCAAGGGAGAGATATATACATCTTTGAAGCAGTTATTTATGCATAGTTCCCTCTCCCGATATGCAATGTATGAAATAGGGATAGGATGACGGTTATAGCTTTAATGGCATTGATATTGAATAGATAAATTTAACCAACTAAAAACCAATTGTTATGAAAAAATTTAAAATCAATGAGATCAAAGTCAAAAGTTTTGTCACAGCGCTGAATGCTCATGTCAGCGAAACTGTGAAAGTACAAGGAGGAGCTACCCAAATCTTGTGCACGCCTCCCCAAAGTGCCGGTCCGGGTATCCTTACCCACTGCTGTGCCGATACTGCGTACCGGTGTGAAAGTTAATAAATAGTAATGCAAAGGGGAGTAGCGAACTCCTCTTTGCATTTACATTTACAGCCGGAAAAGCAACACTAGTGTGACGATCACTAAATTCATGGACTATTTTCACCCTCCTTTCTCCATAATACCGCGTTAAAATTTGGAACCCCAATTTGGCATTCTGCACACTGGAAGTTTCAATGTAATGTTAGTATCATCAACCAGTCATTATATCTGCCTTTTACATCTTTATCTCTCATAGATTTAGAAATTTACCTTTGGATTATAATAATTAAAAGAAAAGTTTTAAATTTGTGGCTTCCAATGATCTGCCTGTGAGAAGAATTTACACTTTGCTAGTTCTAATACTTTCTGTTTCAGTAGCAACAGCACAAGAAGAAAGCGATAGCCTGAAAACAGAAACGAAAACAGACACACTAAAAAGTCAGGCAAAGGAGGTGGTGCTGGATTCCCTGGGGTCTCGTGCGGGCACGGTAGTGGATAGCACTATTGTGGATGAGGCGAAAGCTATTGTTAACCAGGCAGCAAAGGATTCTCTCAACAATTATGTTGACATTCCTGATGTGGCATTGGATTCAACGCTCGATGACCGGGCAAAATCAGCCGCAAAGACACGGGTAAGATCTGAAATTGAAAATGAGGTGGGCGTGAAACTACCGGATGTTGCCCTGGACTCCACCGCTAGTGATCAGCTTAAATCAGAAGCTAAAAGCAGGACCAGGGCCATGGCTGAAGAAAAGCTCGGAACCGATATCCCTGACGTAACTATTGACTCCACTACTACCCGTCAGGTAAAAGATGAAGCTGTGAAACGTGGCGAAGAAATGCTGAAAGACACGGAGGAGTTTAAAGCGATCAACGATCTGCCAAAGGACTCGGAACTAGGGCAACTTGACGACTATAAAAACAAACTGGAGCAAACCCAAGAAGAACTCAGACAGGCCGCAGCAAAACAGGAGCTGAAGAAAAAAATGGCCTCACATGCCAGGGAATATATCTCTCAGAATGCTGACAAGATACAGCAGGTACAATCTCAAATGGGCGAACTAAAGAAAAAGTACTCCTACATGCCCAACAGCAATGACCTGAGCAGTGCAGTGAAAAGAACCTCGTTAAAAGGAGAGTCATTCTGGAAGCGCCTTGTACTTGGTGGTAACTTCAACATCAGTAAAACCAACCCGCTAAGCATTGATCTGTCACCTGTTGTAGGATATAAGGTCAATAAGCTGTTTGAGGTGGGCATAACTGGCGCTTATAGAACCAAATTCAGGGCGGATAAGTATGGCGTAAACCAGCAGATCAATGACGAGGTATACGGCTATAGTGCTTTTGCTAATCATATGGCCTTTAAAAACTTTTTCGGTTACCTGGAAGGGGAGAGAATGCGCACTTCGAACCTGAATAGTGAGCTTCCTGAGAGAACATGGAAACAAACACTGCTTATTGGGGTGGGCAGAAAATTCAACGTTGCCAAATGGTTGGAAATGCAGGCGATGGTGCTATTCAATGTGCTCCACGACAATCAAGATGGCCTTTATAATAGCCCGGTGGTATTCAAAACAGGTGTCAGGTTGAGGAAGTAGTTGCTTTTCTGAAAAGCCCTCTACAGGTGTATCCCGAACAATATATACCAGGACAATGCTGCACAATGTAACCGAGCAGTGCAGGTAATGGTACTATTACAGCACATCATAGAGAAAATATTAAAGCGATTTACTCTTTTTTATATGCAGATTGGCACTAACGGATTAGCTGTAACTCATGCCATGAAACAAAATAATCACCTATGACATCCGGATACAGGAATTAGGTTGGAATAGCACATTAGACAGGACAGTTAGATATGGGTAATTCTTTAATGATGTTGTTGAGTTGGAAAAAAGGTGTAATAATCAAGGAAATCTTACTTCACCGGCCCGAATTTTGCCAAATGGCTAAACCCCGATCGTTAATGGCCTGCTTCTCGTCCTTGCACGCTTTCTGATAAGCCTTTTCAATTTTTTTGAGATTTACTATTTCTAATTTCAAACTAATCCTTAATTTGTCTTTTACATTAATAGCAACCTACAACATTTAACCTTTATGAGTTATATCAGTGATATCTGGCGAAAATTGTCACGTGTTGGTGTAGAGGAGGATATGGACTTTCAACTACAGCATAGAGTAATTCTTTCGAACCGTTTGGGAGTGATCATTGGCGCCATGATCATTATTTTTATGATCATTTTTTCTTTTCGTGAGAATGGCAACTATCTGTTATTCTCAATTATCCTGGCTGTAACTCTGGGAATCATTGCCCTTAATAAATTCAAACTTCATAGCATTTCGCGGCTGATGGTCAGCCTCATACCTGCTATTGGCATACTTTGGCTGAATATCAGCATTAAGTTCGATCATCCTGAAAATATTGAACTTGTCCACTACATTTCTCCAAGAATGGTGATAGTGAGCAGCCTGGTCTTGCCTTTCACTCTATTTGCCACCAGAGAGAAAATAATGCTGATCATTGGGGTGATTTTTATCATGGCCGTTTCAATCTTTTACGATACTATCCATACTTCCCTTGGCATCAATCATAAGCAACTTGGCATAGAAAGCCTCCATTACGATGTAGTTTATGAAGATATGTTCATAATCATGGTGGTGTTACTTTGTGCAATGGTGTTTTTATTTAACCTTAATCACCAGTATGAAAAAAAGAACGCCCGGCTGTTTGAGGAAGCTCACGCAAAAAATGAAGAGGCAGCGAAAAATGAGGAGGAGCTGAAAAAGACGCTAAAAGAAATAGAGGTGGCCCGTGCTGAAGACGAAAAACGAAACTGGGCTACGACAGGTCTGGCGGAAATAGCAGGTTTGCTCCAGTCAAAAATTGACAGGGAAGAGTTATACGACCGCCTTATTTCTAAACTAGTAAATTATACTAAGGTTAATCAGGGCGGACTTTATATTATAAATGATGAGGACCCGGACGCCATGACTATTGATCTGGTGGCTGCGTATGCCTATAGCCGTAAAAAGCATATTGAAAGTAGCTATGAAGTAGGGCAGGGGCTGATCGGTCAGACATACCTTGAAGGAGAAACCTGTTATTTGAAAGATGTACCCCAGGATTATATTGCTATCACTTCCGGCCTGGGTGAGGCTACACCTTCTCATGTATTGATCGTACCATTGAAAATAAATGAAAAGATAGAAGGAATACTTGAGTTGGCATCCTTTAAGGAATTTGAACCTTATCACATAAACTTTTTGGAAAAGGCAGGAGAGTCTATCGCTTCTTCCATCTCTACTAACAAAGTAACCTCCAGAACGGAGACACTGCTCAGTTCCTCTCAGCAAATGACGGAGGAGATGCGTGCTCAGGAAGAAGAGATGCGTCAGAATATGGAGGAACTTTCAGCTACCCAGGAGGAAATGGCGAGGAAGGAAAAAGAATATATAGCCCGCATCGAGGAACTTGAAGGCCAATTGATAGCGCTGCAAAAACAGTAACAAAAGTTTAAAGGCATTCCGAAAAGAATATTTATACGGAGATCTTGACTTGCTATTTAAAATTATATTTGCCTCCTACATTTGATGCCATGATAAAACCTGTAACACTATTAACCATCTGTTGCTTGCTGTGGGCATGTAACGATGACGAAGCACCGGCACCAGTCACTTTTAATAAAAAAGTTGAGTTTATACTTCAAACAGACATTGATTATAACCACTCTTCATATGCCGAATTGGAAATATCTGTTTATCTGGCTGTTTCTAGAAATCTGTACAATGGGGGAGGTGAAATAGTTTGGGATACACTGATATCTGAGCTTGCCGCACATGAATTTGAACTCATCAATGGTTATGAAAAAGAAGTGCTTATAAAGGATGTTGAGGTAGATAACCAATCGATCTCTTACAGCAGGAACATATTGTATAATAACAATGGTAGTGAAACATTTAGTGCCAAAACAAGCTATCTGGGCCGTATGGATTTAGAGCATGTGGAAATAGTGCATTTCTGAGTTTCCCAATGTGTATATAATTTACCGTGAGTTCGATATGGTAGAACCGATTAAATTGTATTCTTATAACAAAACAGGCCTAAAAACTGACTGCCCTTTATTTCCAACGGCTACAACCCTGTCCCGATCTACTACGCCTACTACCGGGATTTGTAATGATTAAGGATAACCAGTTATGCTCATTGCATTCGGATAAATTGTTGGATAAGGTGTGTCCGGGTGAAAGGTAAAACAAAAGAATTATCTTCGACCCGGAAGAAGAATTTCAGGCTTGTACCTACGCTATACACTAAGCGTCAGGCTCTATGCCCTCAAGGCTTCTCTTTGCTCGGCAACCCTTTCGCTAGAGATATATTCATCATAGGTCATGAGTTTATCCATAAAGCCATTAGGCGTCAGCTCCACAATCCTGTTGGCAACGGTTTGTGTGAATTCATGATCGTGTGAGGTAAACAAGACCGTTCCGGGAAAATCTTTAAGGGCATTGTTAAAAGCAGTGATAGATTCAAGATCCAGGTGGTTTGTTGGCTCATCAAGTATGAGCAGGTTCGCCCCTGATAACATCATTCGTGAGATCATACATCTTACTTTCTCACCTCCTGAAAGTACATTACATTTCTTTAATGTTTCCTCTCCTGAGAATAGCATCTTGCCCAAAAAGCCACGAATGAATATTTCATCCTTTTCCTCATCGGAAAATTGTCTTAACCAGTCGATCAGGTTATCATTACTCTTGAAAAACTTTTCAT
The DNA here is from genome assembly GCF_000331535.1 of Fulvivirga imtechensis AK7. GTDB lineage: Bacteria > Bacteroidota > Bacteroidia > Cytophagales > Cyclobacteriaceae > Fulvivirga > Fulvivirga imtechensis. Next base: position 3,871 of record NZ_AMZN01000049.1, on the reverse strand, counting down.
TATCGTTAGGCAGGTAGGTGTTTGTGATCGTCTGGCCAAATTTGAAGGATCCCGAATCTGCTTTTTCCTCGCCCATCAGGATCTGAAACAGTGAAGTGACAGCCAGGCTATCTTTGCTTATGAAAGCAATCTTATCCCCTTTATTCACAAACAGATCAAGGTTTTTGATCAGTGTTTTTCCATCTGCTGACTTATTGAGTTTTTCGATCTGTAATATCTGGTCTCCCGCATCCCGCTTTTGATTAAAGATAATGGCGGGATAGCGCCTGTTCGAAGGCTGGATGTCATCAATGTTAATCTTCTCCAGTAGCTTTCTTCTGCTGGTAGCCTGCTTTGATTTGGAAGCATTGGCGCTAAATCTTGCGATGAACTCCTGCAGCTCTTTTTTCTTTTCTTCGGCCTTCTTATTGGCTGCGGACCTTTGGCTCAGCGCTAGCTGACTTGACTGATACCAGAAAGAATAGTTGCCCGTATATAATTTGATAGCCCCGAAATCGATATCCGCTATATGGGTGCATACCGTATCTAAAAAGTGACGATCGTGCGAAACAACAATAACGGTGTTCTTAAAATCAAGAAGGAAATCTTCCAGCCAGCTTACAGTATGGATATCCAGGTCGTTGGTAGGCTCATCCAGGATCAGTATATCAGGATTGCCAAACAGCGCCTGGGATAGTAAAACCCGTACCTTCTGGCTACCGTTAAGCTCTTTCATCAATTTGTAGTGATCAGCCTCATCGATACCTAGCCCACTGAGCAAGGCTGCAGCATCTGACTCTGCGTTCCATCCATCCATCTCTGCGAACTCTGCCTCTAGTTCCGAGGCTCTGATACCATCTTCTTCCGAGAAATCGGGCTTGGCATATATGGCGTCTTTTTCCTGCATAATTGCCCAAAGCTTGGTATGGCCGCGCATTACAGTGTCAATTACTGTAAATTCATCAAATTCAAAGTGGTTTTGCTTTAAAACCGCCATCCGCTTGCCCGGCTCTATAGATATATGGCCCGAAGTGGGCGTAATATCTCCTCCCAATATTTTCAGGAAAGTGGATTTACCCGCCCCGTTGGCGCCTATTACGCCATAACAGTTGCCCTGACTGAATTTGATGTTAACCTCGTCAAAAAGAACCCTTTTGCCGTATTGTAAAGAAACATTATTAGCTGCGATCATACCTTCTCCGATTTTCAGGGTGCAAAGTTACTTGAAATAATGATCAGTTCACAGTTTACCCTCCAAGTTTTCAGTTTCTCCACCAAAGACATTAAATATTATCAATCGGCAGTAGACATGTAGAGTCTGAGTATTTGGTCGTGAGTATTGAGTAGAATGCCGATTTACTTAGCCTATAAGGACTAATAAAGCTTTCCTCGCAAAGGAAGTAACCTAAACGAAGCCGGGAGTCTGAAGACCGAAGTCGGAAGCACGGATAGCTGCAAGCTTTGAGTTTCAAGCTGTGTGCAAAATATCAATCGTCAAACCAGTAAAAGCAACATTGCAAGAAACCAGAAACTAGCAACCTGCTACAAGTACCAGCCACCAGCAGCCAAACATGCAGTTTATCTACAATTTCAGCAGTTCGTCTGTTAATATGACGCTTTAACGGTATAAACTTCCCAGTTATAAACGATCGTTATATCTTAGTATCAATTAAAGCCAACTATAGACAACAAAAAACTCCCTGAGGGCAAGGCCTTCGGGGATTTTTTTTAACTGATCTCAAAGCGCTATCTGCACCCTTACCTTCTTCTTTTTTAGTTTCTGATTATTGACTTTCTTTAGCAACTCATTCACTCTTGTTCGTTTCACAGCAGCATAAGAGAAATTATCCTTTACCTCGATAAGTCCCAACTCTTCTTTATCTAATTTTCCTTTTTTTAGGAACAAACCCACAATGTCTACTTTGTTGATCTTGTCTTTTTTGCCTCCACTGATGTATAATGTCTCCCATTCCGGCTGAGCGGGGAGATGCGCATCCTGCGGAACTTGTATATCTATCGTTTTACCCTGGATATAATCCGGTTGGTCATCATTTTCTGTAATGATCAGGTAAGCTGTACCTGAGGCATTCATCCTGGCCGTTCTTCCGTTTCGGTGAATGAATGCGTCTTCCTTTTGCGGCAACTGATAGTGAATGATGTGCGAAATACCGGGTATGTCCAGCCCTCGTGAAGCGAGGTCTGTTGTTATCAACACATGGTGACTCCCATTTCTAAATTTCAACAAAGCACGCTCACGTTCTTCCTGTTCCATTCCTCCATGAAATACTTCATGTACGATCCCCCGTTCGAATAATAGCTCACTGATCCGGTCTACAGCTTCTCGGTGATTGCAGAATACAAGCATGGGTTCAGTCCCGATATGGCAGATCAGAGCGAAAAGTGTTTCAAGCTTCTCGGCAGAAGTAGTTGAGACGGTAACCAGTTCTAATAGAGCAGAACTATGGTCCATAGTATAGTTAAGCACCTGAAGGTTTGATGTTCCCACAAAAGGGGGTATCCTGGTCATGTTGGTGGCCGAGGTGAGAATTCGACTATTTAATGCCGGTAGCTGACGAACGATAAAAGTCATATCATCTTCAAAGCCAAACTCCAATGACTTGTCGAATTCATCGAGAACAAGAATACGTACACCGGTGGCTGAAAAGCTTTTTCTTTTCAGATGATCTGCAATACGTCCTGGTGTGCCAATCAGTACTGCCGGAGGGTGCATTAGGTTGTTCATCTCCGTTTTCATGCTATGCCCACCGTAGCAGCAGTTTACTTTAAAGCCGGTATTCATCGTTTTAAAAACATGCTCTAGTTGCAGCGCCAACTCACGAGAGGGAACCAGTACCAACGCCTGAACTTCATTTTGTTCCAGATCAAGTTGACCGATCAGAGGAAGGAAAAATGCCAGGGTCTTACCTGTGCCGGTAGGTGCCAGTAGCAACATATCCTGTCCGGAGTCGTACCTTTCCAGCGACTCTTTTTGCATGTTATTGAGATCGGTAATATTTAGGGGGGTGAGAAATCTTTTGAGATCAGGATGTGTTAGCATGATGCAAAGGTAATAAATCTGAAATCAGAAAAGAGGAAATGCCATAATGTGTTACCTGGTTAATTCATTTTAGGCATGTTTATTGAACATAAGCACATTATGAGTACAGCAAGAAAGATATCACAGGCAAAATATATCGAGCAGGAGGACCTGGAGCAATTTGCGAACAAGAAGGTGATCCCTGAAATCCTTCGAAAGGAAATACTGACAGCGCTGTCGTATTATCCTATGTTGAAGGACACGACCATTACATTTGCTTTTAAGGAAAGCTTCAGGAAGCACTTTATGCAGGCCCAGCCTGTGATAAGTACCATGTTCAGAAGACGTGAGGAGCGGGAGTATATCATTTTGATGAATAAGTATTTCGAAATTGAAGATGAACGAATATTTATTGATTCAATGCCGGTTGACGTACTGGTAGGTTGGATCGGCCATGAATTGGGCCATATTGTCGACTACACACACCGGGGTTTCTTTTCACTGATCAAATTTGGTATCGGCTATCTGATCAGCAAATCGTTTATTATCGGGGCTGAGCGCGTTGCTGATACCTATGCCATTCATCAAGGCCTTGCAGGGCACCTTATCCAGACAAAAAACTACATTTTGAATCATACACATCTGCCAGATCGTTTCAAGAGCAAAATAAGAAGGCTATATATGCCTCCCGAGGAAGTAATGATGTTGGTTGAAAAAGCTCATAAATAGCTAGTGGGTAGAATGCTAATTTCCCAAACTAATTTTCTTCCTATTTTCCTTTTTTCTGCGTTAATTTTTTTCGTTAAACTCTAAACTCTAAACTGGAAACTCTAAACTGGAAACTCTAAACTGGAA
>NZ_AMZN01000048.1 GCF_000331535.1 Fulvivirga imtechensis AK7 | reverse complement strand
GGGGCTACTACGGCACTTACATCATAGCTACTGATAACTCCGCCGTCATCATCTAAAGAGGGAAGCGTGACTCCGATAGCATCGCCAGAGCATACGGTGGCATCAAGATTGCCAGTGAATACAGGGGCCTCATCTATTGTTACTGTAATAGTAAAGTCAGAGCCTGCACAAGTTCCCACATAAGGAGTAATTGTATAAACTACATCCAGGGGACCTCCTGTAGTATTCGTAAATATATCGCCAGAGATCAAATTCACATCTGTCGTACCACTCGCTGTACTGGCTGTACCCCCCAAACCAGGGTCTACTACCGCACTTACATCATAACTACTGATAACATCGCCATCATCATCTAAAGAGGGCAGCGATACACCTATTACATCACCGGAGCATACTGTAGCATCGAGATTGCCAGTAAATACCGGAGGTGCTACTATAGTTACTGTGATAGTGAAATCAGCTCCCGGACAAGTGCCTACGTAAGGAGTAATAGTATATACAACATCCAATGACGGGCCTGTCGCATTACTAAAAATGTCACCGGATATTAGGTTTACATCTGTTGTACCCGTTGCTGTACTAGCAGTGCCTGTCAAACCCGGAGCCACCACCCCACTTACATCATAACTGGTGATAACATCGCCATCATCATCAAGAGATGGTAATATAACCCCAATCGCATCATCGGAACATACTGTGGCATCGAGATTACCTGTAAACAAAGGAGCCTGATCTATCGTTACAGTTATTGTAAAATCTGGACCAGGACAAGTGCCTATATAGGGAGTAACGGTGTAAACTACATTTAGAGGATTACTAGTGGTATTTGTGAATATATCACCGGATATCAGGTTCACGTCTGTTGTTCCCGTTGCGGTACTTGCTGCGCCTCCCAAACCAGGATCTACTACCGCACTTACATCATAGCTACTGATAACACCACCATCGTCATCCAAAGAGGGTAGTGTAACTCCTATTGCATCTCCCGAACACACCGTAGCATCAAGATTGCCAGTGAATACAGGGGCCTCGTCTATCGTTACTGTAATGGTAAAATCAGGACCTGCACAAGTACCTATATAAGGAGTAATCGTATAAACTACATCCAGGGGACCTCCCGTAGCATTTGTGAATATATCACCAGAAATTAGGTTCACATCCGTTGTACCACTTGCTGTACTAGCTGTACCTCCCAAACCGGGGTCTACTACCGCACTTACATCGTAACTGCTGATAACATCGCCATCATCATCTAAAGAGGGCAGCGTAACTCCTATGGCATCTCCCGAACACACCGTGGCATCAAGATTGCCAGTGAATACCGGGGCCTCATCTATCGTTACTGTAATTGTGAAATCGGGACCTGGACAAGTGCCTATATAGGGAGTAACGGTGTAAACTACATCCAAAGAATTGCTAGTCGTATTTGTGAAAATATCGCCGGAGATCAGATTCACATCTGTGGTTCCCGTTGCAGTACTAGCAGTGCCTGTCAAACCCGGAGCCACTACCACACTTACATCGTAACTGCTGATAACATCGCCATCGTCATCCAAAGAAGGCAATGTGACTCCTACAGCATCTCCCGAACACACCGTGGCATCAAGATTGCCTGTAAATAAAGGAGTGATTTGCAGATCAATAACGACACTCCCGCCCATATCAACTTCAGTACAATTAGCATTGTCAGCTTCTACTGTCAATACATCACCATTACTGAACTGTCCTGATGCAATAGTTAATGAAATGGGTGCTCCGGTTCCGATGACCGTTGTTGTATTGTCAAGGACACCATTTACTTTGATAGTATATTCAACCGTTTCAGGTCCGGGAGGATCTTCACTACCATCTAGCTGAATGATGGCATCATCACCAGAACATACTTCCAAAGGTGAGGCTGTGGTAATGTTAAACACAGCCGGTGACGGATCATTAACTGCGGGAGCTACAACAAGTACTTCCGAACAGTTTGTCCCGTCATCAAAAACTTCAACTGTATAGGTACCTCCAGCCAGCCCTGAGATATCCTCAATATTATTGGTATAACCATTAGGCCCACTCCAAGAGTAAGAATATCCAACACCTGATCCTCCGGATGCAGTTATAGAGATAGATCCATTAGGAATTGTACAACTGCTATTATCTACTACTGCATCCACCGATATATTAAGTGGAACAACAATATTATCAATTGTAAACCCGGTGTTAACAGTTTCATTATCATCTTGCGCAACCACCAGATAGGTTCGGGGTGGCAAATTGGAAAGAGAAGTGATATCACCATCACTCGGGTTAAATGTAAAATTCGGGGGTCCAAATATAAACAATGTAATGGCCCCGCTAGAATTAGATACCGTTATATCAATTGATCCATTGTTCAAACCATCGCAAGCATCTTTCTCATTGGTTAGTGTCACCGTTAGCTGACCAAAGGAAATATTGCTGGTGGCAAAGGAAACCAAGGCAAACAACAAAAAGATTAAGAAATTACTCTTTTTCATAACTCGGGTCATAACAGTCTTACTTGATTTCAACATTTACTTCCTTACGACAGCCTGTGTTATCCTGAACAACGATAAGGTATTTACCTGATAGTAGATCATCAATCTTTGTTGAATCTATATTTAGTTTATTCTTTTCTCGCCTGTCTCCAATGACAGATATTGTGAAAGGAGCCTCCCCTCCCTCTATTGAGATCTCAATAGAACCATTGCCTCCTGGGAAACTCGTATGGACAATAGACTTCTCGATAACAATTTTTTCACAAGGGTCAGTAGTTTGGGAAAATCCCCTAAAGGATAAACAGATGGTTAAAACAGTTGATAACAAAGCTAACTTTCGCATGGATGTCTCAAAAAATTTCCTACATTATATATATAGTTCAAAAAATTAAAGTAACCGACAACAGACATTTGCACTATTTCCACATAGTATCAAAAAGTAAAGATTGCATCTTTAATTAATTTATCAAAATGTTTATCAGGTAAACAAAAGTACAATTTAGCATTCTGCAGCTTAAATCGTAAAAAAAGTTCCACTTTTTAAACAATAAATGCCTAAAACTGTCGTTTAATAGAATTTTAAGGATTATTCTTAGTACTTTCTATTGATAATCTCACTCAGGATAATTGCCCGTTTGGCTCCATCGGCATCCTGTAAGGTATTGAGAATATCATCAGCGATGGTGTCTTCCTCCTTAATTTCATAGCCCCGGAAGTGTCCCGATTGGATTGGCTGGTCAAGGTCTACCAGCTCATCAAGTGTTTTTAGTTTTTTGGCCTCTCTTACGGAACGGTTGTAGGTTTCTTTGGCCTCATCGTCAGAGACCCGGGAATCCCAGGAAGGTTCATCTTCATAGGATTCATAAACGGTTTCACGGGTAGGGGCTTTTGGCTGTGGTTGTTGTCGTGGTTGTGGCTGTTGCTCTCCTGTAAATTCACGCAACAACTCTTCAAAAGTCATCTGTTTTTGAGAGGGGCGCTGTGGAGTTTCGTCCAAGGAGTCTGCTTGTGGGGGGACATTATCTTCCTTTTTCTTTTTTAGAAACCTCGAAAGGATGGCAAATGCTATAAAGATGAGATATATAATTAATTCGGTATCCATGGTTTAACAAAATTATACTTTTATATCGGGTTTGCAAGTGAAAAAGCTATTAGCTGTAAGCTGCAAGCAGCCAATTGTGTAGAGTAGAGCGCCGGGCGCTAAGCGCTTTGCGTCAACCCACCTCTGTATCTCCTCCCGGGAGGAGATTGGCTCGCGTGTATTAAAAACCATTCAACGTTACCGATACAGATTATTGATTATTTTCTTCCGGCTTCGGTCTTCATCGCCACCTGTCCTCCGCTGGCGGAGATGGATAAGCGTAGAGCAGAGCGCCGGGCGCTAAGTGCTTTGCATCAACTCACCTCTGTATCTCCTCCCAAGAGGAGAATGGTTCGGTGTATTCAGAACCTTCACCATTGCTGATCACAGATTATCGATTATTTTCTTCCGGCTTCATCGCCACTGTCCTCCGCTGGCGGAGGTGGATAAGCGTAGAGCAGAGCGCCGGGCGCTAAGTGCTTTGCGTCAATCCACCTCTGTATCTCCTCCCGGGAGGAGAGTGGCTCGCGTGTATTAAAAACCATTCACCGTTACCGATACAGATTATTGATTATTTTCTTCCGGCTTCATCGCCACTGTCCTCCGCTGGCGGAGGTGTCCAAAGGACGGAGGTGGATAAGCGTAGAGCAGAGCGCCGGGCGCTAAGTGCTTTGCGTCAATCCACCTCTGTATCTCCTCCCGGGAGGAGAATGGTTCGCGTGTATTAAAAACCATTCAACGTTACCGATACAGATTATTGATTATTTTCTTCCGGCTTCATCGCCACTGTCCTCCGCTGGCGGAGGTGTCCAAAGGACGGAGGTGGATAAGCATAGAGCAGAGCGCCGGGCGCTAAGCGCTTTGCGTCAACCCACCTCTGTATCTCCTCCCGGGAGGAGAATGGTTCGCGTGTATTCAGAACCTTCACCATTGCTGATCACAGATTATCGACTATTATTCTTTTCTTCCGACTTCCAACTTCGGTCTTCCGTCTTCCGACTCCTGTCATCTCAATACTAATATCTAATTCGCATTCATTTTATCATTTTTAGTTTTAAATTTGTTGCCTTTGCTTTGATTAATATGCTTATTGAGCAAACCACAGGGCCATCGTATTTTTTTAATTAGTTTAGTGCATGCAACTTTCCAAGCTTGAGATCAAGGGTTTTAAGAGTTTTGGCGATAAGGTAACCATCAATTTTGACGAAGGGATAACCGGTATTGTCGGGCCAAACGGTTGTGGCAAATCCAATATCGTGGATTCCATTCGCTGGGTGCTGGGGGAGCAGAGTAGCAGGACGCTACGATCTGAGAAAATGGAAAACGTGATCTTCAATGGAACCAAGAAGCGCAAGCCTACGCAGTTAGCCGAGGTATCTCTTACCTTTAATAATACTAAAAACTTACTGCCCACAGAATATTCTCAGGTAACTATTACCAGAAGATACTACCGCTCGGGGGAGAGCGAGTACTTACTGAATGGTGTAACCTGTAGGTTAAAGGACATTACCAACCTCTTCCTCGATACGGGTATTGCTTCCAACAGCTATGCTATCATCGAGCTAAAAATGGTAGACGACCTGCTTAATGACAAGGACAACTCAAGACGAGGACTTTTCGAAGAGGCTGCCGGTATTTCAAAGTTTAAGAAAAGGAAAAAAGAGACGCTTAAAAAGCTACAGGATACCGATGCCGATCTGGAGCGTGTAGAAGACCTGCTTTATGAGATTGACAAAAACATGAAATCCCTTGAAAGACAGGCTAAACAGACAGAAAAGTATTACAAGCTCAAGGAAAAGTATAAGAAGCATAGCATTTTGCTGGCCCGGCTTACCATCAGCAAACATACGGAAACCTATCAGAGCCTGATCAAACGAATTGAAGGCGAAAATGACAAAAAAATAAGCCTCAACAAGCAGGTCAGTGAAAAAGAAGCTGCTCTTGAAAAAGCAAAAGCTGAATTGATTGGCAAAGAAAAAACACTTTCATCGCGTCAGAAAGCGCTCAATGAACATGTAAACAAGATCAGGCAGTATGAAAGTGAGAAAAAGATAAAAAATGAACGACTTCGGTTCCTGAATGATAAATCGGAAAGTCTGCGCGATCAGATAGAGCAGGACAAAAAGAGTAACGAACGAGCCAAATTCAGTGTTGAAAGCCTTACGCATGAAAAGAATTCAGCTCAGAAGATACTGAATGAAATAGAGCAGAAGCTGGCAATATTGAAAGAGGATTATGAGATACAAAAAAGAAAGACTTCTCAGCTTCAGGAAGAAACCGATACGCTCAGGAAAATACAGAAGAGCAAGCAGGAGGAAGTCTATCAGTTAAAAAAATCTGTAGAGATCAAAGAGCTGCAGCTATCCAGCCTTAAACAGGAGCTAGAAAAAACAGCTACCGACACCAGTGAGCAAAGTGCCAGCCTGGTGCAGTTCGACAAGAAGGTCACTGCGCTGTCTGAACAACTTGCGGTTAAAAATAAGGAACAGCAGAAGCTAATAGCCGCTGAGGAAGACCTCCAAAAAAGGATCGAATCAACCACAAAGACCATTGAAGTAATCAGGGAAGAACAGACACAGACAAACAGGAAGCTGGATGCCCGTCAGAATGAGTACAACCTTACTAAATCACTGGTTGAGAACCTGGAAGGGTTTCCTGAGGCCATTAAGTTCCTCAAGAAAAAAGCCGGATGGAAAAAGAATGCCCCTCTTCTCTCCGATATTCTTACCTGCGAAGATGAGTACAGGGTAACGATCGAAAATTATCTGGAGCCATACCTTAATTATTATGTGGTTGATAAAGAGGCTGATGCTTACGAGGCTATCAACATCCTCAGTGATGCTGCCAAGGGCAAAGCTAATTTCTTCATTCTGGACAGTTTTGAAAACTTCACCCCTTCTGATACGAAATTATACGACAATGCCTTTCCTGCCACGGAGATCATGGAATATGATACCAAGTACAGGAAGTTAATGGGGCATATCCTCGACCGCGTGTATATACTGGAGGGCGACTACAAGAGTATCCCTAAAGACGATGACAACGTTTTTATCACCAAAAGTGGTAAGGTTACACGTAGAAGGTATAGCATATCGGGTGGTTCCGTAGGGCTTTTTGAAGGTAAAAAGATCGGAAGGGCCAAAAACCTGGAGAAGTTGGATAAGGAGATCAAACAGCTTACCAAAAAGCTTTCGGAGGTGCAGCAAGGGCTTAGCGATAAGCAAAAGGAGCTGGAAAAATTAAAAGGCAGTACTCATAAACAGGAAATCGAAGAGGTCAGGGAGGAAGTAAAGCTCATTAATGAAGAATATATTTCCATCAAGACCAAGCAAGAGCAGTTCAGCAAAATGCTTTCCGATGCGGATATGCGCAAGGAGGACATTTTGGCTAAAATTGAAGAATTAGCGGAGGCGATAGATAAAAATAAACCAAAAGCCGAGCAGGAAGAACGTGAGCTACAGGAAAAAGAGATCAGGTTAACCAACCTCGTATCTGACCTTAATGAGCATAACGAACTCCTTTCTGAAAAATCTGCAGCCTTTAACGAACAGAACATCTTCTTTCATCAACAGGAAAACCGGGTTAGAAGTATTACTCAGGAAATCGAATATAAGCAGGATGCCTATGAAAGCAGCAAGGGCAGAATTGAGAAGAACCAGGAAGAGTTGAAGCACAACGATGCTGAAATAAAGCAGCTTTTGGAAAAGGCGGAAACCAATGATGATGAACTCATCGCCATGTACGATGAAAAGGAGAGTATTGAGCAGGGAGTTAATGAAGCGGAAAGAGAATATTATGCTGCCCGTGGTGAAATTGATGAGATAGACAAGGCCGCCCGAGAGATACAAAGAAGCCGGGAGGGTGTGGATACACTACTCATGGAGCTTCAAAACAAGCTCAATGAAACCAAGCTGGAGCTGAGCTCGGTAAAGGAAAGACTTTCGGTTGAATTCAACATCAAGCTGGATGACCTGATGGAGGAAGAGAAAGAAGAAGGCCAGGAGGAAGGCCAGGAGGAAGAGCAATGGGAAGAAGGACCTCTTCGTGATGAAGTTTCCAGGATTAAGGATAAACTGGAGAAAATGGGGCCTATTAACCCAATGGCAATGGAAGCCTACCAGGAAATCAAAGAAAGAAATGACTTCATCACCTCACAGCGTGAAGATCTTTTTAAAGCAAAAGAATCGCTGCTTACCACAATTGATGAAATTGATACCGTAGCTAAGGATACATTTATTGACGCTTACGAGAAAATAAAGGAAAATTTTGTGAAAGTGTTCCGAAGCCTTTTTACGGAAGAGGACGATTGCGACCTAAGGCTTAGTGATCCTGAAAATCCACTCGAAAGCAGCATTGAAATTATTGCCAAACCCAAGGGGAAGCGCCCGTTGACCATTAACCAGCTTTCTGGGGGTGAAAAAACATTAACGGCTACTTCGCTGCTTTTTGCCATTTATCTATTAAAACCGGCCCCTTTCTGTATTTTCGATGAAGTAGATGCCCCCCTTGATGATGCTAACATCGACAAATTCAACAATATTATCAAGACATTCAGTAAGGAGTCTCAGTTTATAATAGTAACCCATAACAAACGTACTATGTCAAGTACGGATGTTATCTATGGTATCACTATGATTGAGCAGGGTGTGTCGCGGGTGGTGCCGGTAGACCTTCGGGAATTGGCCGATTAGGCTAAAACGGGGCTTTTCACCTTCCCCAATTAAGGGTTTTGCGTAGTTGTCTTCTAAGGGCTAACCCTTAGATTTCTTCAAAACGATCAAAAACCAGCTTTTCTCATCTATTTTCCATCCCCCAAAAGTGCCCTCTGCTTGAAAATGACGCAGTCGGGTCCCTTATTATTTATTTTCAGTACTTACCCTGAAAAAACGCTTCATTAATAATATCAACTTTGGTATATAACACTAAAACCAATACCAAGATGAAAACCAATAAGACCAATCCCCTCTCTCTTGTATTTTTTTCTCTTTGTTTGTTGATGGCTTTTAGTTCCTATGGAAAGGAGCGTTCAGCCAAAGAAGACAGGGTAAAAAGCCTCGTGATCTTTTCTATCACGAAGTACGTGCAATGGCCTGATGACGACAATGAAATTGTCATCGGAATATTATCAGACGACCAGGAGTTGCTAAGAACATTTAATGAAATTGCCTCTCAGCGGTCCTCAGCCAGAAAAATTGTTATAAAGTCATTTTCCTCACTGGAAAATGCTTTAAAAAAGAGCGACTTACTGTTCATACCACATGAAATGAGTGCGGCAGTAGAGAATATTAGCGAGATAAACACTCAGAATGTATTGATAGTTACCGAAAAAGAGGGGTTAGCAAAACATGGTAGCGCTATCAACTTTGTAACTGTGGACGGAAAGCTAAGATTTGAAATGAATAAAAAAGCCGTTGAAAGATCAGGTTTAAGGGTTTCCAGTAAGCTTGCTGAAATGGCTATTGAAGTTTAGTTAGGTTAGGGTTATTATTTTGTACACGCTTGTTAAGAGAAGTCATTTCTGACTTCTCTTAATGTTATCACAAATCACGGCTGTAGCCATTGCCACATTTAACGATTCGGCTTTTCCATACCTGGGTATGGTTATTTTTTTGGTGATCAAAGAAGAAATAGCAAGTGATATTCCATTGGCTTCGTTGCCAAGCACCAGCATTCCTCCTCTCCCGAATTGTACTTTATGAATGTCCTCACCTTCCATAAATGCACCATAGACAGGTTGTGGGTACTGAGTCAACACCTCTTTCAATGAGGTATAATAGGCCTGGACGCGACAGAAAGAGCCTTTGGATGCCGCTATGGTCTTCGGGTTATAAAAATCAGCCGTTTGCTCTGAAGCCAGCACTTTATAAATGCCATACCAGTCAGCAATCCGTAGTATCGAGCCCATGTTCCCAGGGTCATTGACATCATCCAAAGCAATACACCATTCCTGCTGTTCAAAGCTAAAAGGCTCTTGCTCCTTCATTTTAACTACCGCAAGGGCAGCATCATTGGATTTGAAAGTACCAAGGCTACTTAATTGTTGAGCTGTTGCTACGTGCACTTCCAATTTACCACCCAGACTATACACATCCAGAAACGGCTGAGTTGCCACTAAAAGCATTACTTCAAAATCGGATTGTAGAACTTCCAGCACACTTTTTGCACCCTCCACCAAAAAACATTGTTCTTGTTTTCTGTATTTCTTTAATTGCAGTGATTTAATGAACTTCGCAGTAGTTTTAGATACCATAATCAGCTTTTTAGTTTGAGGCGCTTATACTTAGCAATTTTCCTTCTTATCAGTAGCAACATCATCTCCGGATGTCTGGGTACCAAATATCTGAAAGAAGATGAAAAATTACTGTATAAACAAAAAATAAAGGGCGCAGACGAAATTGCCAGCGAATCCCTTTCTCAACTGTACGTCCAGGAAGCCAACCGTCAATTTCCGATTATTCCGTTTTCCCCTTATGTATGGTTTTATTACTGGGGCCTTAAACGCTATGATGTTGAAAAATATGAAGAGAAACGTGAGAGCACAAGAGCCAAATGGAATAAAAAAATAGCAACAGCCGGGAACAATGAAAAAAAAGTGCAGCGTCTGGAGCGTAAGAAAAGAAAGAGGGTGGCCAGGATAAATAAAACCATTGAGGAAGGCAATGTATTGATGCGTTGGGGTGAACCAGTGGCCGTCTATGATTCGTTCAAAACCATGCAAACCATGGGGCGATTACAATTATATATGAATTCCAAAGGCTACTTCAAGGCCGAAGTAGATACTTCTCTTAATACTTCAGGCAAGAAGGTGACTGTCATTTATAATATTAATGAAGGGCCCGCCTATAAATTAGATACACTGCTGCTGCAAGCGGGAGATTCAGCTATAACAAAAATTCTGAATAACAGTGATGAAAGCCTGCTGATAAAAGGGCAGAACTATGACCAGAGCAAACTGACTGCTGAAAGGGAAAGAATTGACCTGTTATTAAAAGATCACGGCTACTTCGACTTCAGCAGGCAATATATCGAATTCAATGTAGACACTGCTTATCGTGGTGATAGAAAAGTGGCTATTCAAACAACTATCAACAAACCTGCAAAACGAGGGTATCACAAAGTGTTTACAGTGGACTCTATTAATTTTACCACTGATGCAGGTAGTGGCATAATATCTGACTCCTTAAGGCAAGTCGAGACATACCGGGGCATTACTTACCGGTACTACCAGGATCAGTATAATAAAAAGATACTCAGCCGGCGGGTGCTTATTAAAAAGGACAGTGTTTACAGCAAATCCAATACTTTTAGTACACAGCGGCAATTGGCCAACCTGGATCACTTCCGTTTTATTAATATAAATTACGACTCCTCCGGAGGGACCCTGATCGCTAATATCTTCACCAGCCCATTAAACCGGTATCAATGGACAAATGAGGTTGGAGTGAATGTTACACAAGGTTTTCCCGGACCTTTTTACAATTTATCATTCAAGAAGAGGAATGTATTCCGGGGATTAGAGATATTTGAGATCAATGGCAGAATAGGAATGGAAGGGGTAGCCCCCGCTACAGAAGTTAAAGATGTATATACAAGTGTAGAAGCAGGAGTCAACGCAAGCTTGACATTCCCACAGTTCGTATTACCCATAAGTTCAACTGCAAAGGAACGCCTTGGCAAGATCAACCCTAAAACCCGCCTGCTGGCAGGATATACTTATACTGATCGACCTGAATATATTAGGGAAAACCTAAATTTTTCAAACACTTACACCTGGCAAAATGAGAACAGAACACTTTACAGCCTTACGGCTACTGATGTAAGTATGATTAACTCAAATCTTAGTTCCCGCTTTTTAGATACGCTGGAAGTGCTTGAAAGCAAAGGTAACAGGCTTATCAATACGTTCCGCCCATCATTTGTGAGTAGCATGAGCTTTAGTGTTACCTGGAACCTAAATAGCTACGGCTTTAACTTTACCAACTCGTCCTTTCTCAGGGCTTATCTTGAGAGTGGCGGTACTACATTGAATTTTTGGGGAACTGAAATCCTTCAAAGAGATAGCCTGGAGTATTACAAATATATCAAAGCCAATATTGATTACAGAAAAATACACCCTATCAATAAAAATACAACCCTGGCTTACCGGCTAAATGGGGGTATTGCCAAACCTTATAGCGATAACCGGATTCTTCCATATGAAAAATACTTCTTCGCAGGGGGCAGTAATGGCATCCGCGCCTGGCGCCCCAGACGATTGGGCCCGGGATCATTTTCTCCGATAGATTCATCAACATTCAGGGTTAGCTATAACTTTGAGCAGCAAGGAGAGATCTTATTGGAGGGAAGTATTGAGATCAGGAAAAACCTGATAGGCTTTATTGACTACGCCTTTTTTGCCGATTTTGGAAATATCTGGACCATCGAAAAAGATAAATCCCGGGAAGGCGCACAATTTGAGTTAAACCGGTTCTATAAAGAAATAGCCTTAGGTACAGGGGTGGGCCTCAGGTTCGACTTCTCATTCCTGGTACTTCGACTTGATGCCGGACTAAAGGTGTATGACCCGGCACGAGCCAGGGGAAAACGCTTTATCCTCTCTTCAGGTTTTTATGACCCACCATTTACACCGAGAGCAGCAGAAGCCGTTGTATTTAATATTGGTATTGGCTACCCTTTCTAACTTCCTCTTCCACTAACAGGTTCCAGATCAATAGTCAAGGAGTTCTCCAAGGGCTTTGGCTATTTTTTCAGGGTTAGGCAACATCTGCTTTTCCAGGTCCACATTAAGTGGAATAGCCGGTAAGTTGGCCGCTCCCAGTATCTCAACGGGGGCATCAAGGTAGTTAAAGCACTCGTTTGAAATCCTTCCCGCTAAAGATTCAGCAAATGAATTTAGCAATGGTTCCTCTGTCAGCACCATCACTCTGCTATGTTTTTTAACACTGTTAGTCACCGCCTCCCAGTCCAACGGATTAAGTGTTCTTAAATCCATAATTTCAACCCTTCCCGAATAGTTCTTTATAGCTGCTTTAGACCAGTATACGCCCATCCCATAGGTAATGATCACAGCAGATTCTCCCTTGTCAATTCTTTCCTTTTCGGCCTGCACTACAATATTGGCCTTACCCAGTGGAATGATGTAATCTTTATCAGGCTCAGGGGTTTTCGCATCGGCAGTACCCGGTACCTTAGACCAGTACAAGCCTTTGTGCTCAAGCAATACCACCGGGTTAGGGTCATAGAAAGAAGCTTTTAGAAGTCCTTTCATATCCGCAGCGCTTGATGGATAAACGACTTTTATACCTCGAATAGTAAGTAATGTTGACTCTACGCTACCGGAATGATACGGGCCACCGCCACCATATGCACCTATTGGCACTCTAATGAGCGACTGAACGGGAAACTTTCCTTTCGATAGATAACAACTCTTAGAGAGCTCCTCTACCAACTGGTTGATACCCGGCCATATATAATCTGCAAACTGGATCTCCACAATAGCTTTTGCCCCAACAGCAGACATTCCGGCTGTCGACCCTACAATGTATGCTTCCTGGATGGGTGTGTTGAACACGCGCTCGTCACCATATTTTTTGGCAAGAGTTGCTGCCTCGCGAAACACACCTCCCAGCGTACCGCCTACGTCCTGCCCATAAAAAAGCGCTTCGGGGTGATTCTTCAGAATATCATCTACCGCATGTAATGCCGCATCTACCATAACCACTTTCTCAGCCCCCTTCGGATGACGCTCCCCTTTTTCCTCCAAAATAGGTGTAGGAGCAAATTCGTGTGAGTCGAACTCCCTGATATCGGGATCATTCGAATTGAGCGCATATTCATAATCCTTGGCCACGGTATCCAGCGCAACTGCTTTCAGCTCCTGAAGTATTTTCTTACTCACCCCTGTCTCCAGCAAATATTTTTCAAGAATGGGTATGGGATCCGTTTTGGAATGAAGTTTAAGGTCTTCCTCACCACGGTACCACTCTTTACGAACACCAGAAGTATGGTGTCCGAGCAAAGGACATTTGGCATGCACCAAAACAGGCCCCTTTCTATCTCTTACATATTGAAAAGCCTTTTGCATACCCATATAGGAATCCACAAAATCCGCTCCGTTGACTCTCATCCGTTCCATTCCCTTAAATCCCGCTGCAAATTCGTAGGCATCCATTGTACGCATTTCCTTACCGGTAGCGGATATCCCCCAGTCGTTATCCTGAACCAGGTATACAATGGGCATTTTCTTCAAAACCGCCATTTGAAAAGCTTCGGACACCTCCCCTTCTGTAACCGAACCATCGCCAAGCGAACATAGCACAACGGATTTATTTTTGCCATCAGGGAGGAGCCCCTGGCTTTCGAGGTATTTCAGGCCGTGAGCCATCCCCGTAGCAGGAATAGCCTGCATACCCGTAGCAGAGCTCTGGTGAGGTATGATTGGAAAGCCATCTCTTTTAAGTGAAGGGTGCCCATAGTAGGTCCGGCCCCCAGAAAAAGGATCGTCTGCCTTAGCCATCAATTGCAGCATCAATTCATACGGCTGCATGCCAATTCCCAGCAAAATGGATTCGTCACGATAATAAAGCGAGGCAAAGTCATAATCTCTAAGCTGCATTCCCGCGGCTAATTGAATGGCCTCATGACCGCGAGAGGTGCTATGCACATACTTGCTGCAGATCTCCTTGTTCTCATCATAGGTTTCTGCCATTCTGCTGGCCGTACACATCAGTTGCCAGGCCTTTAACAATACTTCCTTATTAATGGGCAATTTTACCTTCTTTTTTGCAGATGCGGCTTTGGTCTCAGGCATGTAATTTCAGTCTTTTTTTCGGTTCTTCAATCCACCATTCCAAACAAACGATCGTTTGTTCAATCGTTTGCGAATTTAAGGAATTTATCCCAAAGGAATCTCCCCGCTGACAAAAAACATACCCGGTGTTCAGTGAAGAAATAGCCTTTGCAATGTGTACTACGTAAGTTCAATTCGATACTTTTGCCGAATGGCAACGGATAAAGAAGAAATAGTAGACTGGTTTAAAAAGTTACAGGACAGTATCTGCAGACAATTAGAAGAAGCTGATGGCGAGGGTCGTTTCCGGGAAGACCTTTGGGAAAGAGAAGGAGGCGGAGGTGGCAGAACGAGAGTTATTACCAATGGAAACATAATAGAAAAGGGAGGTGTAAATTTTTCCGCGGTTTTTGGCTCTGCACCCGATAACATTGTGAAGGCGCTTAACCTTCCCAAATCTGATTTTTTTGCCAGTGGGGTTTCCATCGTCTTACACCCCGTAAACCCGATGGTGCCCATCATTCACATGAACGTCCGGTATTTTGAGACCTCCCCCACTGAGGAAGGCAAGGTGGGCACCTGGTGGTTTGGAGGCGGTATCGACCTCACTCCCCACTACGTGGATAGAGAAGATGCAAAATATTTTCATCAGCAGTTGAAGTCTGTATGCGATAACCACGACCATGGGTATTATCCTCAATTCAAAAAGTGGGCAGATGATTATTTCTATATCAAACACAGGCAGGAAACCCGCGGTATCGGTGGCATTTTCTTTGACAGGTTAGGCCCCGATCAGGAAAAATCAAAAGAACAATTATTTTCATTTGTAAAAGATGTCGGGTCAATATTTGCACCTGTTTACACACATTTTATGAATAAAAACTGCGGCCTTCCTTTTGGTGAAAAGGAAAAACAATGGCAAATGTTACGCAGGGGACGATATGTAGAATTTAACCTGGTTTGGGATAAGGGCACCAAATTCGGACTGGATACCAATGGCCGAACAGAATCCATACTCATGAGTCTTCCTCCCCAGGCCAATTGGGTGTATGACTACCAACCCACAGCTAACTCTTCGGAAGAACAAACCCTGAGGCTATTAAAAAAAGATATTAATTGGCTAGGATAATATTTATAAAAATTTGGAAACCCAGAAAAAAGGATTAAATTTGTTATATGACAGAAAAAAAACATTCATATGAAAGAAAATCTTTAGCGAGAACAGTAAATGAACCAGCCATTTTTTATGGTGATAATAACACACTACAGCTTATTATCCAACTCCTGGGAGGGGTGAACGTCATAGGTCAAAAGATAAGGAATATGCTTGATTTTTTGACAGTGGCAGAAAAAGGCCTCCCAATATCTGTTTTACAAAAGCTCCAAAAGAGAATGCAGTTTACCAATAGAGAAATAGGTCAAACCCTGGACATGTCTGAAAGCACACTTCAAAGACGATACAAGCTCAATCAAAAGCTAGATAAAAAAGAGTCTGAAAGTGCGATTGATGTAGCCTCAGTTTGGGCCAAAGGCATAGAAGTTTTTCTCGATGAAGAAGATTTTCGGGTATGGCTGCACACCAAAAATGTCGCACTTGGGAATAACAAACCGCTGTCACTCCTTAATTCTCCAATTGGAAGGCAAGAGTTAAAAGACCTGTTAGCTCGCATCGAATGGGGTATATACTCCTGATATGTATTTGTACAGAATAGCCAGTTGCAAACATATCCGTGACCTAACCGGAACAGGCGGTTTATATGCTTCAGGCAGGTGGCATAATAAGGGAACGCGTATCATTTACTTCTCGGAACATATCTCGCTGGCCAAGCTAGAAATTCTAGCCAATTCCAGCTTTCTACCTAAAAGACTTTGTTTGTTAACGGCAATAATTCCTGACGATATAATTCCCGTAGAAGTAACAGAAAAAGAACTGCCGAAGGATTGGGACAACTACCCTTATGTTGAAGATCTAAAGGAAATTTCTTTGAAATGGTTGATGTCGCAAAAGTCTGTACTTTTGAAAGTGCCATCGGCTCAATCATCCCTTGAATTTAATTATCTGGTAAATCCATTACATAAGGATATCATAAACCTAAAGGTAAGATCCATAGAAGACATTAAATTTGACCAAAGACTGCGTTTATAAATGCTGGAAACATTAATAGAACTAGATAAAGAGCTTTTCTTTTTCCTCAACGGACTACACACCAGTTGGCTAGACAGTATTATGTTCTGGGTCTCTGACAAACTCATATGGATACCCTTTTATGCCTGGCTGTTATACCTTATCATCAAAGAGTATAAATGGAAGTCCATCATCTGGCTTATAGGCATAGGGCTGGCCATAGCCGCTTCGGATCAAATACTATCAGGGTTTATGAAACCCTTTTTCGAAAGATACAGACCATCGCGTGACCCCGAACTTGAAGGACTGGTACATATAGTTAATGGTTACACAGGAGGCAGATATGGCTTTGCTTCTTCCCATGCAGGAAATGTATTTGCATTGGCTATTTTTCTATACTCACTTTTTAAGGAAAAATACAAATGGATAGGCTGGCTCTTTTTATGGGCAGGTATTGTTTCTTACTCGCGCGTTTATCTTGGTGTTCATTATCCGGGAGACATTATCGTGGGAGCGGTGATAGGAACTTCAATGGGATGGCTTTTTTATACCCTCAGCGATAGGGTAAGAAGAAAGTATTATCCCGTCTAGGCTTTCCCTAATAAGCGCTGCACATATTTCCCAATAATATCAAACTCAAGGTTCACCTTGTCACCAACCTTTAGCTGGTGCATAGTGGTATGCTCAAATGTATACGGTATAATGCCTACACTGAAACCATTTGCACGAGAATTGAAGCACGTCAGACTAATACCATTGATCGTGACAGACCCTTTCTCAACGGTCACATTTCCTGATGTCGGGTCATATTCAAAATCTATAATCCAACTTCCCTCCTCTTCTTTTATACTTTTACAAACGGCAACCTGGTCAACATGGCCCTGAACTATATGACCATCAAAACGTCCGTTGTTAAGCATACAACGCTCCAGGTTCACCTGAGTACCGGGTTTAAAGTCTCCGAGGTTTGACTTTTTCAGTGTCTCGTCTATGGCAGTAACCCAATGTCTTTTGTCGTTTGCAGCCGTTACCGTAAGGCAAACACCATTATGCGCAATACTCTGGTCAATTTTTAACTGATCAGAAATAGCGCTTTCTATTTCAAAATGCCTGTTGCTACCTTCGGTTTTAATAGTTTTAACCGTACCAAGAGCCTCAATTATTCCTGTAAACATACTGATATCGTTCAATCTCCTGCTAAAATAAGTGCAAAGTACCTTAGAAAAAAATCAACCTGATCGGACAAATTTCGGACCACCCCGGGAATTGACGAGTGGAATGATTTGAAGGTTGCTTTACCCGAAGCCAAATTCGAAGTAAAGAAGTGGAGTGTCTCTGTGAATGCATTATTTACCCCCACCAAGACTGATTCAAAAATCCTTCTCTTTAGGAGAGGGATTCAGGATGAGGCGCCGGGAAAATAACGCCTTCCTTCAAATTTTAACATAAACATTTGGTTTACAAAATAAACTACTTTACATTTATAAAAATTAACAATCATGGAAGACAAGAAACATCCGTTAACAAGCGAAGAAAGTTTGCAGATCATTGCCAAAATGATCAAAACCGCCCAGGGAAACTTCCGGGACGGCAGCTTTTATTTTATCTTCTGGGGCTGGATAGCCGCTGTTGCCAGCCTCGCTCAGTTTTATCTTACCATATTCACAGATTTTAATGCTCCCTACCTGGTCTGGCTTATCGGCATCCCCGGTTGGATCATAACTATGCTCTATGGATACAGGCAATCCAAAAGAGAAACCGTGAAGACGTACAGTGACACCCTGATCATGTGGACCTGGATCGGATTTACATTCTCTATACTGGTCGTAATTTTTGCAGGACGGCATATCAACTATCAAATAACACCATTGATCATGCTATTTGTCGGGTTATGTACCTTTATTAGCGGATTAATCATTAGGTTTAAACCTTTGATCATAGGAGGCAGCTCCTTCTGGATTTTTACTCCTATCACATTCTATCTTCCGATGGAGTATTCTTCATTGATCATGGCTATTGCAATTTTGTTCGGGTATCTTATTCCTGCTTATATATTGAAAAAACAGAATTAGAATGTCTGCTTTTAAAGATCTGGATCCATTACTACACTCACAGCTCCGGCTGGCAGTGATGTCGCTGTTAGTAAGTGTGCAGTCCGCAGAGTTTGTCTACATTAAAGAAAAAACCAATGCCACAGCGGGTAACCTAAGTGTCCAGATAGACAAGCTTTCAAGTGCGGGTTATATTGATGTGGTGAAAACTTTCAAAGGGAAGAAGCCTTTGACCACCTGCAAAATCACAAAAAAGGGACTAAAAGCTTTTGAAGATTACGTCAACACATTACAGCAGTATATTAAAAAATAATTTTTTTATCTATTTAGTTTACATTGTAAACTACTTTATAAATATGAAAATCATCATCCGAATAATACCGGCAGTATTTATCAAGCGCTGCATGCGGTTTTTCAATTTCGAAAACTGTAAGGGGCTTTTGAGCACCACTGAGACTAAAAAAATAGCCCTGCACTCAAAGCAAACCATATGCTTCAGGGCTATTATCAACTTTTAAAAATTCACCATAAATATCTAAAGACATGAAAACACAGACCCTAACAATCACCCTTTTAGTCCTTATCTTACAGGGAGCTCTTGTCTGCAAAGCACAGCAGGAAAGTAATGTAGCAGCAGAAAAAATGGAAGCGTTTTCTAAGCTACAGGGAAAATGGTCCGGCACAGGCTGGTACCAGCAAGGGAGCCAGGAACGACATCTGGTAAAACAAACTGAGCACATATATTCCAAATTAGATGGAAAGATACTTGTTGTCGAGGGCCAGGGAAGGCATCCGGAAACAAAAGAAATAGTATTCGAAGCGTTTGCGGTATTGCATTTCGATGAGGTGCAGGGCCGGTACATTTTTAATACCTACACACGAGACAAGGGGCATACCGCTGCTTTGGCCAAATTTGAAGGAGATGATCTAATATGGTGGTTTGAAACTCCCACCGGAGGTACGATAAAGTATACAATTGATTTCACTGAAACCACATGGATAGAAGATGGTCATTATTCACCCGATGGCGAAAAGTGGTATCCTTTCTTTCATATGGAGCTGAAAAAACTATAGCAACTAATTTTTGATGCCAGTCGTTTGTAATAACTTTGATCTGTCTTATTTTTAAGCATGCACTGGCATCAAAATTTACCTGAATGACATTAAAAGAAAAGTATCCGATCAACCTGCACAATACCTTATCCGGCAAGAAAGAACAATTTGAGCCAATTCACGAAGAATATGTGGGAATGTACGTTTGCGGCCCCACCGTGTACAGTGATGTACATCTGGGTAATGTCAGAACTTTTTTAAATTTTGATGTTATTTACAGGTACCTCATGTATGTGGGGTACAAAGTACGCTATGTCCGTAACATCACAGATGTGGGCCACCTGGAAAGCGATGCCGATGAAGGGGAAGATAAAATAGCGAAGAAGGCACGTCTTCAACAACTTGAACCCATGGAGATAGTACAGCAATACACAAACGATTTCCATGATGTACTCAAGCAGTTCAACATACTGCCTGTAAGTATAGAGCCTTCTGCCACAGGACATATTGTAGAACAAATAGAGATGGTCCAGCAACTGATCGACAAAGGCCTGGCTTATGAGGTTAACGGATCAGTCTATTTTGATGTCTCCAAATATGATAAAGACCATAACTATGGGAAGCTTTCAGGACGTAAAATTGAAGAGTTGATGGAAAGCGGCCGCACCCTCGACAGTCAGGATGAGAAGAGGAATAAAATTGATTTTGCACTTTGGAAAAAGGCCTCTCCTACACATATTATGCGGTGGCCTTCTCCATGGGGTGAAGGTTTCCCGGGATGGCACCTTGAATGCACCGTGATGAGCACCAAATACCTGGGTGAAAGCTTTGATATCCATGGTGGTGGTATGGACCTGATATTCCCTCACCATGAATGTGAAATCGCACAATCGGTAGGTTCTACCGGGAAAGAGCCTGTAAAATACTGGTTACATTCCAACATGCTCACCGTAAACGGCCAAAAAATGAGCAAGTCTTTGGGTAATTCTTTTTTGCCTCGTGAACTTTTTGCCGGAACACACCAGCTTCTTCAGAAAGGTTTCAGCCCTATGGTTGTACGTTTTTTCATGCTACAATCACACTACTCAAGCACTCTTGATTTCTCCAATGAAGCGCTTATAGCCGCAGAAAAGGGTTATAAAAGGCTTATGGAAGGGTATAAAGTATCCAAAAACCTCCCTTTTGAACAAAACGATGTGGATGGAGAGCTTGAAACAAAGACAAAAGAACTTATTGATGGCTTATTTCTGAACATGGGTGATGACTTCAATACTGCTAAAACCCTGGCGGTACTCTTTGAGATCACCACCATGATGAACAATTTTAAAACAGGTAATATAAAAACGGGCTATCTCACCCAGGAAACTTTTGCAGAGCTCGTTTCGCGGTATCAGGGTTTTATCACTGAAGTACTCGGCCTCAGGGAAGAGGCAGAAACCAGCAATGATCTGCTTAATGGAGTAATTGAAGTGCTAATGAAGCTACGGCAAGATGCTAAAGAAGCCAGGGATTATCAGCTTTCCGATAAGATCAGAGATGATTTAAAGAACCTGGGTATTGTACTTAAAGACAGCAAAGAAGGAACCGAATATTCCATTGCATAGTAATAAATCCGGCCTGGATGATTAGCAGAAGAATCGGAGCGGCAGGCTCTCTCAGACAGTTTTAACATTGAGGGTGAGATGGTAATTTAAAGTTGCAATTAAAAAACTATCCTGTTGGATCTATTGTTTTAACACGTGCAGTTTCTAAAAAACCTATTCATTTTTCCAATCAGATTCTACCAGGTGGCAATAAGTCCGTTGTTGGGGTCTAATTGCCGCCACTCCCCTACATGTTCTCAGTACACCATCGAGGCCATACGGGAGTGGGGGCCTTTCAAAGGCACGTGGATGGGCATGAAGCGTATCTCACGATGTCATCCCTGGGGTACAAGCGGCTATGACCCTGTACCCAAAAAGAAGCACTGATTCTGTTCTGAGTTCTCAGTTTACAGTTCACAGTATGTCCACCTTTAAAAAACATCCTCAGCACCCGCAATTTTCCCTTTGATTTGATAGTTTTGTAGAATTAGCTAAACCTAATTCCGCCTTATGCTGAAAATTGACATGCACACCCATATTATACCTGAACAAATGCCCAATTGGACAGAAAAGTTTGGGTATGGGGACTTCATATACTTGCAGCACCATAAAAAAGGGTTTGCTAAAATGATCAAAGGCAACCAGTTTTTTAGAGAAATTGAGGAGAATTGCTGGGACCCCGATATTCGGATTGAAGAATACGAACAGTTTAACACCCAGGTACAAGTGGTGTGTACCATCCCGGTGATGTTTTCGTACTGGGCTAAGCCGGCTGATTGTCTTGACCTTTCCATGTTCTTGAACGACCATATTGCTCAACTTGTCGAGCAGTATCCAAAAAACTACATCGGCCTGGCAACGGTACCTATGCAGGACACAGATCTGGCCATTAAAGAATTGGAACGCTGTAAAGAATTAGGCTTTCCCGGCATCCAGATTGGCAGCAATATCAATGATGAAAATCTCAGCGAAGACCGCTTCTTCCCTATTTTTGAAGCTTGTGAGAAGTTGGATTTGGCAGTTATGGTCCACCCATGGAACATGATGGGAATGAAAAGTATGACCAAATACTGGCTGCCATGGCTGGTGGGTATGCCGGCCGAAACCTCCAGGGCCATCTGTAGCCTGATCTTTTCAGGTGTCATGGAAAAGCTTCCTAAGCTTCGTTTTAATTTTGTTCATGCCAGTGGCTCTTTCCTTTCTACCATTGGACGAGTAGAGCATGGCTTTAATTGTCGTCCCGACCTTGTTGCGATTGACAATCCGGTCAACCCACGTGAATATTTAGGCGAATTCTGGGTAGATTGCATTACGCATGACCCTAAAATGCTTGAATATGTGCTGGACCTGCAAGGTTCAAAGAAAGTAACTCTTGGGTCTGATTACCCGTTTCCTCTTGGAGATCTCGAAATTGGCAAGTTTATTGAAGAAATGAATTTACCAAAAGAGACTATAGAGGATATATTTTGTAACTCGACCCTCGAATGGCTCAATTTGGATAAGAGGAATTACATTGATGAATAGATTTTTAGTATTGTTATTTACATGCTACAGTTGCTTCAGCTATGCACAGTTAACACAACAAGAAAAGATCAACCAGCAGGTCCGCAATGCAGAGCAAGCAAAGCATGCCGAACTTATGAGGATCATGGACCAGGGTGTTGAACTGATGGCGGATGGCAAACATGAAGAGGCCAACACCCGTTTTAAGGAGGTCCTGAAGTCTGCCAAGGTAGTCCCTACCGATCTGTGCTTTTACTTTGGCAAAAATTCCTTTTACCTGGGAAAATATACCCAAAGCATAGACTGGCTTAACAAGTATATTCAATTACGTGGAACAACCGGCCAGTTTTATGACGAATCCATTGAATACCTGGATAGATCCAAAGAAGCATTTCTGGTGGTTCGTGAGGGTGAAAGAAAAGAAGCCCAGAATATACTTACCACCAGCTATGATATCGACTGCGGCCCTTCCGGAAAGGTGATATGTCCGGTATGCAAAGGCAAGGGCGTAATTATCACAAAAGGCGCCTTTGGAGATACCTACAAAGCATGTCCATACAGCGATGACCATGGTTACCTTACCTGTGAAGAATATAATAAACTACTGCGTGGACAACTCGAACCAAAGTTCTAAATATCCGTAAGGGCTTTATATTTCTGAATTTTTCTTAAATCTTATTGTTATCTTTGCGGATTAAAACAAAATCATTCTTGCAAAATGATATTACATAACCGAGTAAACAAAAAAATCTTAAAAGAGAAATTGAGGGAAAGTGAGGAGCAGAGAGTAACGCTTTCATTTTACAAATACCTCAACATTCAGGATCCCGAAGCTTTTAGAGACCAACTTTATATCGATCTTAGTAATCTGGGTGTGCTGGGCCGTATTTATGTAGCTCATGAAGGTGTTAATGCACAGATTAGTGTGCCCGAAGATCGGTTTGAAGCTTTTGAAGGATATATGAATATGTCTGCCCAACTGAACGGCACCAGACTCAATATAGCTGTAGATGATGATGGGAAGTCCTTTTTCAAGTTAAAAATACAAGTGAAGAAGAAGATAGTTGCAGATGGACTTAACGATGCCACCTTTGACGTAACTAACAAAGGCACCCACCTTTCCGCAGAGGAATTCAATAACCTCTCCGGTGATCCGAACACTATCATTGTGGATATGCGTAACCACTACGAAAGTGAAGTAGGTCATTTTAAAAATGCTATCTGCCCGGATGTAGACACTTTTAGGGAGGCGCTGCCTGTTGTAGAAGAAATGCTGGAGGACAAAAAGGATAAGAATATAATCATGTACTGCACAGGGGGTATACGCTGCGAGAAGGCCAGCGCCTACTATAAACATAAAGGCTTCAAAAATGTTTTTCAGTTAGATGGCGGCATTATTGAGTACGCTCGCCAGGTAAAAAATCAGGGCCTTGAAAATAAATTTGTTGGAAAAAACTTTGTTTTCGATGAAAGACTGGGTGAGCGTATTTCCGAGGAGGTCATAAGCGTGTGCCACCAATGTGGAAATCCATGTGACGACCACACGAACTGCAAAAATGATGGATGTCATCTGCTTTTTATCCAGTGCAGTGAGTGTGCTGAAAAACATCAGGGATGTTGCTCACCGGAATGTAAGGATATAATAAATTTACCTGAAGAGCATCAAAAGGAGATAAGAAAGGGGTTGAATAAAGGTCGGCAGGTATTCAAAAAAGGCCGTTCGGAAAAGTTACTATTCAAGAGTTATGCAAAAAGCTAGAATAGGCATAATCAATGTTTCTGATCGGGCCAGCCAGGGAATTTATGAAGACCTTCCCGGAAAGGCTATTGTGGAAACGCTGGATGAATATATAACATCGGAGTGGGAAAGCGAGTATGCTGTGCTGCCTGATGAGCAGGAGTTGTTGCAACAAAAGATGATAGAAATGGCAGATGAGAAAAGTTGCTGCCTGATCATCACTTCCGGTGGTACCGGCCCTGCTAAAAGAGACGTAACACCCGAAGCTACTGAAGCCGTTTGTGATAAGATGATGCCGGGTTTTGGAGAACTGATGCGGCAGGAAAGTTTGAAGTACGTACCTACCGCTATTCTATCACGACAGACGGCAGGTATCCGAAATAAGACCTTGATAGTCAACCTACCAGGGAAACCAAAATCTATACGTGAGTGTTTAGATGCAGTGTTTCCGGCAATTCCTTATTGTATAGATCTGCTGGAAGGCCCCTATATCGAATGCAATGATGAAGTGGTTAAGGTGTTCAGGCCTAAACAACATTAAGATATGGCACGAATTAAATACTATTACGACACAGAAACATGTAAGTACGAGCGCGTTAAGGTTAAAACACAGGATGTTATACTTAATTTCCTTGGCTTATCTTCTCTGATCGTTGCCGTAGCCGTAGGCTTGCTGATGCTATACAACAGCTACTTTGAATCTCCTAAAGAAGTAATGCTGAAAAATGAAGTGGCAGAGTTGGAATATTACTATGAAAACCTCAATGCAGAAGTAAATAAGCTGAACAAAATACTGGCAGCCCTGGAAAAACGTGATGATGATATTTACCGGGTGGTGCTCGGAGCAGAACCTATAGATCCCTCCATCCGGGATGCCGGCATTGGAGGTGTTGACCGTTATGCGGAGATCCGGAATAAAAATATAGACCACAAAGAGCTAATTCTTAGCCTGTCAGAAACTGTTGATAAGCTTAAAAGGAAGATGTACATCCAATCGAAAAGCTATGATGATATAGTGCAGTTAGCTGATAATAAGGCGAAAATGTTCGCTGCTATCCCGGCCATCCAGCCTATATCCAACAAAGAGCTAATACGATTGGCCTCAGGATTTGGAAACAGGATACACCCGGTCTACAAGGTAAAGAAGATGCATACCGGTATTGACTTCTCTGCTCCTATCGGCACGCCCATTTATGCCACGGCTGATGGAACTGTCACCAAAGTAAAAGTAAGGTTCAGTGGCTATGGCAAGCTCGTTGAGATCGATCATGGCTTCGGATTTAAAACCAGGTATGCACACATGCATGAGTTTGAAGTAGAAGAAGGTCAAAAGGTAAAAAGAGGTCAGATTATAGGGTATGTAGGGAATACAGGCCTGTCTACAGCCCCACACCTGCACTACGAAGTGATCAAAAACAACAAAAGAATTAACCCGGTACATTATTTCTTCAATGACCTGAACCCCGATGAGTACGAAAAAGTGATCGAACTGGCATCTATCGAGAACCAGTCATTGGGTATGTAAAAAGAAAAATTCTATGAAAGTGTTTGCATCATAAAATTCAATTACCTTATTTCGTATCAACAAAAGGAACAAATGCAATTATTCGCTAACACATTACATCATCACCATCATCATTTCAACATCGATCTGATGCATGGGAGATATATGTTTTAGCTAGAGATATAAACTAATTTAAAACAAAAAGGCTTGCCATGCGGCAAGCCTTTTTTTATTGTCAATTTTAATGATCATGAACAAAAAAATCAGAATAGCAGTCCAAAAATCAGGCAGACTTCAGGAGCAGTCAGTCAAGCTCCTCAAGGAATGCGGGTTGGCTTTCAGCAACGGTCCAAATCGTTTGAAGGCTGAGACTTTCAATTTCCCTGCGGAAATATTATTTCTAAGAGATGACGACATCCCGCAATATGTGGAAGACAAAGTAGCCGATATCGGGATTGTCGGGGAAAATGTATTCATAGAAAAGCAGAAGCAGGTAGATCTTGTACAACGCCTTGATTTCAGTAAATGCCGGCTGGCCATTGCTGTTTCCAAGGATAAGCAATATGATGGCCCTTCTTCACTTGAAGGCAAAAAAATAGCCACCTCCTATCCCAACATTGTCAACAAATTCCTCAAGGAAAAAAATATCAATGCCGAGATCCATGAGATCAGTGGATCGGTGGAAATAGCTCCGGGAATAGGCCTTGCTGACGCCATCTGCGACATTGTAAGCACCGGCAGCACCCTGCTGAGTAACGGACTTAAAGAGGTAGAAACCGTGATGAGATCGGAAGCAGTGCTTATTGCGAATAATTCCTTGGATAATGAAATACAAGAGCTACTGGAAAAACTCATTTTTCGCATCAAGGCTGTTAATACAGCTAAAAACAACAAGTATTTGTTACTCAACTCGCCCAACGAATCCATAGAAGCCATAACCAAGGTGCTTCCCGGCATGAAAAGCCCAACTGTAACACCACTGCAACAGGAAGGATGGTCTTCCCTACACTCAGTGGTCAATGAAAATGAGTTTTGGGCCATCATAGACCAGCTTAAAGCCCTTGGCGCACAAGGCATACTTGTAGTTCCTATTGAAAAAATGATCATCTAATACGACCATTATGAATATTATAAAATACCCAAACCCATCAGAATTAGAGGAGCTTTTAAAACGGCCCTCTTTCGAAGCGGATTACCTTGAAAGTATTGTCAAAAACATTATTACCCGGGTTCGCCAGTGCGGTGACCAGGCGCTTTTTGAGCTCAATGAAAAGTTTGATAAAGTAAAACTGGATACACTCATAGTTAGCAAGCAGGAATTTGATGCTGCAACCAACGCGGTCAGCGATGAATTAAAGAATGCCATTCAGGTCGCTGCCGAAAACATTCTCAAGTTTCACAGCAGCCAAAAAAGAGTTGAAAAACCTGTAGAAACATCGCAGGGGGTCACTTGCTGGAGGAAGGCTGTGGCCATCGAAAAAGTCGGCATTTACATCCCCGGGGGTACTGCTCCATTATTTTCAACGGTACTCATGCTAGCCATACCCGCCACCATAGCCGGGTGCAGTGAGATCATCCTTTGCACCCCTCCCGACCGGGAAGGAAGCATCAATTCGGCAATACTTTATGCAGCCCAACTTACCGGAGTAACCAAAGTGTATAAAGTTGGCGGAGCACAAGCTATAGCCGCCATGGCGTATGGCACTGAGAGCATTCCCAAAGCAGACAAAATATTCGGGCCCGGAAATCAATATGTGACGGCTGCCAAGCAGATGGTAAGCCTGGATGGAGTGGCAATAGATATGCCGGCAGGACCTTCTGAACTGGCCATTATTGCCGATGCTTCTGCCAACCCTGCTTTTATAGCCGCTGACCTGCTGTCGCAGGCAGAACACGGCCGGGACAGCCAGGTGATCCTTTTTGGAACAGACGAATACCTGATCAAAAGTGTAAATGAGGAAATGCAAACACAGATCAGGGACCTACCCAGAAAGGAGATCGCAAAAGCCAGTCTTTCAAACAGCAAAGCGATTCTGGTAAAAGACATTAATGAAGCCCTGAAGCTGAGCAATTATTATGCACCAGAGCATTTGATCATTGCTACAGAAAATGCTGAGGATGCGGCTGAAAAAGTGTTAAACGCAGGTTCCGTTTTTTTAGGCAATTATACACCGGAATCAGCCGGAGACTACGCCTCCGGCACCAATCACACCCTCCCAACCAACGGGACTGCAAGAGCTTACAGCGGTGTTTCTCTTGATAGCTTTGTCAAGCAGATCACCTTTCAAAAGATCACACAGGCAGGTATTCAAAATTTAGGGCCAGCGATTGAACAAATGGCAGAGGCTGAACAGCTTTTGGCTCACAAAAGGGCTGTAACCATAAGAATGGCATAAAAAATCGAACAATGAACGCTTTAGAGAAAATAAGACCGAACATACTCAACCTGCAACCCTATTCTTCTGCTCGTGACGAGTTTGAGGGTGATGGTGAGGTATTTCTTGATGCTAATGAGAACCCCTACCAAACTGGCATGAACAGGTACCCGGATCCGTATCAGCGGGCAGTAAAGAAGGAGCTGGCAAAGCTGAAAAACCTTTCTGAAAAGCAAATCTTCCTGGGAAATGGCAGCGATGAAGCCATCGATCTGATCATCAGGATGTTTTGTGAACCGGGGAAAGACAACATTATCACCCCGGAACCCACCTACGGAATGTATCAGGTTTCAGCGGCTATCAACAACATCGCGATAAAAAAAACTCCTCTATCGTCAGAATTTGAGCTTTTTGCAGATGATATGCTTATGGCAGCAGACGCAAACACCAGGGTCGCCTTTGTTTGCTCTCCCAACAACCCATCCGGAAATGCCCTGGATCAAAACCAGGTGATTAAGTTATTGGAAGATTTTGACGGAATTGTAGTTGTTGACGAAGCTTACATAGACTTCTCATCAACCCCATCTTTTACCGGTATGTTGAATAAGTTCAACAATTTAATCGTACTACAAACCTTCTCGAAGGCCTGGGGCATGGCGGGCTTGAGACTGGGGATGGCATATGCCTCCGAAGAACTGATTAATGTATTCAATAAGGTGAAACCACCTTACAACATTAATGCACTCACGCAAACTGAAGCGCTGAAAAAGCTCGGAAAACCGGAAAGAGTGGCCGATGAGGTGAAGCTCATCCTTCAGCAAAGAGAATGGCTTGAAAGGGAATTATCCAGCTTACCCATAGTAGAAAAGGTTTTTCCCAGCAATAGCAATTTTCTGTTAGTACGGTTTCACCAGGCTTCTGATATATTTAAGTATCTTATAGAAAAAGAAATTATCGTGAGAGACCGGACAAAAGTTAAATACTGTGAAAACTGCCTGCGGATATCAGTAGGTACAGAAAAGGAGAACAAAACACTACTTACAGCATTAAGAAAATATCAATCATGAAAAAAGTACTTTTTATAGATCGTGATGGCACGTTGATCATCGAGCCGGAAGATGAACAGATCGACAGCCTTGAAAAGCTGGAGTATTATCCGGGCGTTTTTACCTGGCTAGGAAAAATTTGCAGGGAGCTTGATTATGAACTGGTGATGGTAACGAACCAGGATGGACTGGGCACAGACAGCTTTCCGGAAGACACCTTTTGGCCGGCTCATAACCGCATGCTTGAGACCCTGCGAAACGAAGGTATAGCGTTTAATGATATTATTATTGACAGAACAAAACCGGAGGACAATCAACCCACCAGAAAACCAGGGACAGCGCTTTTATCGAAATACTTAGCTGATGGTTACGATCTCGCTAATTCGTTTGTAATTGGAGACAGGACGAGCGATGTAATGCTTGCCCGCAACCTCAGATGCAGTGGTATATTGATAAATGATGGCTCGCTACAAGCCAGCCTTGAAAAGGATGATCTTTCAGGCTGCTGCTCGATCACTACCAGGTCCTGGGAAGATATCTATAACTTCCTGGCAGGGCAGCCACGAAAGGCAATAGTTAGACGAAATACCAGAGAGACAAATATAGACGTAGAGGTAAATTTGGATGGCAATGGCAACAGTGATGTTAAAACTGGAATCGCATTTTTTGATCATATGCTCGACCAGATTGCAAAACACGGTTTGGTAGATCTTAGAATAACCACCATCGGTGACCTTGAAGTGGACGAACACCACACCATTGAAGATACGGCCATTGCTCTTGGAGAGGCTTTTATCAAAGCTCTGGGAAGTAAACGAGGTATCGAAAGGTACGGCTTCTGCCTTCCTATGGACGATGCTTTGGCTCAGGTGGCTATTGATTTCGGGGGGAGGAACTGGATCGTTTGGGAGGCAGACTTTAAAAGAGAAATGGTAGGGAAAATGCCTACGGAGATGTTCTATCACTTCTTTAAGTCGTTTTCCGATGCTGCGAAATGTAACCTGAATATCAAAGTGGCCGGAGAAAATGAACATCATAAAATAGAAGCCATTTTTAAAGCATTTGCAAAAGCTATAAAAATGGCAGTGAAAAAAGAAGCAGGGAACTATCAGTTACCGAGTACAAAGGGGGTTTTGTAGCAAAAGAACTTACGCTCGCCCTACTTTTTTCAGGTCATTCTGAACAATAGTGAAGAAACTTACTAAGACGGGATGACTTTCTTAATGACTAACGTACACAAAAAATGAAAACAGTAATTATAAAATATAACGCAGGAAACACCCAATCCGTGATCTATGCACTTGAGCGATTGGGTATCACTCCTGTTTTAACCAGCAATTTTGAAGAGATCCAAAGTGCAGATAAAGTGATCTTTCCGGGTGTTGGGGAGGCAAGCAGTACTATGCGGCACCTCCAGGAGCTTGGATTGGATCGGCTAATTCCAACTCTTCAACAACCAGTATTGGGCATTTGCCTGGGGATGCAACTGATGTGTGACCACTCTGAGGAAAATGATACGCAATGCATGGGCGTCTTCAACATATCAGTAAAGAAGTTTCGAAGCAAAAAGGGTGAAAAAGTACCACACATGGGTTGGAATAACCTGACCCCAAAAAACAGCGGTTGGATATCACAAAATGTAGTCGACAGGCACATGTATTTTGTCCATAGCTACTACGTGCCTGTTATAGAAGAGACTGTGGCTACTTGCGACTATATACTGCCCTTTAGTGCGGCGCTTCAGAAAAATAATTTTTATGCTACCCAGTTCCACCCTGAAAAATCAGGCAAACAGGGCGAGCAGATCATCAAAAATTTTATTGAATTATGAGGATAATACCAGCCATAGACATTATTGACGGCAAATGCGTCAGGCTCACCCAGGGTGACTATAACAAAAAAAAGATCTACAATGAAAATCCAATTGAAGTAGCCAGGGAATTTGAAGACGCAGGCCTGAAATTTCTTCACATGGTAGACCTGGACGGAGCAAAAGCAGGTCGGATTGTTAATTACAGCGTACTTGAAAAGGTTGCTACTCAAACGTCACTCTCCATAGATTTTGGTGGCGGCATTAAATCTGACCAGGATATTGAAATAGCCTTTAAAAGCGGGGCTAAACAGGTCACTTGCGGCAGTATTGCAGTTAAATATCCTGCAAAAGTACTGGAATGGGCTGATCGCTACGGTCGTGATAAACTGATCCTGGGAGCAGATGTTAAGGAAAGGAAAGTAGCCATTAGTGGATGGACGGAAAAAACAACGCTTTCCATTGAAGACCTGATTCACAAGTACATGGGTGATGGTTTGTATCATGTGATCTGTACTGATATTGCCACAGACGGTATGCTTACCGGGCCCAACCTTGACCTGTATAAAGACCTGCTACGTATTTTCCCTTCCATCAGGCTCATCGCAAGTGGGGGCGTTGGTAGCATCAATGATTTAGTAAAACTAAAAGAAATAGGTGTGGAAGGGGCTATTTTGGGTAAAGCCATTTATGAAGGTAAAGTGAAATTGAATGAATTAAAATCACTTCAGGATGCTTAAAAAGAGAATTATACCCTGTCTTGACGTAAAAAATGGCCGAACGGTTAAGGGAATCAATTTTGTCAATATTCGAGATGCCGGAGACCCGGTTGAATTGGGGGCACTTTATGCCGAACAGGGAGCTGATGAGCTGGTATTTCTGGACATCACGGCTACTAATGACGGCCGTAAAACCTTTAAAGAATTAGTCAAAGATATTGCAAAGCATCTCAATATTCCCTTCACTGTAGGTGGTGGTATCAGCAATGTAGAAGATGTAGCTCCCTTGCTATATGCCGGGGCGGATAAAGTCTCTGTCAACTCTGCTGCCGTGCGCAGGCCGGAGCTAATTGATGAGTTGGTGCAGGAATTTGGCAGCCAATGTATCGTTGTGGCCATTGATGCAAGAATGGTCGATGGACAATGGCTCGTACATACCCATGGAGGATCAAAACCAACAGAAAAAGAACTTTTTAGTTGGGCTGAAGAGGTGGAGCAAAGGGGTGCCGGAGAGATACTATTCACCAGCATGGATCATGACGGGACCAGGCAGGGCTTTGCTGTTGAGGCGCTTAAAGAGATGTCGGAAAGACTGAGCATACCCATCATAGCTTCCGGTGGTGCAGGCGTTATGGAACATTTTAATGATGCGTTCACTGTCGGCCAAGCCGATGCAGCGCTGGCAGCAAGCATTTTTCATTTTAAGGAAATAGGCATCCCCGAACTAAAAAATTATTTAAAACAAAAAAACATAGCCATACGATAGGCAGTATAAGTAATGGATACCAATAATATACAACCGGACTTCGATAAACTCAACGGGCTTGTTCCCGCCATCATACAGGACGCTTTTACCCGGAAGGTCCTGATGTTGGGTTTTATGAACAAAGATGCCTTTGAGAAGACTCTAAAAGAAGGCAAGGTAACTTTCTATAGTCGCACAAAAGCCCGGCTTTGGACGAAAGGTGAAACCTCGGGAAACTTTCTGGAGGTAAAAAACATTAACGTTGACTGTGACAATGACACGCTGCTAATTGAAGCCGTACCCACAGGTCCGGTTTGTCATACAGGCACGGACACCTGCTTCGGTGTTAAAAATAAATCTGCGGATCTCAGCTTTCTGGAACACACCATCCAGGAAAGAAAAAATAACCCGAAAGAAGGATCATATACGAATGAGCTACTGAATAAAGGCATTAACAAAGTAGCCCAGAAGGTCGGTGAAGAAGCAGTAGAACTTGTTATAGAAGCCAAAGATGATAATGAAGTGCTGTTTTTAAATGAAGCAGCCGATCTGATGTATCACTACCTGGTGCTGTTGGCGGCCAAGGGGTATGAATTGAATGATGTAGTTAAAGTATTGAGGGAGAGGCATGGTTGATTGGTTTATTGGTTATTGGTTATTGGCTGGTGGCTGGTGGCTATTCGTGGCACCACTATCTTCGCTATGCAAATAGTGGTACCACGAATAATATCGGTGAAAACGGTGAACTGAACTGTGAACGAAGAAACTGAGAACTGTGAACTGGAAACTGTGAACTGTGAACTGGAAACTGTGAACTGTGAACTGAGAACTGTGAACTGTGAACTGATATTTTTTGTCACCTTCGTTACAAAAGGTTAATATTAATTCATTCAAATTGCAGCAATCATTTTTAAATGACTGAAGATGCCTAAGACCAAAACTATAGACGGTTACCCTTTTGAAGAATACCACAGAGACACCTACACTGAAGAGGAAGTAGTGCAGAGGAGTAACGATTTTTATCACTGGATGGATCAACGAAGGACTGTCCGTGATTTTTCAGACAAGCCCATACCGAGAGAAGTGATCGACAACCTGATCCTTACTGCTTCAACAGCCCCATCCGGTGCTCATAAGCAACCATGGACCTTCTGCGTGGTCTCTAGCCCTGATCTAAAGAAAAAGATACGAAAAGCTGCTGAGGAAGAAGAATATGAGAGCTACCATGGCCGCATGACCCCCGAGTGGCTGGAAGACCTGAAGCCACTACAAACCGACTGGCATAAGTCATTTTTGGAAACAGCTCCTTATCTGATCATCGTTTTTAAAAGGGCTTATGAGCTTGATGCTAAAGGAAATAAGAGAAATAATTACTATGTCAATGAATCAGTGGGACTGGCTGCCGGTTTCCTTCTCACCGCTATTCACCACGCAGGTTTAGTAGCGCTTACACACACGCCCAGCCCAATGAATTTCCTGGCAAAACTATTGGATCGCCCGGCTAACGAGCGCCCCGTTCTGCTCATCCCTGTCGGGTATCCGGCCCATGAGACTTATGTACCTCGGTTGAGGCGTAAATCTTTGGATGAAGTGGCAGCTTACTACGAGTAGCAGTAGCTTTATGTAGAACTCCGGCGCCTGGCACAATTTCAATGATATAAACATGCTGAGGTGAGCTTGACCTTGGCGCTCTTTTAAAGCCACTTAGATTTCCAAACTACCACGTCATCCAAAATTTTCGTGGAGTAACGGAGAAAATATTCAGGATCCCCTTATCCAGGGCAGAAGCAAAAGCCCGGACACTGCCAGTAGCGAGGAGATCCCGGATCTTCACTGCGTTACGTCCTGGCACCCCCAGCCGAGTTAGGGATGACGGTATGGAGAATTTAATAATCATCTGATTATCAATGTATAATAAAAACTTGTCATTGGTACGGGAGGAAGTTAAGATTCTTCATTCAGAATTCAGATGACCTTAAAAAGAGGTTTTTAAGGGCTGTTTTGTATACGAATACAATTTAATCGGTTCTACTATATCGAACTCACCGTAATTAGTGACATTAAGAAAACGCCAATGTCTGCGTTACGCTCGCCCCAAAAATGCTCATGTACCTCAGTACGCTTTTTGGCGCTTCGTCCCGCCCTTTGGCGGCAACGTTTTCTTAAAGCCACTTAGAGTTTTCTTACAAACACAACTTTAGCTAATGCTAGCTGATCATCTCTTCAAATTCTTCGACATCAAACTTAATATCATCCTCCCCGATTTGATCGAAAGGATTTTCAAGGTGTCCCTGAATATTATCCAGACTAACAAGGATAAAACTGAACATTACCGGCATCATATACTCCAGACCAGGGCTGTATTGCTCAGCTATATAACCAAAATATGGGCCGTATAAAATGGGGAAGCTATAAATAAACACTTTGCTATAAGCCCGTAGCGTAATAGGTGTGCGGTAATGAAGTATTACTTTAAGATTTTCAATTGAAACCGCCAGTTTACTGATATATTGACTCACCCGCGACATTTCTCCCGACTGAAGTCCCAAATCTCTGAACTCTTTAAGCAGCAATGACAAATTTGAAATTTTATCGAAGATCACTTTTTCCGCCTGATACACTTGTTTACTGTCCGCTGTAAAAAATGCCCGTAACGAATTGTAGATATCCAGCAATTGGGCTTTCATTTTCAATTCATAGTCCTTATTAGCAGGCTCAAGCCAATCTCGTGAAGCATAATAAATCGCTAGCAGGTGCGCTTTAAAATCACCCAGCATGGCCAGTGCCTTTTCCCTTCTTTTGTAAGCGCTATCTATGGAAAATACTACCGGAAACACAATAGCAATACCTATAACGGTAAGGGGAAATTCTGCTTTTACGTGGTAGTAGCCACATAGCCATGTTGAGGCTATGGCTAGAATAGTAACTATAAATGTCTTATAGTTGATGATGAGGTAAAGGCTTCGTAGCACCTTCATATTTCTATTGTGTTGATAACAGGCGAATATATAAAAAAGTCTGGTCTTGTTAAGAAATTGTTAAGTCACCAAAGCATAAATTTTTTAAACGCTCATATGATCCTATATTTGCTCAAAACGACTATTGTCCTGTATGAAATGAGCATAGATTTTATATCCTAAAATAGACAATACTGATAGTGACCAGGGCAAGCCGGGGACGAATGGTCGGCAGTAGGCAAAAGCAGTAGGCAAAAAAGGTGTGAGTAATATAGTCGGGAGTCTTCAATGATACACTTCTGACTTCCGGCTTCGGTCTTCGAGCTTTCTCAATACTAAACCACAATACTAACATGAAAAGAGCTTTCTCCACAAGTTTCCGTATCTCAGCAGCTAATGGATGGCTATTTATATTACGCATATCTCTATCTTCATTTATGCTTACTCATGGTTATCCAAAGCTTAAAACACTTCTTCAGGGTGGGGAAATTGCTTTCTATGATTTCCTTGGCATAGGCAACACAGCCTCCCTGGTATTAGCAGTTTTTGCAGAGTTCCTTTGCTCTATTTTTGTTTTGCTGGGATTAGGCACTCGTCTGGCTACAATTCCTCTTATAACTACGATGTTCGTGGCAGCCTTTATGGTGCATGCAGATGATCCCTTCAGCAAGAAAGAGTTTGCACTTCTTTATGCTCTCGGCTTTATTACATTGTTTGTTTTTGGCAGTGGAAAGTATTCTATCGATCAGATCATCAGTAATAAACTGGATAAATAAGGAGTAATTTATAAGTGCTGCAACCTAACCCCTTTTGGATCTTTGAACTTCTGCCCCTCCTTTTCCACATCTCACGTCTCATATCTCATATCTCACGTCTACTTTCAATTAATTCTTACATTTTTCTTCTCCGAAAACGTTAGTTGTTTTATTTTCGCGGCATCAGAAACTTCATATTAACACTATGGGAAGAGCATTTGAATATAGACGAGCAGCCAAAGAAAAACGTTGGGACAAAATGTCCAAATTGTTTCCCAAACTGGCTAAAGCTATCACTGTAGCAGCCAAAGAAGGGGGCACAGACCCCGAAATGAATGCCAAGCTTCGCACTGCCATACAAAATGCGAAGGTACAAAATATGCCAAAAGATAATATTGAGGCTGCTATTAAACGTGCCGAAGGAAAGGATGCTGATGCTTATGTGGAAGTAAACTATGAAGGTAAAGGGCCCCATGGAGTGCTTGTATTTGTAGAATGCGCCACTGATAACACGACCCGTACCGTGGCGA
This sequence comes from Fulvivirga imtechensis AK7, assembly GCF_000331535.1. Lineage (GTDB taxonomy): Bacteria > Bacteroidota > Bacteroidia > Cytophagales > Cyclobacteriaceae > Fulvivirga > Fulvivirga imtechensis. Next base: position 61,856 of record NZ_AMZN01000048.1, on the reverse strand, counting down.
ATGTAAAATCATACTTCAACAAAGCCGGGGGTAGCCTCGTCCCTTCAGGATCTCTCGAATTCATGTTTTCCAGAAATGCGGTTTTTGAGTTCGACAAAAAAGAAGGTATGGACGTTGAAGAGCTGGAGCTGGAGCTGATAGATGCGGGCATGGAAGAAATTGAAGTGAAAGACAGTACGGTTTATGTATATGGTGACTACACCAACTTCGGAAGCTTGTCTGCGGCACTTGAAAACATGGGCATTGAAGTAAACAATGCTTCACTAAAACGAGAGCCCAACTCTCCTGTAGAGTTTACGGAAGAACAAATGGCGGACATTGAAAAAATGCTGGACAAGATAGAGGACGATGATGATGTGCAGGCCGTTTACACCAATATTGCTTGATATTATAAGGCTGTCCATTGCGTTGTTATAAATTCAGTGGACTGCTGAGCGAAATTTCATATATTGAAGCATGCAACAACAAGCTTCATCACCCTATCAGCAATTTCGCACCCTCAATATCATATACACTGCCTTACCGGTAATGGTTACATTATTTGCTACAGCAGTGCTTGTAGTCAATTATATGCGGCCAATGACTGGAGAGCATGCAGACTTACTCCTTCTATACGCTCCTCCCGTTCTGCTCATAATAGCCTTGCCTGTTAGCACCTTTCTTTTCAATAAAGTTGTAGGTAGTGCAAAACAACAGAACGTGCCCCTGAACAAAAAGCTTGCAGCGTACCAAACCGGTATCATCATAAAGGCTGCTATCTTAGAAGCCCCGGCACTTTTGGCGTGTGTTGTCACTTTTATTACAGGTAAAATTGTAATACTTGGGGTGGTGCCGCTCGTACTCTTTGTGTTTTTTATCCATCGCCCGACCCTTTACCGTCTGGAAAGTGACCTTGAACTTTCTCGTGACGACCTGGAGAAGCTCAAAAGTGGTATCAGTTAACGAATGTGGTTTTAGAACAATATATCTGCATATTCGCCATTAGTAAACATCCTGCATGAAAGCTTCCCTCGGAGGGCATCTGGTTTAAACAGTGATTTTCCAAGCAACATTCTCACACATTCCTGTATCCCCTCAGTAATCGATGGATGCGGGTGCACACATTCAGCAAGCTCTTCAATACCTTTATCCATGCTAATAAGTAGTGCCACAGCCTGAATGGCGCTGGAAGCATGATTGCCCACCACACGCATACCAAGAATTTTCATTTTTTCATCGTTGGTCACCAAAAGCTTGATGAAGCCCTGAGTATTTCGTTTGGCTATAGCACGAGGTATACATGCGTAGTCCAAAGTCACCACTTTATAGGCGATCCCTTTTTCGGCTGCTTGTATTTCATTCAGCCCTACGCCTGCCACCTCTGGATTGAGGAACATAATAGTAGAGATGTTCTCATAAACCAGCTTTCGTCTTGGTTCTCCAAAGATCTTTTCCACAGCATATCGCCCCTCCAGTTCTCCTACATTTACCAATGCTATATCGGCTGTAATATCCCCAACAGCATAAATGTTAGAAACGCTGGTTTGCGTATCATTATCTTCTATACCTCTTTTTGTCAGAACAATGCTAACATTGTCATCCCACAGATCTTCATAATTCGGGACCCTTCCTACTGAAACCAGGGCTTTTTCCACATTAAACACCTCTTTAGATCCATCATCATATTCTAACTCATACTCCACCCTTCCTCTAACAATGTCCATGCGAATCAGTTGCGCATTTCTATGGATATGCACCCCGTTATTTTCCATATTGCGTTCAATCACCCTTACCACATCTTCATCCTCGAAAGGAAGTATTCGTTCGCCTTTATCTATTAAATGCACCTTTGTTTTTCCAAACCCTGAAAAGATTGTGGCAAATTCACAGCCTATCACCCCGGCTCCCAGGATTACCATACTTTCCGGGAAATCCTCCATCTGCTCTATTCCGTCACTGGTCATGATGATCTTTTCGTCAATCGGGATGTTGGGCAGCTTTCTGGGCCTGCTACCGGTGGCCAATATCACGTAGTCCGTTTTTACCCTTTCCTTCACATCCCCGGATGTTATTTCAACGTCATTAGGACTTAAAAGTCGCGCTGATCCGGTCTTAAACACAAGCAGGTCAGCAAAGAGTGAAGAATTTAATAAATTCATATGCTCCTGTAAAAGTACCTTGCGCTCCTCTACGGCACGGTTTACCTCAGCCTGTACTTCCTTAAAGGAAACTTCCGGCATATCCATATTAAAGCGCTTCAGGTGTTTCCTCAACAAGTGCGATTCGCGGGAGATCTCCCACCACGTTTTAGATGATAAGGCACCATTGGTTACACCGGCACCACCAACTCTGTTTTTCTCTATCAAGAGTACTTTCTTTCGAAAATCCACTGCACGCATTGCTGCAGCATAGCCGGATGGCCCTGCTCCAATTACTACCAGATCATACTTTTTCATACATCTATTATTTAGACAACGGTCACTATTTCTATACAGCGCTTATTAACAATTGTTGCTGCGAATTAAAGCCTTCAATATAATGTAAAATGAAGAGAGCGCAATACATTGTTTTTCATTAAGAAAACCAACCACAAAATACTTCTAAATATAATGATTTATTAATCAATTTGTTAGCACTGGCAAAATCTAAAATTTATTAGTACATTAAGCAATTAACCAATAAGTTGTGAGGATAAAAAACCAACTATTTCAGCTCTCCAGAAAACTACAAAAAGGTTATATCATCACCATCCTGGCATGTGTGCTTGCTGTGCTGTGCTATGCCATTTTGCAATTATTCATACCTTATACATCCTTTACCAACGGCCTGCTGTTAACTGTCATCATTTCGATACTGGTCTCCTACCCGGTCACTCATCTGGTTTTTCTCTATGCCCAAACAATAAAGAAAAAGAATGAAGAGGTAAAGATGCACAATGAGATAAAAAACAGGTTGATATACATTCTAAGTCATGATATAAAAAGCCCACTGTCAAACATTCAACAGACCTTACAAATGATCAGGGATTCATCCCTTCAGGGTGATGAGTTTTTAGCACTTTCTGACAACTTTTCCAGGGATATAGCTAATACACTCAACCTGACGAGAAACATAATCAGGTGGATACAGGTACAGCAGGATGATTTCAAACCTGACATTCATTTCCTTAAGCTGAATGAGGCTATTACAGAAACAATCGAACTGTACCGACCAATAGCAGAAAAAAAGGACATCAACTTATTGAGTACCGGCTCTGGTGAAATGGGTATTCATACAGACCGGGAAATGTTTAAGGTAGTATTGCGCAACCTTATCTCTAATGCCATTAAGTTTACTCACCCGGGAGGAAATATTATCGTTAATTATTCCTGCGAAATAAACGCATGTTTTGTAAGTGTATCAGACAACGGAATAGGTATCGACCAGGAAAAAATTGACGACCTTTTTAATATACATCAGATGTCCAGTGAAAAAGGGACTTTAAATGAACGAGGTACAGGCATTGGTCTGCACCTCAGCAAAAACATTCTGGATCATCTGCAGGGAAAGATATGGGTAGAAAGCGAACCAGGTTCCGGCACAACATTTCATTTCACACTGCCGGATATACAAGCTCCCAGTCAGTCTTGAGAGCCACCATTTAATCATAAGCTCAACCTAAAACTATTGATGAAATGATAGCATTACTCGAAGCCCCTCATTAATCCTTACAGCCAATAATCACCCGCCCGTAATCACATAACTCATTGAGAAACAATATGATTTGAGTTGTTAGTAACTAAAGTGATCATTTTTCGAAAAAATTAATGGGATTATTTGAATGATTTTTTAAAAGGTTTTTTCAAAATATTGATTTAATAAAATTATTATAACTATTTTTATAAATTATAAAAATATTAAAATAATATTGCTTGCAATTTATCTAATTCATTTTTATTATTGTATAAGATTTAAACATTTTTTTAACTAAAACAATAATTAAAATGAACACTACAACCACTACAATCGCCCCACAAGTAAAAGCCACTGATAAGAAGGAAGATTTAATCAACGCTTTATTTGAAAAGAATAGAGTAAAAGGAAACACAAAATCACCATTTTGCCTGGGAAATTGCCAAACCTGCGAACCCTTTTAAAGAGAGAATTGTCCAGTGTGGATATAGCATTCGCGCTGGACCATCTTTTATTAACTAAAAAAAAAAGATATGAATAATCTACTTAAAGCTTTGGATTGCGAAAATGAAGAAGTGGTCATTAACGCTTTTATGGACAGATATAGTGTTAGTTCTGAGGAAGCTCGTGACATATTTACCGAAACCAAAAAATGGTTGTGGCTGGCTGCGCAGAATAAATCTCATAATAAAGGAGGCCTGCTGATAGATAAGTCTCTTCTAGTGATTGATGAAATGTGGCATACTTTTCTTCTCCACAGCAAGATCTACTATGAATATTGCTTTAATAAGCTAAAAACCTTAGTACATCATGTGCCTACAACCCAAGCAGAGAAAATTCAAATTGCGTATGACCTACAAAATAACCCTCAAAAAAATGAGTTGTATGAAAATCGAATCAAAAATCAATATGCTTTAATTTATGACCAACTTGGGCCAGAAACCTTAATTAAATGGTATGATACTTTAGCTAATAAATATACTCCCGAACACCTTCAAGCAATAAAGAAATAAAAGATACTAATAGTAAAATATAGATCTATTTTTTTATTGTCTTACAAGCTCTATTTTTAACATTCATTATAATTAATGAATGTTAATTTTTATTGCGCCATATCTTCATCCTGCGTTTGGACTTAATTCTAGAAAAAGGGTATATTTTTTTTCTATCTTAATTATCTATTTCTTCTGTTCCAAAGCTGGCATCGCTCAAGAAAACGGTTCATTGCTGATTAAGAACTATAATAGAAAAGATTTCAACGCCTCAGTTGCAAATTGGCAAGTTATGCAAGATGATCTAGGAGTTATTTATGCAGCGAATTATGACGGGATAATAAATTTTAATGGTTCTCAATGGCGATTCTTACCTATTAAAAATGGATTACCGGGTTTATCAATTGCTCATGACAAGAAAAATAGAATTTTTGTCGGAACCTTAGGTGACTTTGGCTATCTTCAGCCAACCTTAAGAGGTGACCTTCATTTTGTAACGCTCAGCCAATTTTTACCTTCCAATGTACGACTAACGCCATTTTGGCATGTCATACCAACGCAAAATGGTGTCTATTTTAGCTCTCCCAGTCTCACAGTAAGATGGACCGATGGTAAATTAACTTATTGGTCCCCTGTCAATAATGGCGTGTTTCGATATGGTTTTCATGTCTTTGATAACTTCTATACTACGCAACGTAATCAAGGTATTCTAAAAATAGTCTCAGACACAATTAATGTAATTCCTCATAGTAAAAGTATTATAGAGCATGAAATAGTAATGATTGAAGAGCATCTTCAAAACAGTCTACTCATTGGAACCAGCAAGAATGGATTTTATTTTTTCAGTCAAGGTGATTTTCAGGACATAGAATCTAACGCAGAGCGCTTCTTAATTGAAAATAAGTTACTTACCAGTGACAAACATATTAAGTCAAATCTTTACGCATTAGGTACGATAAATGGAGGGATAGGTATAGTTGATAAAGAACTGGAATTAAAAAGAGTTATTGATAAGGCACGGGGGGGATTGATTACAAATGCTGTGAGGGATGTGATGTTTGATTCGCATGATAATTTATGGAGTGCTTTAAACGAAGGTATATCTTTTATTGAATTATCTTCACCATGGGAATATTGGAATAATAACTCAAAGTTTTTTGGCATTCCTACCTCTATTTTGCGCTTTAATAATCAAGTATATGTTAGTTCGTCAGAGGGATTATTTCTTCTCTTTAATCAAAGCTTAAATAAAATTAAGGAGTTGGATAGTAAAATTTGGGATTTGGCAGCATCTCAGCATGAGCTAATAGCAGCGAGCCAGGAAGGCGTATATGTGATTAAAAAAAAACTAAAAATCCAGAATTTTTCGGAATCAACATTTCTCAGTTTTGATGACAGTTTACTACATATAGGTCATAATAATGGCTTAAGTGTTTTAGAATATTCAGAAGGTAGTTGGGTTGAAAAATATACAATAAATATTCCGAATCCCGCATATAGAAGTGTTACTTATGACACAGACAACAACTTATGGGTCAGTGCCAAATTCAATGGAATTTATAAAATCTCTAATTTTGAAAACCCTCAAATCGTCAAATACGACACCACCTATGGCCTTCCTGATATCAACGAAATTCAAATCATCAAAAAAGACGACCGTCTTCTATTCACCACCACAAAAGGCTTCTACCACTTCAACGAAAAAACCGAAAGGTTCGAACCTGATAGCAGCATTATCAGTGAACGCCTCAATATCAATAACATAGCAGAAGACAAATTTGGCAATTACATCATTTCGGTAGTTTCTGAGGACCGAACGGCTCACGTTGAAATGCTTAGAAAAGAGGGGGATGAATATGTAAGGGATTATATTCCATTTAGGCGCCTACCCGAAATGGAGATCACCGCTATCTACCCGGATGGCGATAAATACATTTGGATCGGAGGCAGCGAAGGTCTCTTCCGGTTTGATCGTACTGTTAAAAAAGACTACACCCTCCCCTTTAACACGCTGGTGAGCAGAGTATCAGTGCGCGATTCAGTCATCTTCTACGGAAATTATTATGACAATACTGACACGACCGGTGTGCCACCAATCATACTCGACCAACCTGACCATTTCAAACCGGAACTGGAATACAAAGACAACAACCTGACCTTTGAATATGCTGCGGCTTTCTATGAGGCTCCCGAAAGGACGGTGTATAGTTATTACCTTGAAAATAACGAGCCCGGCTGGTCAAAGTGGACCTCGGATACTAAAAAAGAATACAACAACCTGAGCGCAGGCACTTATACTTTTCATGTAAAAGCTAAAAATATTTATGACACCGAAGGTAGAATTGCTTCCTATGAATTTACCATTCTGCCTCCGTGGTATCAAACGGTATGGGCATACATCGGATTCTCCATTTTAGGAGTTCTGTTTATTTGGTTTATTGCGTTGCTCTACACTTTCAGGGTCCGGATGCAGCGAAGGAGATTGAAACTGATCGTGGCAGACAGAACCTACGAGGTGATCCAGCAGAAAAAGGAGATTGAGCGGCAAAAAGACCTGCTCCAGCATCAGTATGAGGAGATCTGCAATCAAAGGGACAGTATTCAGCAAAAAAACAGGGAACTACAGGTTGCTCAGAATGAAACCCTTAGCGCCAATGAAGCATTGCAAAAGCTAAATAATCACCTGGAAAAAGAAGTGGAGAAGCGCACGAAAAAGATCAAGCAAACCCTACAGCAACTGCAAAACAAAAACAAAGAGCTGGATACGTTTATCTACCGGGCTTCCCATGATCTCAAAGGCCCGATCAGCAGGATCAGTGGCTTGTCCACACTGGCAAAAATGGCTGTTCCTCCGGATGCAGATCAAAATTTCGTAGCTCTGATCGAAGAAACTGCCAACAATATGAAAGTGCTGATCTCCAAGCTCACACAGGTACACGACCTGAACAATGCGCAGATCAGAAAAGACAGTGTCAGGATTGCTGACTTAGTTGCCTCCGGCCGGCACATGCTCAGTCACCTGGAAAAGGATGGCAATATTGAGTACTATTTGAACTTCTCTGAAGACCTTGAAGTAAGTAGCGACAAGGACCTGCTAGGTATTATTATCCAGAACCTGCTGGAAAATGCCCTGGTTTTTAGAAAGCCCAGAGGGGTTGAACACCAAATTCGAATTGAAATTACTGTTTTAAGCGAAGTGTTGACCATCAAAATTTATGATACCGGCATTGGAATTTATCCGGAACAAATAGACAGGGTATTTGAAATGTTCTATAAGGGTGTAAACCAATCGATTGGAAGTGGTCTGGGCTTGTACTTAGTTAAAATGACAGTTGAGAAGCTCAATGGCACTATCACTGTTCAGAGCAAGATCCATGAGTACACTGAATTTACGGTAACGCTGCCTCTTTCTGATAACCATGCTAACTAAGCATTTGCCGGCAATATAATCTCGAAAGTGGTTTTTCCCTCTTCATCGTTCACCAGATGTATTTTCCCATTTAAAACCTTTACTGCTGTTTTAACAGTATACAACCCAAGTCCGCTACCACTGATCTCGTCATGCCCCACAAAAAACATATCAAATATTTTGGTAGTAATATCCTTTGGAATGCCCAAACCATAATCTGTCACTTGTATTGACACAGTCTGTCCTTTCATTTTCCTGCAACGGATCTCAATACGGGGCACTTCGTTTTCTTTTTTAAATTTAATAGCATTATCCAGCAGTTGATAGAAAATATTTTCAACTGTCTCCTTATCTGAGAATAGCTGACATCCCTCCTCTATGTCAATGCTGACCTGCACTTCATTTCTTGCATTAGGCAAAAGCCTGTCAAGCACCCGGTCTATGAGCTTACCAACATTTACTTCATTAATATTCAGTTCAGAGGCTTTCAGACGAACAATGTTGAGCAGGCGATAAAAGACATCATTCATTTCCTCAGCAGTTACATTCAACAAATTCACCAGCTCCAGTATCTTCTGATCTGCCGTTTCCAGTGAAATTAAGTGACTCAACCCTTGCAGGCGGGCAATAGGCCCTCTTACATCATGCACCGAACGGTAAATGAAGGTGTCCAGCTCCTTATTCACCTCCAATAGCTCTTTATACGCTTTTTTAAGCTGATCTGTCCTTTCCTCCACAATATCTTCCAGCCGTAGATTTATCTTTTGCAGTTCCTTATTTTTATCCTCGATCTGTCGCTGCTGCGCCTCAATAGCCTCCTTCTGTGCTTCTATCTCTTCTTTTTGATGAGTGATTTCAGAAGTACGCACCGCCACTATCCTCGCCAACTCCTGCTGAGCATTTTTTAGAGACCTGATTCTGAGATAGTACACTAGCCAAATCAAAGAAACCACTATCAAAATAGCCATCACAGCAAAGGCATTCGTTTCATAAAATGCCGGTTTTATATAAAAGGAAAGTACGGCCCCTTCGTCATTCCAGATACCATCTCTGTTGGCCGCCAGCACCTGAAAACTATAATTTCCATAGGGCAAGTTGGTGTAACTGATCTCCTTCTTATCCTGAGACTCCTGCCAGTCATCATCAAATCCTGATAACTTGTATTTGTAAGTAATACTATGAGGTGCAATATAGCTAAGGGCGGCAAATTTGATCGTAATGCGGTGCTTTCCGGCAGGAATGGTGATCAAACTATCTGCTGTTACCGGTTTATTGTCGATCAACACCTTTTCAATAGCCACCGGTGGTTTTCTGGCATTCAGCTTGATATTTCCAGGGTCGATCATCTCCACTCCCCGGTTAGTAGCAAACCACAAGGTACCATCTTTTGCCTTCAGGCTCTGAGCTGATGATGTGGCCGCTGTTGCCTTTAACCCGTCTTCCTGTGAGTAAGCAACAGAAGTAACTCGATCAATCCTTCCTTCAAGAAAGTCGTTGAGTTCACTTTTGCGCACTTTGAACACACTTATCCCTTTCTGATTGGTGGTGAACCAGTAATAACCGAAATCATCTTCTATCAACTGGAAAATCGTGTTGCTGGTAAGCCCATTCGTTGCCAGCACTTTTTTGAACTCCCCATTTTTATATCTTGTAAGACCGGCATTACCACAAATCCACCTTACACCGTCACTATCCTCAACTGTTCTGAACACAAAATCACCTGCCAGCCCATCTCTGGCGTAAAAGGATGTAAATTTTCCATCTTTAAATACATTAAGGCCATTACGTGTACCTATCCAGATATTACCATCCGAATCTTCATCAATGCTCATAATGTATTCATGAGACAGTCCATTTTCCACAGAATAACTTATCTGTTCATTTTTATTGATCACAGTTATGCCATCCGTAGTACCCACCCAGATATTCTCTTTTGAATCTTCAAATACCAAACGCACGTTATCATGTATAAGGCCTTTTCCCGTATTATATATTACCGGCTCACCCCCATTGTACTTTAAAAGGAAATTGAGTGTAGATATCCAAAGATTCCCCCTGCTATCCAGAAACCCACTTTTAAGATTTGTAGATGAAAAGTCATAGCCAAGATTTAAAGGCTGAAGCGTATTCTTTTCTGCATTGAGTATGCTGACACCCTCCTGGTGTACAACCAGGTACTCCCCTGTACTCCTTTCAACAATAGCGTGTACCACATAAGGTTTCTGATCAGTTGCTCTGAGGTCTGAATAGTTGGTAAACTTACCGTCCCACAATTTGTAGAGTCCTTGCCGATAGGTTCCCAACCACAAATTTCCTTCGTTATCCATTACCATTGAAGTAACGTCTTGGCCAAAAAGAGGATGTACCTTTGAAAAATATGAATACCTGTCATCATCGACCCGGGTAAAGCCCTTGTAGGTCCCCACCCACAAAATATCATTATTATCTATTTCAGAAGAGGTAACATAATTATTTAACAAACCTTCTTCAGTTGTCATCCGTCTTATCCCTCCTCCTTCTACTACTGACATGCCACCGTCTGTCCCTATAAACACCGCTCCCATTTCGCATTTCACATAGTTGATATGGTTACTGGTCAGCCCGGTACTCATGTCATAGCGCTGAATATCATTTCCCTTAAACCGATAAACACCCTTATCCACGGTGCCGACCCATAAATACCCATCCTGCGAGCAATCAATACTGGTGAGGTTCACATCTTTCAGTTCCCCGGGGGTATCTTCATTCAGAAAACGTTCGCCTTCCTTATAATACAAACCGTTATCGGTAGCCACCCATAGCGTTCCTTCCAGGTCCGCAACGACCTCCTGTACAAAATTGCCCGGTAGCCCATCCTCCATATCGTAGATCTTAATCTTTTCTCCATCGATAGCTGTCACACCTGCTCCACTTGAACTCGCCCATATTATACCCGATCGATCTTCATAAATATGTGTGTAGGAATTATTCTGAATAGCAGGAGTATTAAATGAGCTGTACGTATAAAAGTCTATTCCGTTAAACCTGGTAATACCTCCGTAAGACACAAACCAGATATATCCCGTACGTGCCTGTATAATGTGAATAATGGAGTTGACCGGCAGACCCTGCTCACTGGTCCAATGATCATAGTTATACTGATCCAGATTTTTATCTACATTGAGCTCATTCTGGGCATGGATAGCGCTCCCTGAAAAGAATATGATCAGGAAAATGGCTATAAGTTTATACAGGAAGCCTTTCACAAGCCAATTATATTGAAGACGTTACATTTAAAGACTAAAAGCCAAAATGTAATATCGACAATTTCCCGCATTACAGCAAGTCAGTTTTTCAAATAGGCCCGGGCAAAAAAATACTTCTTACATCGATTCCCTGAGCTCAAAAACTTTTCTCATTTTATGAATAAGCTTTTCCGACTCATTGAAATTCAGCGTCTGTTGCCCATCAGAAAATGCTTCATGCGGCTTTTCATGCGTCTCATAGATCACTCCATCGGCGCCTGCTATTATGCAAGCCAGGGCCACCGGCTCCACATGGTCGCGAATACCAATACCATGTGACGGATCAGCAATGACCGGCAGGTGAGTCTTCTCTTTTAAAATGGGGATGGCATTGATATCCATCGTATTCCTACTGGCTCTTTCGTAGGTCCTTATTCCTCTCTCACATAGCATAAGATTTTCATTACCTGCGGAGAAAACATATTCAGCCGAGTATAACAGTTCATCAATGGTACCTGATATACCTCTTTTTATGAGTACTGGCTTATCTACCCTCCCTAGCTCATCCAAAAGGTTAAAGTTTTGTGTATTCCTCGCTCCTACCTGGTAAATATCTATATAGTCGTACATCTCTTCTATCTGCGATACCTGCATCACCTCCGTAATAATTTTTATACCTGCTTCTCTGGCAGCTTTGAACCAGGTCTTTAAACCCTCAATACCAAGCCCCCTAAAGGAGTAAGGCGAACTCCTCGGCTTGTAAACACCTCCCCGCATAATTTTAACATTATTAGTTTTCAAATGCCTGATCGTCTTCTCAATTTGTTCCTCCCCCTCTATGGAACATGGGCCTGCCATAATAGAGAGACTTCCTTCTTTTACCAATATGCCATCTCCCAGATCAATAGTGGCAGGTTTCACCTTCCACTTCCGTGAAACCAGCTTATAGTCATCAGAAACGCGGTGGATATCTGCAATACCCGGCAATTGCCCGATCTGGCGGATGTCAAAGTCTGTTCTCCCAATGCCAATGATATAATCACCTTTTTGGGTGTTTACCTCGGTAGTTTTGTATTTAAGGTCATTGATCTTATCAATAATTTCCTGTTTATACTGATCATCAAGCCCCTTTTTTAATTGCACTATCATGAACTTAACCCTTTAATTGCTTCTACAAATGATTTAATATCTTTTTCCAGATCAACACTTTTTTCCAGCAGGTTGATAAAAGCACTTCCTATAATGGCGCCATTGCTGTTCTGGACAGCCGTTTCAAAAGTTTCCTTATTGCTGATCCCAAACCCAACGAGTGTCTGGTTTTTGAGTTGCATAGCTCTTACCCGTTGAAAATATGCTATCTGATCCTGCACAACGTGTGCTTTGGCACCAGTAGTACTGGCCGATGACACCATATAAATAAAGCCATCAGACTGTTCATCAATCTCCCTGATCCGGGATTCAGCGGTTTGGGGGGTGATAAGGAAGATATTCCTGAGCCCATGGGCCTCAAATTTATCCTTGTAGTCCGCTACATACTCCTTAATAGGCAAATCCGGCAGTATCAATCCATCTATGCCACACTTTTCACACGCCTTGCAAAAGTTATCGACACCAAATTGTATCACCGGATTGATATATCCCATCATGATAACCGGTATCTGTACGTGCTGTCTCAGCTCCTCCAACTGGCTAAACAACAATTTCAAGGTCATACCGTTGTCGAGCGCCTGTTTGTTGCTTTGCTGAATTGTAGGTCCATCTGCCACCGGGTCTGAAAATGGTATGCCGATCTCAATGAGATCTGCCCCGGCTGCCTGCAGGTGTCGTGCAATATCAAGTGTATCGTTAAGCTTCGGAAACCCGGCCGTGTAATAGACCGACAATATTCCGGACTTCTTGTGTTCAAATAATTCATTTATTCTGTTCGTAACTTTTATATTCATGACTGTTTTTAGTTCTCAGTTCTCAGTTCTCAGTTCTCAGTTCACAGTTTCCACTTCTCAGTTTCAGTTAGTTGCGTGCTCGTTTGTAATCGGTAACCAATGACCAGTGACTAGTGACCAGTAACCAGTGACCAGTAACCAGTAACCAGTAACCAGCACTAGTACTTCCCCCATCTTATATATGTCTCCAGATCCTTATCGCCACGGCCGGAAAGATTAACGACTACAACATCGTCCGGTTTAAAGCTTATTTTACTAAGCGCTGCCAGTGCGTGGGCTGATTCAATAGCCGGAATAATACCCTCCAGGCGGCTCAACTCAATGCCTGCAAGCATAGCCTCTTCATCGGTTGCATTTTCAAATTTCACCCGTCCGGTTTCAAACAAATGTGCGTGCATGGGCCCTATTCCAGGATAATCCAGACCTGCGGAAATAGAATACGGCTCTATTACCTGCCCATCTTCTGTTTGCATCAGTAGGGTTTTACTTCCATGAAGCACTCCTGCCTTACCAAGCACACAAGTGGCCGCAGACTCTCCGCTATTTATTCCCTTCCCGGCTGCCTCTACGGCTACCAGTTTTACCTCTTCAGCATCAAGATAGTGATAGAAAGCCCCTGCAGCATTGCTTCCGCCACCAACACAGGCAATCACGTAATTAGGTTCTTCATTGCCAGTTGCTGCCTTGAGTTGCAGTTTCATTTCCTCACTGATCACACTTTGAAAGCGTGCCACCATATCGGGATAGGGATGTGGCCCCACTACCGACCCAATGATATAATGTGTGTCCAAAGGATTACTGATCCAGTGGCGCATGGCTTCGTTGGTTGCATCTTTAAGCGTTTGGCTACCACTGGTGGCAGGTACTACTGTGGCACCAAGTATTCTCATGCGCTCAACATTGGGGCGTTGCCTTTCCATATCTATTTTGCCCATATATACAACGCATTCCATGCCCATCAGTGCACAAACCGTAGCTGTGGCTACCCCGTGCTGACCGGCACCGGTCTCGGCAATGACCTTGTTCTTTCCCAGCTTTTTGGCCAGTATGATCTGTCCGATAGTATTATTTACCTTGTGGGCTCCGGTATGGCACAGGTCCTCTCTTTTCAGATATATTTTCGCATTGTGATGCTCAGAAAGGCGGTGAGCAAAATACAATGGTGTGGGCCTTCCCACATAATCCCGCAGCAACTGAGCAAATTCCTCCTGAAATTCCCGAGCTTCTATTATCTGAAGGTAATTCTCCTTTAATTCTTCCACATTTGGATGCAGCATCTCGGGAATAAAAGCCCCTCCAAACTGCCCGTAATAACCATTTTTGTCTACTAGATAACTCATATTTTTAATGCTTTTCCTTCTGAAGAACAGATTTCATCTTATTCTTCAGCTTTTTTAATAAATCTATATTTTTCAAACCCGGCTCTACCTCGAACCTGCTGTTGACGTCTATGGCATGAAGCCCGAAGTCCAGCGATTCAATTTCACCGATATTGTCCAAATCAATACCCCCGCTGAGAAAAACCGGTTTTTGAAGATCAAAATGTCTTAGTTTCTCCCAATTAAATTTTTCTCCGGTTCCTCCAGGTTTATCCGTACGCGTGTCAAACAGATAAAAATCAATAAAAGGGGCATATTGATCTAGCAATTGTTCATTGAGGTCTTCATTTCCTGAAAACACTTTGATAATCTTTACCTCCTCGGCATGTAGCCTTTTACAATAATTCACATTCTCAACTCCATGAAGTTGAACATACTGCAAGTCAAATTCCTTTACCGTGGAACAAACCTCTCCCAGCGACTGGTTAACAAAAACCCCCACCTTAGCCACGGTGTCCGGAATAGCTTTTACCTGCTCAGCAGCAACTCTGGTAGCCATACAACGCGGTGACCGGTCATAAAAAATAAAACCTGCATAGTCGGGCTGGAGGTCAACTACTTCGGAGATATTATCTCTCAGGCCGCAGATTTTCAGACGGATATTATTAAGCTTTGGCATAATCCCTTTCTTCTATTTCACTTAGTCGCTCTATAAAACCGGCACATGCTTTTTCCGGCCGGCTGTTTTGCATAAACCGTTCGCCGATCAGGAAACCATTAAACCCATGTTTTTTAAGCTCCACAATATCTTCAGGGGTATGGATACCGCTTTCTGACACCTTTACAAAATCACCAGGGATCAGCTCCGATAAAGCCACTGATGTAGCCAGGTCCACCTTAAAAGTGGTCAGGTCCCTATTGTTGACCCCCACAAGATCCACATAAGGATTGATGGCGGATAGTTCCTGCTCATTATGCACCTCGAGCAGCACCTCAAGGCCCAACGAACGGGCAAATTTCGCAAGCCGTTCTACTTCCGGTTCTTCTAATACGGCAGCAATAAGCAAAATCACATCTGCTCCAATGGACTTGGCTTCTATTATCTGGTATTCATCAATGATGAAGTCCTTTCGAAGTATAGGGCAAAAGTTAAATTTCCTTGCTACAGTCAGGTCTTCGCTCCTACCTCCAAAATATTGAGTATCCGTAAGAATTGACAAAGCAGAGGCCCCTGCCTGCATATAGCCAATGGAAACCTTCTCTACTGCGGCATTGGAATTAATAATTCCTTTAGAAGGTGACTTCCTTTTAAACTCGGCAATGATCCCTGATTTATCCTCTCGTAGTATATATTTTTTCAGCGAGACCGGAGTGCCTGCAAAGTAAATGCTCTGCTCCAGGAGTTTTGTTGGAAACAGACTTTTTCTCTCGGCTATCTCTTTCTTTTTATGCGCTATTATTTCTTCCAGAATATTCATGTGTATGTAATTTATTTTCAATGGTCACAACTTGTCCCGAACTTGTTTCGGGGATGAATTCGCTACAAACTTTATTCACCCTCGGCCTGTCCCGATCACTATCGGGGTTGGTATAATTTAGGATGGCTTTAAGAAAACGTTTCCGCTAAAGAGCGGGATGAAGTCCCAAAAAGCGGAGTCTTGTACAGTTGTCGGGATGAACATTTTTGGAACAAGCATAACACAGGCATTGGCGTTTTCTTAAAGACACTAACTAAGCAATTGTGTATATTTTTTTCCTACTAATTAACCTTTGGAAAGCCTTTAATGCCCGGCCTGACAGCAGGGATTCTTCAGCCTTATTGATGCAATAGTCCAACCCGGCTTCCCGGTTAGCACTATACAATGCCATACCGGCATTGGCGATAACCACGGCATTCTGAGCAGATGTACCCTGTCCTTTCAATATTTGATCAAAAGTTTTAGCAGATTCTTCAACTGTCTTCCCTCCTGATATTTCCTGTCGTTTTACGGTCTGCAGCCCCAGGTCCTCCGGTCCCAGCACTTGCTCTCCCTGATTAGAGATCATCTTAAATCTGCCAGTCAGGGACACCTCATCATACCCATCCAGGGTGTGCAGGATAATAAAATCCTTATCAGTTTTTTGATAGAGATAGCCATACAACCTGGCCAGTTCCAGGCTAAAAACCCCTACCAGTTGTTTTTTAGGGAAAGACGGGTTTACCATAGGACCCAGCATATTAAAAAAGGTTTTCACTCCAAGCTCCTGACGTATAGGGGCTACATTTTTCATGGCCGGATGAAATAGCGGTGCATGAAGAAAGCAAATGTTAGCCTGATCCAGACTTCTTTTTAGTTCGCCAATATCATTGGTGAACTCATAGCCAAAATGCGCCAGCAAATTGGACGACCCGCAAACAGAAGACACTCCATTATTGCCATGTTTAGCTACGTTCTGTCCGGCTCCGGCAACCACAAAAGAAGCCAGTGTGGATATATTGAAAGTATCCTTTCCATCCCCACCCGTTCCACAAAGGTCGATGGCATCATATTCATCTATCGGAACAGACAGGCACAGCTCCAACATGGCATCACGAAACCCCTCCAGCTCATCAACAGTGATGCTCCTCATCATGTATACCGTCAGAAAAGCGGCTACCTGGCTGTTATTGTATTTACCTTGTGCCAGCTCCAGCAGTATCTGGCGCGAAAGCTCTTTGTCCAGCGACTTATGTTCTATCAGTTTGTTTAAAATATCCTTCATATCTTTAATTTTTTAACCAGTTTTCGATCATTAATTTGCCATGCTCTGTCAGAATTGATTCCGGGTGAAACTGAAGCCCTTTCACATCATATTGCACATGGCTAAGTCCCATGATATTGTTATGTTCGTCCAGGGCGGTCACTTTCAAAGCCCCATTGACGGACTCGGGCAGCACAGCCCAGCTATGGTAGTGGCAGGCTTTAAACTGCGGAGGGATATTTGTGAAAATGTAATCTTCCGGGTCTTGCACTGTGATATTGCTCGCCACTCCATGCAACACTGTGAACATGTTATAAAGCTCACAGCCAAAAACTTCCGCTATGCCCTGCAAGCCGAGGCAAACACCCAGAATGCTCTTGGTTGATGCATATCTTTTCACCAGCGCTTTAAGGATGCCTGCCTCATCGGGTATTCCGGGCCCCGGAGAGATCAGTACCTTATCATACCTGGCTACCTCTTCCAGCAATATTTTATCGTTACGGATCACATCCAGGTGATCTGCATGCCCTAATTCTCTGATGATATGTACCAGGTTATAGGTAAATGAATCGTAATTATCGAGTAGTAATATGTTTTTCATAGTTGCTCTAGTTCAGTCTCTGTGCCATTTCCAATGCCTTTCTTAAAGCCGCAAGCTTGTTATTTACTTCTTGCAATTCACTGTTGGGCAGTGATTTGGCCACCACACCTGCCCCGGCCTGATAGTGCAGCGTATTGTCTTTGCTCAAAAAAGACCTGATCATAATGGCATGGTTAAAATCTCCGTTGAATCCCATGAAACCTATAGCCCCTCCATAGTAGTTTCGGCTGATATTTTCATACCTGTCGATCAGTTGCATGGCCATGTGTTTGGGCGCTCCGGACAAGGTGCCGGCAGGAAAGGTATCCGCAACAAGCTTTAGTGGTGATGATTGTGCTGCAAGCTGTCCGGTGACTTTACTCACGAGGTGGATCACATGAGAATAATATTGTATCTCTTTAAAAACCTCCACTTCCACCTTCTCCGAGCTTCTACTCAGGTCATTCCTGGCCAGGTCAACGAGCATCACATGCTCTGAGTTTTCCTTTTCATCGGCAGCCAGCTCCCGGGCAAGGTCAGCATCAGCGGAGTCATTGCCGGTGCGTTTAAACGTGCCTGCAATTGGATATATGCTCGCCTGCTTTCCTTTTATCACTATTTGTGATTCGGGGGATGATCCAAAGATCTTGAAACTGCCATAGTCGAAGTAGAAGAGATATGGTGAAGGATTGATAGACCTCAGGGCACGGTAAACATTGAATTCATCACCTGAAAACTTGCTTTGGAACCTCCTTGATAATACTATCTGGAACACATCACCACGTAAGCAGTGCGACCGGCCTTTGGTCAGGATCTGAAGAAACTCTTCATCTGTGTAGTTCGACTGTTCTTTACCCTGAAGTGTAAAATCAAACTGAGGGTTATTATTTACCTTAATGAGGGATTCCAGGTATCCCAGACTACCCTTTTTCTCCAACTCCTCCACCTTATGTTCAAAAAGGTAAAGCTCATTCCTGAAGTGATCTATAACAATAACGTACTTGTACACCCTGTAGATGATATCGGGGATAACATCGTTTACCTGGCTTATCTCAATATCTTCAAAAAATTTAATACCATCATATGCCATGTAACCAAACAGGCCATTGGTCACGAATTTGTGTTCGGTAGGTTCCGAATCAAACGCAGAGCGGAAAGCATCGAGCTCCGACAGAATATTTTCCCTTGTTACCTCCTTTTGTTGCACATCCCCTCCCGGATATACCACCTGCAACTGTCCCTTTTTCACCTCAAAAGAAGCTATGGGGGAGCAACAGATATAGGAAAAGCTATTGTCGGTACCATGATAATCCGAACTTTCGAGAAGAATACTTTCCGAAAATTTATCTCTCAGCCTTAGATAGATACTCACTGGTGTAAGCATATCCGCCAGCAGCTTTTTGGTATTCGTTTTTAAGGTAAATCGTTTCATTTTTAGTTGTTTACAAATCATTATTAAATAAAAAAGGGCCTGCCGGATGAACAGCAAGCCCTTTAAAATTTGGCATAGCGATACTGCTCATCATTGGAAATGATTAAAGTGCCACCACCATGCTTTAGTTGTTTTTGCTATGAATATTGTCATTTTATATACCCGTAAATCGATAATAAAAAAGCCCGCTGTTGGAGAACAGCGGGCTTAAAATGTCTTTGATCTATTTCAAATCTACAATAACGCTGTTCCTTTACAGTTTAGTAAAGTGCCACCACCATGCGCTATTAAAGAAATTGTTTTTCATATTCAGATCAAAAGTATAAAAGGAAAACTTAAAAGCAAACAAAAAAAATTATTTCTTTTTTGACGGCCCTGCTTTTCGGGTCTTTGGCTCTTCATTTAGCTCTCCGGCCACTGAAGTATTCTTGCCTTTTCCAGTACTCGGCCTGGGTCTGGAAACTCCGAAGGTACCCATGGCGATCTTTCCTCGTTTAGTCTTTTTATCTCCTTTTCCCATATAGATATTGATTAAAATAACTTTATTAAACTCGTTTAAACAAGTTTAATAAAGTTTAAAAATATTACCAAATCTTTACTCTAACACTATCTGCCCGGTACATGCCATCACCTGGTTGAACATTAAACGCCTGGTAGAACGTCTCCAGGTTAGCAAGCGGGCCGTTGGCACGATACATGCCCGGTGAATGAGGGTCTGTATTGACCTGAGTGCGCAGCGTCTCATTTTTATACTTGATCCTCCAAATAGTAGCCCACGAAACAAAAAATCTCTGTTCCGGGGTCATGCCATCGATAAGGCCGGGATTACCATGCTCGGCCAGGTGGCGTTGCAAGCCATCATAAGCAGCACTTACACCTCCCAGGTCTCCAATATTTTCACCGAGTGTAAAGGCGCCATTTACCCGGACGCTATCCAGCGGCTCATATGCATCATACTGGGCCACCAACTGACCCGTTCTGGCCTTAAAGCTCTCTGCATCTTTCTCTGTCCACCAGTTTTTCAAATTGCCTTCCGCATCAAATCTGCTGCCCTGGTCATCAAAACAATGTGAGATCTCATGACCAATGACAGCGCCTATACCACCATAGTTAACTGCCATGTCAGCTTTGTAGTTGTAAAAAGGAGGTTGTAATATGGCTGCGGGAAATACAATTTCATTAAACAAGGGGTTGAAATAGGCGTTCACCGTCTGTGGCGACATGCCCCATTCCTTCTTGTCCACGGGTTTGCCTATTTTACTGATCTGGTATTCAAATCCGAATTTCGAAGCGTTCAGCACATTCTGGATATAAGATGATTTTTCAGGATCACCCTCTACCATCAAGCCTGAGTAATCGCGCCACTCATCGGGATAACCGATCTTCACCGTCATTGTTTTCAATTTCTCCAGTGCCTTCTCCTTGGTGGAATCCGACATCCAATCCAGCTTTTTGATCCTGTCAGCAAAAGCCAGTTTAATATTCTCTACCATTTCCTGTGCCTTAGTCTTGGCCTCAGGTGGAAATTTTTCATCTACATATAGCTTCCCTATAGCTTCCCCAAGTGAGCCGTTTGTGGTAGCCAAAACTCTTTTCCATCGTGGCTGCATTTCTTCCACACCACGTAATTCTTTGCTATAAAATTCAAAATTGGCCTGAACAAATTCGTTGCTCAGAAATCCTGCTGTACCATCAACAAGTCTCCAACGCAAGTATTCTTTCCACACAGCAACAGGCACTTCTTCCGTTATTTTTTGAAATTCAGCTATGAACTCAGGCTGCATAACGATCAGCGTATCAATACCGGTCACGTCCATATCTTCGAGGTACTGCCCCCAATCAATGGAGGGTGCCAGTTCAGCCAATTCCGTTAATGATCTTTTATTGTATAGAGCAGGAATATTCCTCCGCTCCACATTTGTCATTGATGCTTCGGCTAACCGGGTCTCTAAGGCCATGATCCTGGCAGCCTGATCGGCAGCCATTTGTGGTTCATCGCCAGCCAGGGTTAGCATTCTGGCTATATGCTTCACATATTTATCTCTGATCTCCTGAGATTTTGAGTCTATTTTGGTATAATAATCTCTGTCAGGAAGTCCCAGGCCTCCCTGGCCCAGATACGTAGCCATCACCTTGCTGTTTTTCAGGTCAGGAAATACTGCAAAGTTGAAAAAAGCGCCTCCTCCATAGGTCTGTTGCTCGGAAAGATATTTCTGAAGGTCACCGGCATCAGAGATCTGCCCTATTTTATCGAAATAAGGCTGCAGCGGCTGAGCACCAACTCTTTCTGCTAAGAGGGAATCCATACCTATAGCATAAAAATCCGTAGCTTTTTTCTGGTCGGTACCTTCTCCGTATTTGTTGCTTTTACCTGCTGTTTCAAGTACTGAAAGTACGGTTTCATTAGTCATTTCTCTCAGCTCATTGAAGCTGCCCCATCGACCCTGGTCACCGGGAATTTCAGTCTGGTCAATCCATTTTCCGTTAACAAAACGAAAGAAATCATCAGAAGGCCGGACAGTAGAGTCTATATAACTAGTGTTGATCCCTACCACCGCTTCACTGTCAGACTTACCATCTTCTGCAGATGTGCAGGCTGCTACAAACGCACCTACACCAAAAGCCAATATAGCATGACGAAGATTAAAATCACTTAATTTCATATTTCACGGGTTTAGTGTTTAGACTTTAAACTTCGGTGTTTTTGATGTATTTTCAGAGCGATCTTATACGGGCGGCAGATTTGAAATCTGAAATCTGAAACCGTGGTGCAGCGGAGGTTCACGAGGGGTGCGGGGCATGAATCGGCGTATGAGCAGATCTGCGATCTGAAAATTTGAAATTTGAAATCGCGGCTAAGTATTCAGAAACTATGCAAGTCCGTCATTTGTTTCTTATTAAATAACGGTGGGTTCGATATAAAATAAAATGCTTATCCTCCTGACGGGAGTAGGATCTTCCTAAGTTGCTAATAGCACCCTTGAACTTAGTAAGATTCTTCATTCTTCCCTAAAAGAGGTTTTTTGGACTTTATTTTCAGATATGTATACCTTTAATCGGTCCTTCTATATCAAACGCACGTTAAATACTAAATCCATGGCAAAACCAAGTCTACACCTCATAAAAGCGATCAGAAATACGGCAAACGCATTAGCTGCCAGTAATAACTACCAGTGGGGACATATGGGGAGCTGCAATTGTGGCTTTTTGGCACAGGAGATCACCAAACTCTCCAAAACAGAGATCCATAGTAGAGCTATGCACAAATATGGTGATTGGAACGAGCAGTTAAACGATTACTGCCCTACCAGCGGCTTGCTTATGGACGACCTCATCAGCCAAATGCTCAACTTTGGGTTGGATACGGATGACCTGAAACGGCTGGAAAAATTATCAGATAAAGAAGTGCTTAACCGTTTACAGAAGGGTCAGCGATTTTTAACACCCAATAAAAAGGAAGATGTGGTACTTTACCTGAATGAATGGGCAAGTCTGCTGGAAGAGAAGCTGCTGGATAACATCCGTATACCGGTTAATGCTGAACAATTAATAGTAAGTGGTAGCTGGTAGCTGGTCTCTGGGGACAGGTTGCTAGGTATTCGTAAATCTAAAATCGTAAATCTAAAAATCGTCTTCTCCATCATCTTCTTCCTCAACCGGGGCTGGTTGAGATGGTGGTAGCTGGTCTTGTGGTTCTTCCTCTGATCTCTCCTTCTTTTTAAAGAGGCCTAGTGGCTTTTTCTTCTTTTTTGATTTGCCATCGAGCTCTGTTGCAGAGGTTTCTACGTCAAATATTGTGCTGTCAGAAGGCTCTTCTTTTTTATTAAACAGGTTCCTGAAAAAACCAAATACACCCTTCTTCTTGCGCTCCTCCTTCTCTTCAACCCGCTTTTGCTCTGCCATTTCCTGCCTATGCAAACGCACGTCAGGATACACCAGGTAATCACGCAGATACCATAGATAAAGCTCCTGATCTATGTTAAACTTCTCCTTTTTCAGAGAGATCATATAGATACTATCAGCAGCGGAAGCCAGTGTATCCACTGCAATTACTGCTGTGGAATCATAACCATCGCGTTCAGCCAAATAAAATTTATCATCAAATCGCAGCGAATCTGCTTCCTGAGGATAGATATCCTTCATGGGGATGGTCTCCAGGCTCCTAAGCTTTTTGCGATAAGACATCGGTTCGATAATAAGGAACTTATCCTTACTCGCCTCCATTACCTTAGGCATGGAATCTTCTCCAAAGTAGCTGAAGTGCCTTTTTAAAACCTCCTTATCATGTATAAAGGCACTTTGATAGGCAGGACATATCGCTCTTTCTGTGCATGCCTGAACGCACAAAAACAGGATAATCGCAGCTAAAGGTTGATACAATTTACTCATGCAAACCAATTGAAGAAGCCCAAGCTCTACGGCCATATGGGGCATTTTCACACATTTCTTGCCAAACTTCAAAGGTAGCTTTAAAAAGTAATAAATTAAAATAAAAACTTATAAATTAATGCATTTTGGTACATCTACACCTTTGAACGCACTGGCAAGATGTTCAAACTTACGCGAAGAACATCAGGAATTGCCAGGTTTTTTTACATTTCAAAACGTGCGAAATCTTTTTAACGTATATTGACGAATTATTTTGTTCCATTTAACCGTGTTGTATGAAAAAGACTTTACTACACATTCTTCTATTGCTTTGTTGTGTTATATCCTTCAAGACCAACGCTTTTGACTGCTGTCCGAATGCAGATCTTATTGTATCGAGAATCACAATTACAAATACTCCGACCGATGATAATATTCAATATGAATATGAATTAAAAAATGTGGGTCTGGATACCATGTTTCTGAACAGAATGCTTATCCAGAGCTATGTTTCCAAAGATCAGGTTTTAGGTGGAGATGTAGCCGCGGGAGGAGCGATCTTCCCTTCGGATACTCCTTATTTATTACCTGGGGAAACCTATATCGGCAATCGGGGAAGCTATCCTAATACTACTACTATTGCCGAATACCCCTATGTGATCATTGAGATTAAATTAAAAAGTGGAGAAACCATGACAGAATGCTCCACATCAAATAATATAGGTGTTGCCGAAATCACAACCATTGTTGCGGATGCTGACATTACAGCCTTCTCTTTAAATGAACAAACTTCCGTAGCCACTATTGATAACACCAATCACGCGATTGAAATTGATGTCTTTCATGGCACAGACATGACAAACCTTACATCAACGTTTACTCTATCCACCGGAGCAAACGCCAGCCCTGCAAGTGGAGTGGCTGTCGACTTTACCTGCCCTGCTGTTTTCGAAGTCACCTCCTCTGCAGGCAATACGCAGTCATGGTCTGTAGTCGTGAACGAAGAGCCCAATTACACTCCCTCGGATATCATGCTGGATAATACCTCTGTGGATGAAAATACCGCTACAACGACTATAGTCGGAAAACTCTCCACCACCGATGGTAATACGGACCAGACCCACACTTATACATTGGTGGCAGGCACAGGAGATGCCGATAATACCTCTTTCAGCATCAGCGGAGACCAATTGTTGACCGCGGCATCCTTTGATTTTGAAAGTAAGAATACTTATAGCATCAGAATAAAAACAAACGATGGCTTTGGAGGCGCCTATGAAAAGGCTTTTACCATTACAGTCAATGATGTTGCCGAGGCTCCTACCGACATCATCCTCAGCAATACTTCCATTGATGAAAATGAGGCGTCAAACACTGTGGTCGGCACCTTAACAACTACCGATGAAGACAACGGAGACACCTTCACTTACTCATTAATAGCAGGTAGCGGAGGTGCAGACAATAGTGCTTTCTCCATCAATGGTAGCGAATTGATCGCTGCCGAATCATTTGATTTTGAAGGCAAGGCGTCATATCATATACGAATAAAAACTGAGGATAACGGAGGCAACGGATTTGAGAAAGCTTTCACAATTACCGTCTCCGATGTCCAGGAAAGTCCCACGGATATCTCGCTAAGCAGTGCTAGTGTTAACGAAAATGAAGCCACAGGCACTCTTGTCGGCACGTTATCCTCTACTGACGAAGATGCCGGGGAAACATTCAGCTATTCTCTTGTAGCCGGCAATGGGGATAGTGACAATAGCTCATTCTCTATTGACGGAGCAGAATTGCTAACTGCCGAATCATTCGATTTTGAAAGTAAATCACTCTATAGTGTGAGAATACGCACTGAGGACAGCGGCGGTAATATCTACGAGAGGGCTTTTGACATTACGGTTACAGATGTTAATGAGGTTACCACTTCATTAGACCACGTCAGAAAACAAAACATCAAATTATTTCCTGTTCCCGCGAAAGATAAGGTAAGCATTGAGGTACTTAAAGGAACAGAGAAGCCATTACTTATCCAGGTAATTAATACGTCAGGACAAGTAGTTCTGGAATACGCTCCCTCTAAAACTATTACTGATCTGGACTTATCACAGTTGAAGAAAGGTATTTATACCATTACCGTGCTAACCAATAATGACCAATATAATTTGAAGCTATACAAAAAATAGGTAAAACTGAGGGGTTGTTTTACCTGATAGCAGCTCCTCAGTTATATATTCTGTGTTTTTAAAAGTTCGAGTTCCACTTTGAGCTTCTTAGGCAAACCCTCCACAACAAGATCATAAGAGTGATCAATAAGTTCATAGATGAGTTGATCACTAACGCTACCATCCATCATTACAGTATTCCAGTGTTTTTTGCTCATATGATATCCCGGTTTGATACCTGCATACTTTTCACGGAGCTCTTCCGCTCTGTCAGGATCGCATTTTAGATTGGCGCTTTCAAATGTATCCACGCCAGTCAGTGCAAACATTTTATTCATGACCTTAAAGACCAGAACGGTCTCATCGAAAGGAAAGCCCTCGGTAACCCCGGCTTTGGCCATGCAGAAATTTCTGAATTCCTCTATATTCATCAGAACAGGCGCTTAACTATCAAAAAAATAATTGCCAGCAGAAAAATAATGATGGACAACTTATTAATGCCATGCATCATTTTTAAATTAAAATTAGATGGCCTGCTCTTATCTCTCTTTCTAAAGAAATAACCGAACACCTCTCCAAAGGCAAAATAATCCTTCAGCGTGTTTTTCCCGTTTTTTTCTTCTACCCTCTTATCAGCCATTTTGATTTACAATTTACGAATTACGAATTACGAATTTTAGATTTCAGATTTCTTCTCCAACCAGTTCCCATCCTGCCGGATGATTTCGATCAGTTCATCAACTGCTTTTTCAGAAGGCACGCTTCTTTTTACCACTTCCTGGCCCTTGTAGAGTGTGATCTTTCCTTTGCCTGATCCTACATATCCATAATCTGCATCAGCCATTTCACCGGGACCATTTACGATACACCCCATAATACCAATTTTAACACCTTTCAGGTGGTCGGTTCGCTTTCTGATCATAGCTGTTGTTTCCTGCAGGTCAAAAAGCGTTCTTCCACATGATGGACAGGAAATGTATTCGGTTTTGGTCATCCTGGTTCTTGCCGCCTGAAGTATTCCAAAACCGGTGTTATTGTAACTCTGCACAAGGTTCTGCATCTCTTCTCTTGACTTTCCTCCGGCAGCTATTTCGGTTCCCAGCATAACTCCGTCTCCCAACCCATCGATCAGCAGTCCTCCAACATCAGTAGCTGCATAGATCTGTAGTTGGTCATCGGTGAGATCAGCATAAGAACGTTTGATGATCACGGGGATCTCCAGGTTATTTCTGATCAGCTCAAAGAATGCCCTCCTTTGCTCCGCAAGGCCGTGTTTATTATCGGTAGAAAGAACAAGTATGACAGTAGCATCTCCTTTCAGGCGTTCCAAAAGGACGGCATCCAGGTCTTTCAGGCCAACCGCCACAAAGTTGATGGTGTTATGTTGATGTGCTTCGTTAAGAAATTGCCGAACAGTAAGCAGGGGTACTTTGTTGACCTTATCGTCCAGGGTTGACCAGGTGTCATACTCCAGGATCTCTTTCAAACCGTTGGGTAGCATAAAAGGAACAGGAGCATAACCTGAGTAGATATAATCTGCGCCAAGATCGTTCATTCTCCATTTATCAGGCTCTGGCAAATAGAAATGACCTATTCCTTTCAGGTCTTTATAATCACGAACGCCTAACCTGCTGATGTCTGCAATCACACGTGGAACGTTTTGTCCACCAACGTTGCCTACTTCCCGTGTATGCCGCCTGCCATAGCTAAAAGGATCTACCGGATTTTCATCAATAGGGGCGATGGGTCCATGTCCGGCTCTGTCGTAGTACCTGTGAACCATAGTTTTGGCCACAGGCGCCTCAAACTCAGGTTCTTCCGTAAGGGAAACACGCACCGTATCACCCAATCCATCTTCCAAAAGCACGCCAATGCCTACCGCACTTTTTATTCGCCCATCTTCACCTTCGCCTGCCTCGGTTACACCCAGGTGCAATGGATAAGGCTGCAGGCCTTCCTCATTCAGCTTGTTCACCAGCAGTCTGTAAGCCTGCACCATTACCTGCGTATTGCTTGCTTTCATGGAAAGCACTATGTCGTAGTAGTTCAACTCTTCACAGATCCTTACAAACTCGAGGGCAGATTCCACCATCCCCAGTGGCGTATCACCATAACGGCTCATGATCCTGTCAGACAGCGAGCCATGGTTGGTGCCGATACGCATGGCCGTGCCATATTCTTTACATATATTAACCAAAGGGGTAAACTTTTCCCTGATCCGCTCCAACTCGGCCTGGTACGATTCGTCTGTATATTCTATCTGCTGAAACTTTTTTTTGTCGGCATAGTTGCCCGGGTTAACCCGCACCTTTTCCACTATTCGCGCAGCAAGCTCGGCAGCATTTGGGGTAAAGTGAATATCTGCGATCAGTGGCACCTGGTATCCTCGCTTTCGCAGCTCTTTTTTGATGTTCTCCAGATTTTGAGCCTCTTTTATACTTGGAGCAGTTATTCGCACGTACTCACAGCCCGCATCCACCATTCTAATGACCTGTTCTACAGAACCAAGCGTATCCATGGTATCCACTGTGGTCATCGATTGTACACGAACAGGATGTTCTCCACCCAGTGGCACATCCCCAATATTCACAACCCGCGTCTTCCTTCTTGAGTAGGATGTTAAGCTATTGCAGTACTGCCTGGCGTTAGTAATTTCTGTATTCACTTCCCTGATCTATTATTCTACAAAAGTAACAAAACATATTATCAGTTTGATAGTTCCCTGTTCTCCGTTTACAGTCGGCAGATGAAAAAATTGCAAGCTCAAAACTCTGAACCTGTTTAAATATCACCTAATTGCGGACGCATCACGATTTCTTCGATCACCGTCCGGTCCGACATTTTATAAGCATTCCAAATAGCCGCTGCCACGTCCTCAGGCCGCATAAACCGGTCTTCCGGAAGATCTACCCCTTCCCAGCTAGCCGTGAGTGTCGCTCCGGGCATTACTGATGTAACCCGCACACCATGCTCCTTCATCTCCTCTCTTAACACCTTCGACATACCCAGCATGGCAAATTTGGAAATACAGTAAGAGCCGCCATTAACATAAGGTACAAACGAAGCCGTGGAGCAAATATTAAAAATATGTCCTGATTTGCGCTTTTTCATGCCATGAATAAGAGCCCGGGTCATGTGATAAGCGCTGTACAAGTTGGTATTAATGGTCATTTCCAGTACACCATCTTCTTCAGTGTGTATCTGTCCCGGAATGAAAATCCCTGCATTGTTCACTAATATCTCTACTTCACCATCCTGCTCTCCAATATATTCAGCAAACCGAAGCACCTCTTTCTGCTCAGCCATATCGGTTTTCATCACATAGACTCTATTGTCATACTTTTGTTCAATTTCTTTTTTAAGGATATTCAATTGCTCCGAATTTCTTGAACACACCGCTATGTCAAAACCATATTCGGAAAATAGGTCTACCAATGCCTTTCCTATTCCTTTTGTTCCTCCTGTTACTACAGCTATTTTATTCATTTCCTGTTTGTACGATTTTTATTTTTTTATCAAAACATTTTTATAGCAAAGCCATTAATCATAATATTACTATCTTTTTACCGGGCGATGATCAAAAATCCGCATACGGCTATAAATTTATAAGAAATTAATGGAAACCATAGGTAAATACTTCATGTTCCTGGGTTCTCTCTTCGTCAACAGGGAGACCTTCAGAACATACTTCAAGCTGACTATCGAAGAATGTATCGCCATAGGTATAAATTCAATCTTCCTGGTATCGCTGGTATCATTTTTCATGGGGGCTGTTACTACGATACAAACAGCCTACAATCTTGTAAATCCACTGATCCCCAACTATGTTATTTCCCTGGTAGTAAGAGATATGACCATACTGGAGCTGGCTCCCACCATCATTGCCGTTATATATGCCGGCAAGGTAGGGTCAAGCATGGCCAGCGGACTTGGCACCATGAGGATATCCGAGCAGATAGATGCTCTCCAGGTTATGGGCA
This sequence comes from Fulvivirga imtechensis AK7, assembly GCF_000331535.1. Lineage (GTDB taxonomy): Bacteria > Bacteroidota > Bacteroidia > Cytophagales > Cyclobacteriaceae > Fulvivirga > Fulvivirga imtechensis. Next base: position 32,075 of record NZ_AMZN01000048.1, on the reverse strand, counting down.
TCAACTCCGCGTCTTACCTGGTGCTTCCTAAAATATTAGGGTCGTTGCTGATGTACCCGATGCTTGTTATAATAGCAGGACTGCTGGCTATAGTGGGTGGATATCTGGCCGGTGTATTCACCGGAGTAATTACAGCTACTCAATATATATATGGCATCAGGTTCGATTTTAACGAATATACGGTGACGTTTGCCCTAATTAAGTCCTTTGTTTTTGCATTTTTGGTAGCCTCAATATCTTCTTTTAAAGGCTATTATACTACGGGAGGGGCTGTAGAGGTTGGAAAAGCCAGTACTTCAGCAGTAACGCAAAGTGTAATAGCCATATTGCTTGCCGATTACTTACTGGCCCAATTACTTTTGTAAAATATGATCAGGATCGAAAATATACATAAATCGTTCGATGGTAAACCCGTGCTAAGGGGGATCAGCGGTACCTTTGAAAAGGGGGAGCCAAATCTCATTATCGGCTCCAGCGGTACGGGAAAAAGTGTGCTTTTAAAATGTATTGTAGGGCTCATCGAACCTGATGAAGGACACGTTTACTTTGATGATAAGGAGTTTACTAACTCCAATAGAGACACAAAAACGGAGATCCGAAGGCAAATAGGCATGTTATTTCAGGGAGGAGCATTGTTTGATTCAAAAACAGTTGAGCAAAATGTGATGTTTCCTCTTGATGTGCTGACAAAAATGCCTAAAGCTGAAAAGCTGGACCGTGTTAATTTCTGCCTGGAGCGTGTTGGCCTGGCCGGTCAAAATCACAAAATGCCCTCTGAGATCAGCGGTGGGATGAAAAAACGTGTAGGCATTGCCCGGGCTATTGTCAATAACTCCAGCTATCTGTTCTGCGATGAGCCAAATTCGGGGCTGGACCCACAAACTTCTATACTTATTGATGAATTGATCCTGGAAATTACCGAGGAATACAACATTACCACAATTGTGGTAACACACGATATGAACTCGGTATTAGGCATAGGTGACAAGATCATGTTCCTTTACAAGGGTGAAAAGCTTTGGGAGGGCAATAAAAACGAGATCATGACTTCCGGAATTAAAGAATTCGATGACTTCGTTTTTGCCAACAAGGTGATGAGAAAGCTCCGGGAAATATGAGGAAGAAGTACCAAAGTTGACGAAGAGAAGATCCTGAGTTGGAAAATCAGAAGAGAAGGCATCCGAAATAGGATGTATGCTGCCGTTCTTCTAAAGAATCACTCCAACACCCGTCTTCGATAGTGAAAAACTTCTTTATTTTCCTGTCCATTTTGATTGTACGTGAGCGTAACGTCCATTTCATTCCCGGATTTTCTCCATATTTCGAGCCCATCGAAAATGATCTTATCTTCCGTTATGCCCAATAAAGGAAAGGTTACGAACTTGTCTTTCTCCTCCCAACCTGTAAGATCAGGATTAAAATGCTTTAGCTTCATACCTTCGGGGGTCAGGTGCACAAATTCATAAAAGGTGACCTTATCATCTTTGATATGACGATACATGCACATCATGGTATTATCCTTAGCTGGCGCCCATATTTCTTCCGAAACACCTCCAAAACCATCACCTACCCAATATCCGGTAAGCCATTGAGCGCTTTCCCATGAGAATACAGGTTTTTCTCGGCCTGTTGACTGTGCTTGGACTGTCAAGGCTTTCAGCAAACCAGCCAGTATTAGTACCGTTATTTTCATTCTCTTTTAATTTCGTATCATAAATTCTTTTACCTCAATAGTACCTCCATATTTCAAATGCGGACTATCTTTTGCTATGGCTATCACCTCGTCCAAAGAAGATGCTTTCAATACAAAATACCCTCCTACCTTTTTATCGGGTTGATGGTTTTGGCCTTCTGCTTCAATTATTACTGACACAGGTTTCATCTCCTGTCCATCAATGGTTATCCCCTTTTGGTAAACCTGCTGCATCCATGCGGAATATTCATTAAACAAGGCCTCGGGGTCGCCAACAGAGAAGGCCTCATCCTCATATAATACCAGCATGTAGTTGTATGATGGCTCTGCATTTGGCGCCACATTAATAAGATATCTCCCCATAAAAGCTCCCGTTGCCAGCAGTGCAACAGCCGCTGCTATGCCAATAGTCCAATTCATAAGTTTTGATTTTGTATCTTTTATCAATCCGGTATTTTTAAGCTTCTGTACGAGTCTCTCCTCCACCCCGGGATGTATCTCAACCGGTTGGTGCAGTTCCTGAAAAAGCTCCTTTTCCCGATCTGTCAGCTCCTCGTGATTGTTCATGGTCTTACCTCCTTCATATTTTGATGTATAAGTACTCGCAAAGCCTTTCTGGCGTTAAATAGCTGACTTTTACTGGTCCCCTCATTAATATTTAACATTTCTGCAATTTCCTTATGTGTATACCCTTCAATGTCATGCAGGACCAGTACTTGCTGGTAGCCATCCGGCAGTTTTGCAATGGCGCTTTTCAAATCATAAACATCTATATCCATAGGCTTTTGAAGTTGCCCCCCGTTCTTCATTATTTCATCCATCCCGACAGCCTGTTGAAAGGCCTTCCTGCGTAATTGCCTCACTATGTTGATCAGTATTCCCGTCAGCCATGTTTGTAGCGTAGACCGCCACTGGAACATCTGCAGTTTCCGAATGGCTATTAACCACATTTCCTGTATAGCTTCTTCGGCCATGTATTGGTCTTGCCCGCTAAGGTGTAGCGCTAATCGATATAAATCCGGAGTTTTAGCGCTGTACAAGTCTCGAAAAGCCGCTTCGCTGCCTGTTTTTAAAAAACTTTGCACCAATTCCTTATCTGCCTGCATTAATTTATTTTGTATTTTTAATATAAGTTAGTGCTTTCACTAACTCAAAAGGTTGTATGGCGAAGTAATTTTTTTTATCCATCAACTCAAAAGGGGCATTGGTGCATGCTAAGCCCTGACACATCAAATAACAGCAATGAAATTTCGCAAATACATGTATATTTGTGGATAAAGTTCTACAAAATGAGACGGCACCCGAAATTCATACAAACTACTACTAATGAATACATCGAAATAGAGAGCTTCTTTGATAGAAAATTTCGCCTGGTAAATAAGCCTGGTTTGTTCTACGATATTGAAAGAGGCGTATTCTATACTTTATCTCAGGGAATAGAAAAAACAACGGATTTCGAAGCTAAATATCCTGAGATGTTTAAAGACTGGCTGCGCCAGGAAGAACGAAGAACGGAAATGCTGAAAAAGCAGAATATTATAAAGCCTTAGGTTTATAAACAAAATTTTTGTCCGTGCTTAGCCGTTAAACGGTTCTTATATTTTAGCAGAAATATATTATCCTTTCATCAAAGTCTTTTTATATTTATGAGTTTCGGCCTAAAGCGAAATCCATGGATAAAAAGGTTAATTGCTACTACGATCAGGAAAAGGGAATATTTTATAAAAAGCTCTCAGGAGATATCTATCTGGGTGATCTGATCACCAGTTGGGAATCCATTATTCATGCAAAGCTATTTCCTGATCATACTAAACAATTCATTATCGACTATAGAGAAGCCCGGTTAAGAGTAGACCCTGACCGGGTGAAAGATATCGCCAATATATACAAAGAGCGAAATCATATATTCTCTAAAGCAAAAGTAGCTCTTATTATGCAAAAGCCGGAACAGGTGATCATGCCTATTTTGGTGAACGAGGAGCAGTGCGGGGTAGAATTCAAACCTTTTTATACTGAAGAAGCCGCTGTAGAGTGGTTAAACAGGTAGACCAGAAAATCTAGTGGGTTATCCAATGTATGGATTTTTCCAGTGCTGACGATGTTTTGCTCAAAAAAGCGCGCTTACCTGTACACGTCCGACATGCACCACATCGGCACTTTCTGATTTTCTGCCATCATAACTCAGACTAAGCTGAAGGCCTGATGCCACCCGCTGCTGCCAATTAACCCCCCACGTAATGTTTCTCCCGGGTCGTAAAGCATTAAGCAGATCGTATCCAATAGGTGTATTCTCCTCTCCGGTAAAATCAATCTCCACCCACCTTATTCGTGCATTAAACGTACTTTTTACGGCTTTATTTAATTTAAGATCCAGTATGAACTCATTAAAAAAAGCGCTCTCACCTGATTCAGACGAATAAATATTTTCCTTAGCCTCGTATCCGTACTGACCGGAGACCCGGATATTTCCTTTGGGCTGCCATGCAATCTCCGGGTTGATCCTGTAGGAGTCTATCAGGTAGTTCCTTCCCTCTAGAAAATCTGAATTCACCTCACGAAGTGAAGTCGATGTCTTTATATTAAAACTATATAGACGCCCCAGATTAACCCTCACACTTAATAAATATTCTTCCGTACCCACAAATTCAAACCCGTTGGTAAGTAGTTGCCTGTTTTTTGCATCTGAATAGCTAAGCTCAATACCATACCGAGGGCTTGCCCGATTATAAAAAAGGGTAGATCTCAGAATATTTCTTTCTGCTAATAAGTATGTATCTTCTACGTTTCGTGCGAATCCCAGCAAGCGGGTCTCAATAGCATCATCCGTAGTTTTTACATCAGCCGTCCAGGATGTGTTATTGGAAAATCTACTTAGCACCTTTTTCACACCTTCCTCCCTGCTCCAGGTACGTGGTGCTTCAATAGCAATACGGTAGATCAGCAAATTTTGAAAGGCTGTCACATATTGATTGGTAGGCACGAATATTTTGGCATAATTTCTTTCATCCGGGTTCACAGCTTCAAAGAACTCGTTCAGGTCCTGCACATTGTCATCATTCAAATCCCTCCAGGTATGAGTGCCCTCTCCGGGTGGCACCTTGATATAAACAAATTCGCGTCTAAGCTCCCGCCCGTTAGATATGGCATAGGTAAGATCAGAACGCAGGTGCCTGTTCAACCAGTAGCTTTGCCAGTCCAGCCTCCCCGCTATACTTTCGTCTGTTTCCTCAAGCATCTGATAATCCAGCTTCCGATAGGTCAACACTATCCCTAATTTATGCTTCCCGGCATCTTTATTTAAGAAAAATTGCGTGGTATTGGCATAGGTATAAGGCTCCATATCGCCACTTACAGGTATCCTATCCTCTCTTATACTGTGCTTCAACTCATAATTGAGCTTGATGCCTTTACCGTTTTTCAGATAAAATACATGTTCATCAAAATACATGGATGATCGTACAACTGAGTCAGCAATATCCGTAGCTATTCGGTTTTTATCTATATGATAAATATATCCGGGCACAAAAAATTTTGAATTATAGGAAATATCCGTAGCATACCGGACCCAGGTAGCTTCCAGTGAGTCCAGCATATTGTCCAGGTAGAATAACGAAGTACGAAGCTGAAATTTCCCCAGGGTTTTATCCACATTGGCTTTGTGCTGGAATCCATTCACCTGGTTATCCCTTCTCCGGTGTGTCACCTCATACAGCCAACGATTATCCTGATCTTTTCCAAAGCCAATCCCTGCGTTGATGATCTGATCGTTCTCTCGCCTCAGGTCAATAGCAGGGTCGTAATTCCAATCGCGGTCAAATTCTATATATCTGAACCGGTCGATAGGATTGAAATATTTACCATCCAACTCATAACTGGCAAAAATGCGCCATTTATAACCATTTAGAAAAGATACAGGCCTACCCTCAGAAGTAAAGCCACCCTTAACAGCATACCCTTTATCATCGCCATCGTCTAGTTCAGAGAACAGGTTGATATCATGATCTGAAAAAGCAAGCTCGGTATAGGTGCTTTCATATGGACTGACCTTATAGCTGCCACCCATCGTAATCAGTTGCTTCTTATTAGGAGCTCTGATACCGATTACGGGTTCATATTCTCCTTGTGGCACCCCATTTACCGGAGGCACCCATTCATATACACGGCCATTGGCAGTGGTTTGAGCCTGCACATAATTTCCATTGCCGAGGCCAACGCTGGAAAACGTAACTCTGTAAACAGCACTATCAGGATGTGTACTATACTGGTAAATCGTATATGACATACCCACCTCGTCAGTGGCTGTGGTCTTTTTATACAATATAAGATCGCTGCTAAAACCAATACTATCAACTCCTGAAGTAACTGCCAGGTCCAGATTATCTCCTATCTGGCTGAGCAGCACTTTATCTTCATTTTCCAGATCCAACAGCAAGGGGCGATTGCGATTGTCTTTTTCACTGTAGGCGCTTACAAATAAACTCAGCTTTTTTGATTCCTGGTAATGACTGGCCGCTGTTATTGTTCTGCTATAGTTCTGATCAGAATACTCATAATCAATCCTGATCCTGGAAAATTGAGTGATCAGCACATTGCTGGTAAAAGTGATCTCGGCACTGTTGTAGTCAATCACATAATCATTGTTAAAGCCCCTGGTGAGCTGTTTTCCATCCAGGAATACCCTTTCAGAGTTTGCAAGAATAATAACAAAGGCTTCATTGTTTGGCCCCGGGATTCTGTAAGGCCCAAGCACACCTTCGATCGGCGGTATCTGAACTGATGCGAATCTGCCTTTGGCAACGGAAATACCCAGGGAAGTAGTGGCTTTAGTGCTATCGAATAGGTGGTAGTTCAACTCTGCCAATCCGCCCTGCACATTTTTGTAATACTTCATGAAGTAGGAAGGCCGGCTTTTGAGTACCACATCACCCCCTGTCACTGAAAATTTTTCATTGTACACCTGGATGAACACATTGTCAAAATCCTGAAGCTGCTGTGTGTTACCCTCGGGCTGAAATGGCACGTTCTGATCGGTGATGGCTGCCCGGATGTTCAGATCATCGGTAAGCTTGCCCTCCATATTCAGATTCAAAGTGGAGTTTACAAAAACATCCTGGTTATTCCCAAAGGACACCCCTCTGCTGATACTACCGCTTTTATTCAATCCTTCTATTGCAAACAGTTCCTCCCTTTGAAATAGCATGTCGTCTTCCTGAACAGGATCCTTAAAAAAGGCATTAGAATCATACACCTGCAGGCTACGGTGGTAATACTGTTGATGAAAGCTAACCGGAAACACCTTAAAACAAACCTGAATAGAATCTGTGGCATTTGGAGCAGAAATGGTAATCTGCCCTGTGCTCAACTCATGATCTATTTTAAAATGCGCACTATCCTGGTGATGGATAATCACAGATCCTGGTATAATTGACAAGCTGTCGAGGATAAGAGGCCTGTCAAAAACATCGACCCATACACATATCTGATTCTCCTCCTGCGCCCATGACAAAGTGAAGGATAAGATAAGAAAAAATGCTATGGAAAGTCTCCTGATCACACTAATCTACCATTGGCAGTTCTATAAAAAATGAAGTACCTACTTCCATCTCCGTTTCAAACCATATCTTGCCTCCGGCATGTTCTACCCCATGCTTGGCTATGGCCAAACCAATACCCGAACCAGACTCCTTGGTGCTAAAATTGGGTATAAATATTTTGCTATGTATAGTTTCATCGATACCTGGTCCATGGTCCCTGATCTCCAGTTGAAGTTTAGTTCCATTGATGTCCATCAAAATGACTTCAAGTTCCAGATGGTCTTGATCTTCACCAGCTTGTATCGCATTTATAATAATATTGGAAATGATCCTGCCCATTAGTTGTTCATCACCAATTGTATATACGGCATGGCCGGGTGTTTGTAAATGTATCGTCACATTTTCTCTGTTGCTATGGAGATTGACCGTATTTCTCACCACTGCTCCAAATTCATATCGTTCATTTTCAGGGATAGGCATCTTAGCAAAAGAGCTAAAAGAGGAAGCGATATCATTCAATGTTTCCACCTGATGCAGCAGGCTGTTAATAGGCTTTTCAAGCTCTTCATCCTGATGCTTACCTTGCAGCCTCCTGCTCAGGTGCTGAAGGGTAAGCTTCATAGGTGTAAGCGGATTCTTGATCTCATGCGCCACCTGCTGAGCGATCTCCCGCCAGGCTGATTCCTTTTCACTTCGGGCAAGGGCTTTTTTGCTTTCCTCCAACTTCACCAGCATGCGGTTATACTCCCCCACCATGAGGCCAATCTCATCATCAGCGCTCCATACCAAAGGTTCGTTAAACCCGGTAAGGGTCGTTTTCCTAAGCTTCTGAGTAATGAATACTAATGGAAAGGTGAGCCATTTGGCCACGAGGAAAGATCCTATCAGAAAAACAATGAAGATAACCGTAAAAATATTGATCACATTGGTGAGTACCTGTATCTGGTTTTGTTCCAAAGTATATTCAGACTGAAAGAAAGGAATACTCACAATACCGATTAGCTGCCCGGTATCAAATGATTTTACCCCGTAAAAAGTTGAGTTATATTGCAGGTTACCGACAGACTCCTTGGTAACATAGGCATTTTCACGCTGTTCCTTGATCTTGGCATAAGCCATTGGGTTGATGTACGGTGAAAGCAAATTGTTTTCATATATCAACGGCTGACTGGTTGCCAGCAGTTTCCCTCTGATGTTGAACAGGTTGACATCTGCTCCTGAAAACTTGGATATCTGAGCCAACTTATTTGGCAACTCCTCTCTATCGGCCTGTACACTGTTAACAAACTCATCCAGATCATCACTGATGTTGCTACTGATGCTTTCCGCTTTCTTATAGTATTCTTCATTTACCTCCTGCTTAAACGATGAGTTAATAAGGCTAAGTGTAGTAATACTCACAGCAAACAGGGGAAGAAAGAAAGCAATATTAAGATATAACTGAATTTTGGCGGAATAATTCAAGCTTACATTCTGAAAACTAAAATATAGAGCATACACACCCGCCAATACCAAAATAGTAAAAACCTGGATCAAAAAGAGGAAGGAAAAATTAGAAATAAGGTCTGATACCGGATGGTTGTTGGAACTGATAACTATTATACGACCGCTTTGATCTTTAACTGCCAGGTGTCTGTATTGCTCTACTTTTATTCCCGCTTCATACAGATCTTCATCGGCCAAATATTCATTGCTGAAGTCGGTAATGTAATTGAAATCTCCCGAATGGTATGTAATGACACTATCAGCAAATACAGCATAGCTATAATTCGAATTTTGATAAGGCACCAGGAAACGGTTGTCGACCAATAGCTCAGGGTAAACGTTCTCAGGAATTATACGCTTAAGATTCAGGTCGAGTACTATATATCCCGACAATATGCCCCGCTTCTTGATCTCAATGAAGTTAAGGTATCTCTTTGAAGCATTAGCACCGAGCCGATTGATGAAATAAATCCCATCATAGCTGGTTTTGTACTCCTCCACATTAAACTTCCTGATCTCACCGGCCATCTGATTGCCAGGTATATCTTCAAAAGGTTGTCCATTCGCATTGTATAGATATATCTGCACATCATACTTATCAAAATAATTGCTTAGATACACCTGTCTGATCTTTGATCGAATAATGTCTTTGGACATAAAGGGGCTGGACATCCGGCTTTGAATAAAAACGTCCTCCTTAATATTTTTATTAGCCTCGGACAGGAGAAATTCGGCCAGATTATCATTTTCGATAAGAAACTGGTTGGCAAATTTAAATTTCCTGTCCAGTTCGCGTTCATTTTCAAACTCATAGATTGCCAAAGCTCCAAGCAGAGACGAGGATAGAATAGCCATGAAAAAATAAAGGAAGGTGCTGTATTTTAATTGAGCGATGCTCCTGGAAAGGCCGGTAACAATTAAAATTATCACAAAGAGAAGCGTAACAACAACTGCCGGCAAAAAGTGTTGTTCTATTACGATGTTAATAGCCGAAAAAGTGACCCACCCACCTACCAGGCAGTAGATAAGCTTCCGAATGTTCCCGCTTATACTTTCCAATAACCTAAAAAAAACATGAAACAGCAGAAATGCGATAGCCGTATTGCTAATAAAAATAACAAAGCCTATCACCCGGATACTGCTAAATTTTATTGACTGGTTGATATCATAAGTAATCTGGGAGTTGTGATATATGGTTTGGAAAATCAGGTACTGGTAGTGAAATATTAAGAACAGTACGCCTGCAAGCACTACAGAAACAATTGTTCTGATATTACCTCTGGTGTTCAGAAGCTTCGCCACTAGTAAGGAACGATGGTAAAAGCGAAAAATATACACAGCAACAAGCAGGAAAAATATAATGTTGAGATAAAGATCACCAAAGGAGGGGTTAAAACTCGATGAAGCAAAATGGTGGGAGTCAAACATTGAAGTTTCCAGTGAATTAGCCGGGAAGTCAAATATCAGCATCACCACCCTTACCAGCATCAATGAGCCTATCAGAAACAACAGGCCTGTTTCCATTTGTGAAATGGCAATATAAAAAGCTTGCCTGACAATAAATATCAGCAACATAATACCACTAAGTGCATAAAGCACAAAGACTATAATGCTGAGCGCCACATTCTTTCTGGCATAATCTTCGTGAAAGGTTACCTTAAAAAAACATTGATCCTCACCCAGGCAGACGTCCATGCCCTTTTCGAAGGTCGGATCATGAAGCATCAGTTCCTGATCGGAAAAAATTGCAGGATTAAAGCCCGACTGTACATAATTGTTGTCAATCTTATAGTCGTCATATAAGGGTATTATGCCAAATACTTCAAGATTGCTGTCGTGTATATCCCATTTCCTGGAAAGAAAATCCTTCCTCAGCGTTTTTATCCGCTTTATCCGATAGTCGCCCTGAAGGTATCGGTAATCGGGAACAAACCGGTAGTCAGACCAATATACCAGTTTTCCTGCGTTGAATATGTAAAAGGAGTATTTCGAAGTTTTAAAATCAGAAAAGGCCACACCCTCCTTTTTCTCAAGCTGTTCCAATATCTGAACCACTTCTCTTTGCAGGCTGGTGACTTCCCTCTTCAGCAGCCGCTCAATGTCCTCAACATTTTTTTCAGCAGTTTGCTCCTCTTTAACAAAACCAATCGACAGCACAGCGGCCATAAATAAAAAGCCAATCGCTGCCAGTAAAAAATAATATTGATATTTCTTTGACAAATTATTAATCTCGAATGATCCTATTCCATTAAATATAATGGATTTCCACTAATTGCTATACTTAGGATCAAAATCTATACCACCAAACAGATGGAGAAACAAAATGCGTGAATACCGGAAAAGGAAAGGGAGTAGTAATATCACTACCACTACTATAGTTATCAAATAGACATGCAAAGGAAAATCTCCGATAAAGGAAAGAGCAACTCCAACCGCTACAAATATAGCCACAGAGAATGCGTAGCTGATATACATCGCCCCGAAGAAGAATCCGGGTTCTCGCTCATACTGCACCCCACAAACAAGGCAATGGCTATGCATTTTTTGAAAACCCGGTACAGTCAGTGGAGAATGCTTAAAAATATCTCCCTGATGACAACGTGGACACTTACCCCTGAGAATAGCGCCTGCTTTGTTGGGCTTTTGCATCGGCTTTACTTTTTCTATACCACAAAAATCCTACTACTCCAATGGCCAGGTAAGGCATTACAAACAAATACAGAATGCCAAAATTGAGTCCAGCTCCAATGCCAATTTCACCATTGCTAACATTATTTTCTACTGTAGCCCTGCACATGGCGCACTGTGCGAGCAGATCTGACGAAGCTGCCATTACAAATGCAGGAAGCAAGGTTAATATTTTTCTAAGTAGTTTCATTTTGAAATTAACAACATCTTCATTCCTTTGGTTCGTGCTTAACTGGTATAGTACGGACTGATCATCAAATAAATGATCACCCCTGTTACCGCCACATATAGCCATATGGGAAAGGTCCATCTGGCCAGCTTTCTATGCCTGTCAAACCGCTGTGAAAGCGCCCTCACAAAGGTAAACAGCACCAACGGGATTACCGCTACCGACAGCAGGATATGTGATACTAAAACCGTGAAATAAATATAACGTGAAGCACCCTCTCCTCCATATTGTGTCGGTTCGCTTGTCATGTGATACAACACGTACATTACAAGAAATAACGCTGACAAACCGATACATATCTTCATAAGATTTTCATGAAGCTTATACATCCGGCTCCTCACCGCTACCAGTGCAGCTATCAATATTATTGCCGTCACACCATTGACGGTGGCATATATTGGTGGCAAAAATGAAAAATCATATCCCTCCACCTTAACTCCAAAAAGAACCGCTACGGCCAGCGGTATGATCACCGAAAGTCCAACAATCAATTTCCTATACCTATCATCTTTACCCGCTATTTCCATTTTCCAATAAAATTTTTATTTCAACAATAAGTCTATCCACCTCATCAAGCTCAGTATTATAATATCCTCTGACCCTGCGATCTGCATCCACCAATATATACTGATTGTACGTATCGGTAACGAAGCCACAGTTCATCACCTGTTTAAGGGTATGAGGAGAGACCCGTGTGATTTGAACGGTATCCACTTCTATACTATCAGCGGTAAACACCCGCATGGACGGCATATCCTCCTTAAACAGATGCCTGATGCGTTCATACTGATTACTTAGGGTATTGGCGTTCATTCCCTGAGCATTGTAAATAAAGATCAATGACGGTCCGCCTTTGCTCAATAGCGAATCCGGAACCAGGAATTGCCCGGTCTCATATTCACATGCTCCAAATTTTTCATCAACTCCATCAGCGTGCTGTATGGGAATATCAAATTTGTTCTCGCCAAAAATTTTCAGAAAAATAAAAATGCTCAATGGTATAGCGAGCATAATGACGAGAAAAGATATTTTTAGAAATTTATTCACAGCCTTATAACAGAAAATAAGGCTAAAGTGATCCACCTTAGCCTTCTTAAATCATTATCGAATCTTAATTAGTGTTCGTAAGAAAACTCGAAGTGCCTTTAAGAAAACGTTCCCGCCAAAGGGCGGGACGAAGTTCCAAAAAGCGGAGCGTACTGAGGTACATGAGCATTTTTGGAACGAGTGTAACGCGGACATTGGCGTTTTCTTAGAGACACTAATTAAGATACTTGTCATCGAAGATCGACATGCCTTCGTACACAAAAGCAACGAGCATCCATACTACAAATATCATAGGTACAAGTATCGACCAGATCAATACTTTGGTTTCATACTTAAGGTGCATAAATTCACCTACTATATAAAATGCTTTTACGATGGTCATTCCTACGAATATGGCTATCCTTAATGTTGCCATTTCAAGAGGAATGGTAAAAGCAACAAGAAATTCCAGTGCAGTGACAACTGCCAATATTCCAGCAGTCACCCATATCTTTCTTATCTTGGCTTTATCAGCGGGTTGTACCTGAACGTGTGTTGTTTCTTCAGTATGCATATTTAATATTTTAAAGTCTTAAACGAGATAAAAGAATGTGAACACAAATACCCATACAAGGTCTACAAAGTGCCAGTATAACCCCACCTTCTCAACCATCTCATAGTGGCCTCTTCGCTCGTACACACCTGTTACAGCATTATAATAAACGATGAAATTCAATACCACCCCACTCAATACGTGTGTACCGTGGAATCCGGTGATAAAAAAGAAGAAAGCGGCAAAATCCGGAGGTCCATACTGGTTTACGCTTAGATTAGCTCCGAAAATAGTCTTCTCGATCCACTCACCATTTACCAGAAATTTCATCACTGTACCTGAGTCTGTGCCATGAATAAAGTGAGCCCACTCCCATGCCTGACAGCCAAGGAAGGTCAATCCACCTATAATCGTCCATAGCATCCACTTTTCGACATTCTTTCTGTCCATTCTATGTCCGGCCTCTACCGCCAATACCATGGTAACACTACTCATGATCAGGATGAAGGTCATGATACCCACGAATACAAGAGGAAGATTTACCCCATGTAAAAAAGGTACTGCCTCAAACACCTTTTCAGGTATAGGCCAGTAGTTGTTAGAAAATGTAAAGGCATCAGCAGCTCCTTCATAAGCGGGATGTGCAGATCTCACCAATCCATAAGTAATAAGTAAGGCAGAAAATGTAAAAGCATCTGATAACAGGAAAAACCACATCATCAGTTTTCCATAACTAGCCTTCAATGGCGATTGCCCACCGTCCCAAATACTTCTATTGGGCTGATCAATTGTATGTGCGGTAGTTGACATAAATGATTCTTTAATCTCTAATTAATGATTCAACAATAAAAATACAAATAAATAAATCCAAAGCACATCCAGAAAGTGCCAATATGTAGCGCACATCTGTATCTGTGACAATTTTTTGGAATGCACCTTATATTTGAAAGTCGAAATTAATACAATAATCAGAAATATGACACCACTTACAATATGTAAGCCATGCAGTCCTGATATGACATATAAAAACGACCCCGAAGGATTCCCAACAAAGTATACCTGGCGTTCAACTAATACCCCCCAAATATAAAACTGCCCCACCAGGAACAATATCCCCAGCAATGTAGTGATACCCAAAGCCAGCTTGACCCTCTCCAGATTATCCTTTTTAGCTTCGAGATATGCCCAGTGCATAGTGATGCTGCTCAAGAAAATAGTGGCTGTTGTTAGCCACATTTCCACCGGTAGCTCAAAAACCATCCAGTTTCCTTCGGCCTGCCGCACTATGTAAGCGCTGGTAAGAGCCGCAAAAACCATCACTACCGTGATTATAAATAGCCAAAGCGCAAACTTCTTTGGATCCATTGCCAAAGGCTTCTTTGGTTCTTCTACAAGTTTCAAATCTGAAGTCATTATATTCATTTCTACACTTTATCCAACAAAAATGCTATCTGCACAATAGGCAGATACAAAAAGGATCCAAACATAATCCTTAAGGCAGACTTTCTATTGCCATTTTTCATCAGGGCAAAGGTCTGGCTTAAAAACAATATCCCACAAATCGTTACTACCACGGCAGAATCTATCCCTGTTATCCCAAATTTAGCCGGCAGCAACCCTAAAGGAATCAGAAATAGCGTATAGATCATAATTTGTATGGCCGTATTAAGATCTTTCTCCCCTCTAACAGGCAGCAGTTTAAATCCTGCTTTTTTGTAATCCTCATCAGCAACCCATGCTATAGCCCAGAAATGTGGGAACTGCCAGATAAACTGGATTCCAAAAATGATCAGCGCCTCGTATGTAATAGCGCCTGTAGCTGCTGTCCAGCCCAATAATGGGGGCAAAGCACCGGGAATGGCCCCTACAAAAACAGCTATTGGCCCTACCCTCTTCAATGGTGTGTACACAAAGCTGTACAAGATCATTGAAAGCAGCGACAGCATTGTGGTCAGCATATTGGTGTATACCATCAATATTAAGAGACCCGCGGCTCCAATAACAAATGCAAAAACGGCTGCCTCAGCAGGTGTAACACGACCGGTCGGAAGTGGTCTGTTCATGGTACGCGTCATCAGCTTGTCAAGGTCCTTCTCTATGATCTGATTTATGGTGATAGATGCTCCTGACACCAAAAATCCGCCAAGGCAAAGCACACCCAGATGAAGCCAGTCCATCACTCCATTTGAGGCAAGGATGTATCCAAAACCACACGAAAATGCCACAAGAAATGACAAACGGAATTTCACCAGCTCAAAGTAAGCCCGGAGCTTAGCATTCAACAATGAAACACCATATGCATTATTAATAATCATGAAGTCGTTAATTTTCCTTTTACATTACTGACCTGCAAAAATAGCAAAAACTGAAGCCCGAAGGCCAGTGTTCCAAGCAATAAATGCACCGGCTGAATGGCAGCAGGAATGGCCAAATACCCCATTACCGCGCCTGAGATTATGGTTACCACAATCACCGCCAGCAAAAACACCGTAACTATAGAACGCCCCTGTCTGCCTATTATAAAAAGCAGTAATATGTGTAAGATGAGTATGGCCCAGCTAAATGATCTGTGGATTATAAATACTTCTCCAACTCTTTCAATCCAAAGATGGCGGCCCTCATAGTTCAATGAAGCTGCGATCCTGTCAATGCCCTCTCTTACTTGTGTACCTAACACGATCTGAACCAAAAGGGTTATGGCACACAACGTTAATACCCCCAGAAAAAGCTTTTGGTTTGTCAATTTGAGATTGCCCCCCAAGCCAGCACTGGTTTTGTATACCAGAAAAATAAGAAGAGCCACAATAACCAAAGCCAAAAACATATGAACAGTGACCATCCATGGTACCAGATTGGTAGAAACCACAATAGACCCTATCCAACCCTGAAATATTACCATTAACAGCGTAGCCAGCGCCACAAAAAATATCGTTCTATCAGTTTTCAAAAATCTTATCGATAAGATAAATGTCCCCAGAATAAATAATCCGATCAACACTCCCAACAGCCTGTTAAAGTATTCAATCCAGGTTTTGGTTTTATTAAAATCAGCCTCCTCCAAGATAGACTCGTCCTTTAATATCCTGTTTGCTGTCTTTTCAAAACCAAGCGTACTCAGATACTTTGCGAATCTCTCGTTCTTTTTCTCCCTCTTTTGGGAGTATATCTCTTTATAATTTTCAGGTAGCTCACTAACATCTGTTGGTGGCACCCAGTTGCCAAAACACTTGGGCCAGTCAGGGCATCCCATTCCGGATCCCGTACTTCTCACAATGCCACCTACCAAGATCAATATATAGACGGCTATAAGGGTAAGCAGGCTAAAGTTTGAAAATAGCCTGCTACTCGAATTATTTCTTTTCATCCACCTTTACTACCTCCACATCATTGTCTCCTTCCAACTTGATCAGGTCATTCTCATGAGGCAAGTTAGACTCAGGAGTCATTGAGAAGGGAATGTGCTGAGGGATAAAGTCTTCTTTTGCACCTGGCTTGCTATAGTCATATGGCCATCTGTATACAGTAGGTATTTCTCCCGGCCAGTTTCCATGGCCCGGCTCAATAGGTGTAGTCCACTCCAGCGTATTTGACTGCCAGGGGTTAGCAGAAGCTCTTCTACCCCTGAACATGCTATAGAAGAAATTAAACAGGAAGATAAACTGTGCCGCCAGTGTAACAATGGCCGCAATACTTACCAGCATATTCAAATCACTGAATGAGTTAAATACATCGTAGTTAGTAAATGAATAATACCTTCTCGGGTATCCGGCAATACCAATGTAGTGCATAGGGAAGAATACCATATAAACACCTACAAATGTCAACCAGAAGTGAATATATCCCAGTTTGGCATCCATCATTCTTCCAAACATTTTAGGGAACCAATGGTAGATACCGGCAAGCATTCCAAAGAAAGATGCACTACCCATAACCAGGTGGAAGTGAGCCACAACGAAATATGTATCGTGAAGCTGAATGTCAATGGCGGAGTTGCCCAGGAATATACCTGTAAGACCACCGGAAATGAAGAATGACACCAAACCTATGGAGAACAACATGGCAGGCGTAAACCTCAGGTTACCTCTCCATAAAGTGGTTAAGTAGTTGAACACCTTAACTGCTGAAGGCACTGCAATAATCAGGGTTAACAGCATGAACACTGAACCTAAGAATGGGTTCATACCTGATACGAACATATGGTGTGCCCAAACAACGAACGATAATATCGCAATGAATAAAATGGAACCCACCATGGCTTTATAACCGAAGATTGGCTTACGCGAATTGGTGGCAATAACCTCGGAAGTAATACCAAGAGCCGGCAACAATACTATATACACCTCCGGGTGTCCCAGAAACCAGAACAAATGCTGGAATAATACAGGGCTACCTCCCTGGTTAGGAAGCGCTTCACCATTGATATAAATGTCAGAAAGGTAAAAACTTGTACCAAAGCTTCTGTCGAAGATCAGTAGCAAAGCAGCGGCAAATAAAACCGGGAAAGAAAGCAGACCAATTACAGCCGTAAGGAACAATGCCCATATTGACAAAGGAAGTTTAGAAAAAGACATCCCTTTGGTTCTCAGGTTAATAACGGTTGCAATATAGTTGATACCTCCCAATAATGACGATACAATAAACAGCGCCATAGCGACCAGCCACAGTGTCATCCCCAGTCCTGAGCCATTCATCGCCTGAGGCAGTGCGCTTAATGGAGGATAGATAACCCAGCCACCTGAAGCAGGACCTGTTTCAATGAAGAGTGATGTAAACATGATCACACTCGAAACAAAGAAGAACCAGTATGACAACATGTTCATAAAGCCTGAAGCCATATCACGCGCACCGATCTGCAGCGGAATAAGGAAATTGGCGAAAGTACCACTCAAACCGGCCGTAAGAACGAAAAATACCATGATGGTACCATGCATAGTAACCAAAGCCAGGTAAAACTCCGGGTCAAGCTTACCCTCAGGAGTGATCCACTCACCTAAAACCGGTTTAAGCCAATCTAGTTGGGCTTCAGGAAAACCGAGTTGTAACCTGAAAATTACGGATAATATACCACCAATAAGCGCCCAGAAAATCCCTGAGATCAGGAACTGCTTGGCGATCATTTTATGGTCGGTACTGAAAACGTAAGTAGTCCAAAAATTGCCATGATGATCGTGATCATGCTCATGACCATCATGATGAGTTTCTTCAGTAATGTGTATATCAGCAGTAGCCATAATCTAATCTTTCTATAATGATGCTTCTAATTCTTCTTTATCAATTCCGGCTTTTATAATAGCCAACTCTCGCTTATCAGCAGGTACTTTCTCCAGAAAGTCCGGATTCAACTTCAGCCATGTGGGCTGCTCAGCCTTCCAGGCTTCATAGTCTTCAGGTTCGTCAACAATCACTTTCAGTTTCATTGAGAAGTGACCTCTTCCGCATATTTCAGTACACGTGATGAAGTAATCAAACTCCGGATCTCCTAATTCAGCTCTCATATCCTGAGTACTTTTGGTAGCTGTAAACTTAAAATGGGTAGGCATACCGGGAACAGCATCCATTTTCAGCCTGAAATGCGGGATAAATACGCTGTGCAATACATCCCTTGCTCTGATGCTCAGCAATACTTCCTTCCCTTTAGGGATATGTAATTCCAAAGGAGCAAAATCATCATAGGAATTCTCATCAGTAACATCAATACCAAAAGGGTTACCCTCTCTGTCATTGATCAGTCGGTAATCATAATTCCCTAGCTGGTTGTCTTTTACTCCTGGGTATCTCACGGCCCATGCAAACTGATAACCCATCACTTCTACTACCTCAGCATCTGCCGAAGCCGGAGAAGTAATATCATTCCACGCCCGCAAACCTGTGAATACCAGGGCAGCAAGAACAATTGCCGGCACAACAGTCCATAGTATTTCCAGCTTGGTATTATCAGGGTAGAATGTAGCCACCCGACCTTCTTTATGTTGATACCTATAGCTAAAGTAGAACAATAGCACATTGGTAAGAATAAAGATAAAACCAGTTGCAGCCATGGTGATCCAGAAAGTGCTGTCAATGGCTGCTCCATGTTCAGAAGCCAAAGGCACTGTGTAATCATCGAAATATACCCATGAGTACCAGAAAAAAAGACCAAAAGATCCCACCATGAACAACAGCATAAGTACTGCGTTCACTTTATTACTGGTGCCAACGATCTTCTTATCCGTACCTTTTACTACATTGACCAACGTGCCTATTCTAAATAACATGAATAGAATAACGAGAAGAAGAATGGCACCTATAGCAATAATCACTTCGAACATATCCCTATATATTAATCTTTAAATTTAATTCAGTGTATTTATTAAATATGATGATGTAAACTTTCCTTCAACATAGGGTGATTTTTCGCAAATAACGGAGCCTTTGTCAAACTGCTCAGCGTTACGAACAAAAATGCCACACCAAAGATCATCAGCATACCAATTTCTATGAAGCCAAAGCCTCCGTCTTGCTTCATCACTCCGGGAGTGATCATCAGATAAAAGTCGAACCAGTGTCCTGCAATAACTATGGGACAAACCAGCTTAAGCAATGCCATATGTCTCTTCGCATCCCTGGTCATTAGCAGTAAGAATGGCAAGAAGAAGTTCAACAGCAGGTTTAAAAAGAACACCCACTTATACTGTTCTGCGTCAAGCCTTTCAATAAAATAAACGGTCTCTTCCGGGATATTGGCATAGTAGATCAACAAAAACTGGGAGAACCAGATGTAAGTCCAGAAAATACTGAAACCGAAAATAAACTTTCCAATATCGTGCAGGTGGTTAGCATTAACTATTTTCAGGTATCCGTTTTCCTTCAACACAACCACGATCAGGGTGATCACAGCCAGGCCAGTAACCCACCAACTTGCAAACACGTACCATCCAAACATGGTGCTGAACCAGTGAGGATCAACAGACATTACCCAATCCCAGGCCGATACGGAAGATGTTACTGCGAATACCACCAGGAAAATAGCAGAGTACTTTCTGGCTTGATACCAATGCTTTACATCTGCATCAATGTCTTCCGCAAGCATTTCCCTTTTGATCCAGATAAAGAACATATACCAAAGTACAAAGAAGATCACCATCCTCAGGAAATAGAACAGTGGGAAAGAACCGGCTTCAAGCGGCCAGTAGAAGAAAGGGCTCTTATGCTGAAGTATCTCGTCACCACCTTCGCCATATAGATTGCTGTGAGTCCAGTGAAACACATCAGCCTTCACTACAAACCATGATGCTATCATTAGCAATGCCGCTATTGGCAGCCAGTGTGCCATAGCCAGGGGTATTCTTTTCATACCGGCGGACCATCCTGCCTGTGCCGCGTACTGGATAGCAACAAAGAAGAGGCCTATGATTGCTAAACCAGTGAAGTAAACATTGTTCACCCATAGGTTGGCAAAAATTCTCTTTAGCCATATTGGAGATTCGTGATGGCCACCCTCCTCAGCGTGTTCATTCTGTGCTGCATGCTCTACGGCCGCTTCCTGTGGTGGTGTTGCGCTTGCCAGCAGGTTTTCAGTAGCTTCATTCAAAGCGTGGTGCTCCCCGCCATGTCCGTGATCAGAGCCGCTGGTTAAGATAACACCCAGGATCAATAGTACCACACCAATGATACCAGTGATAATTAAAGTCTTTTTAGCTCCGGAGGTAAACGAAAATCTTTCTTCAGTCATTTCAATTTATGTTTTATGCCTTAGGCATTTTATCTCATTTATCAGATCCTATCAGTATAGATCCTGTGAACTATTGATTTTGAAGTTTTTGTACGTATCTAACGATCTTCCACCTGTCTTCTACACCAATCTGAGAAGCATGGGCAGCCATTCTACCTTTTCCATGAGTAATCACGTGGAAAATATGTCCTTCAGTAGCATTTTTAACAGCAGCAGAAGAATAAGAAGGTACACCGGCAAACACTTCACCTACACTACCCTCATCAGGTCCCTGTCCGTTACCACCATGGCAGTGATCACAAAATCTTCCATACAATATCTGTCCCTCAGCCAGCACAGCATTAGTGTTAGGCAAAGGATTTTTCGCAGTGGCGGAAGCCACCTCAAGGCTATCCTTTGGTATTCTATAAGGCAGGTATCCACCTTTTGTGCGAGGCACAGTATTAGCGGGAGGCACTCTCATAGTCATGCCGTAAGGATTTAGCGGATTGGAGTTATAGTATTCTCCATGACCATCACTGTTAGCATCAAGCCACTCCGCAGCCGTTCCTGCCTCCGGATCAACAATCTGCTTCAAAGGCTCGTAAGGCACTGCATGGTACATATTAGGTGCATATTCATACCCCGGATTATCCCCTCCGGCACCACACGCACTAAGCGCCGCACCGACTGCCATTAAAGAAGCGAATTTTATATGTCTGTATATATTCATGCTCAGTTAAAATTCTTTATTCTTCAAAATTTTTATCATTCACTTCAGTAGCACCCGTACCACCTACTATCTCTCTGATCTTCTCTTTCGCCAAAGCATTTTTTGCAAGGTCTATCGCCATTACATGTTTATCATCGGTAATGCGTATGTCCATTAATCGTGGCTTCTTGTAGGGCTTCAGATCGCTGATTACCATGAATGTACCCACCATTCCAAGAGCCGAAAGTAATACTGTGAGCTCAAAAGTAACGGGGATAAAAGCTGGAAGAGCAACATAATCCTTACCACCGATGATCATAGGCCAGTCATAACCCAACATCCATATCTGCATTGTGAGCGCCAGAGTAGTACCCAACAGGCCAAATAAGAAGGCTGCTATAGGCAATCTTGTTCTTTTGTATCCCAATGCTTCATCCAGCCCGTGAACGGGAAAGGGTGAATATACTTCATGAATTTTGACTCCGCTCTCTCTCACCTTGGTAACGGCACTCAGGAGAACATCCTCATCATCATAAATACCTAATACAAAGTGCTTATTACTTTCCATGCTATTTATTGCTTTTTAAAGATGAAGACTTGATAATACTTTTAACCTCAGCCATGTTGATCACAGGAAAGAATTTTGCAAAAAGCAAGAATGCTGTAAAGAACAAACCGAAGGTGAATAAATATACCCCTACATCGTAGAATGTAGGATAGAACATTGCCCAGCTTGAAGGCAGGTAATCTCTGTGTAGTGACGTTACAATGATCACAAAGCGTTCAAACCACATACCGATGTTTACAATGATCGAAAGTATGAATGTGGCAGCGATGTTGGTCCTGATCTTTTTCACCCAGAAAAGCTGAGGCGAGATCACGTTACAGGTCATCATCGTCCAGTATGCCCACCAGTAGGGACCCGTAGCGCGGTTGTAGAAGGCATAGAATTCAGCCTCAACACCGGAATACCATGCGATGAAGAACTCGGTAATATACGCCACTCCTACGATAGATCCTGTAATGATGATCACTATGTTCATCAGCTCAATATGGTTGATGGTGATATAGTCTTCCAGTTTAAAGACCTTCCTGGTTACCAGCATAAGGGTAAGTACCATGGCAAACCCTGAAAAGATCGCCCCTGCAACGAAGTAAGGAGGGAAAATTGTGGTATGCCATCCGGGGATGACTGACGTAGCAAAGTCAAAAGATACGATGGTGTGAACCGAAAGTACCAGAGGGGTAGCCAAGCCGGCAAGTATCAACGCTACCGACTCGTAACGAGCCCATGTTTTAGCGGCTCCGTCCCATCCAAAGCTTAATGCCCCGTAAACTGCTTTAGATATTTTATTGGTGGCCCTGTCTCTGATAGAAGCAAAGTCAGGAATAAGACCTATGTACCAGAACACTAGTGATACTGTGAAATAAGTACTGATCGCGAACACGTCCCATAGTAGTGGAGAATTGAAGTTGACCCACAAAGACCCCCACGTGTTAGGTAGTGGCAACGCCCAGTAAAAGCCCAGCCACAAACGGCCCATGTGAAGACCCGGGAAACATGCAGCACATATAACAGCAAAAATGGTCATCGCCTCAGCCGCACGGTTGATAGACATTCTCCATTTTTGTCTGAAAAGTAAAAGAATAGCTGAAATAAGGGTACCTGCGTGACCAATACCAACCCACCATACGAAGTTGGTGATATCCCAGGCCCATCCCACTGTCTTGTTCAATCCCCAGACGCCAATACCATCCCAAAGCAACATGAATACCGCATAGGTACCAATACCCAGCGTAGCCAGAGAAATGGCCATGCCCAGCATCCATGATTTGGTAGGTCTTCCTTCTACTTGTCTGCAGATATCTTCCGTAACATCGTGAACGGTTTTTCCACCGGTTACTAATGGTTCGCGAACGGATGAAGTAACTTGCATATTATGTTCTTTAATTTAGTTCTTTAGTTATTAAGCTTTGGTTTCCTCTATGTCCTTGTTTCTGATCTTGGTCAGGTAAGTTACATTTGGCTTCGTTCCTATTTCACCAATTACATGGTATGCTCTCGGCTCAAGGATCTCTTTTTCCGTAATGTAATCAGGACCATCAGTATCATTGATATTAAGCATCTTGTAGATCCTGCTCTCCGTATCGTTCATATCACCGAACACAATGGCATCAGTAGGACAAGCGCTGGCACAAGCTGTTGTAATGTCGCCATCCTTAGGTCTTCTACCTTCTTTCTTGGCCTCCAGCTTACCGTATTGGATCCTCTGCACACAGAAAGAACACTTCTCCATCACCCCTCTTGACCTTACGGTAACATCAGGGTTAAGTACCATCTTACCCAGGTCATTGTTCATAGGAGTATTTATATCCTCAAAGTTTCCGTTGTCATGGTATTTGAACCAGTTGAAACGTCTCACTTTGTAAGGGCAGTTATTGGCACAGTATCTGGTTCCGATACATCTGTTATATGTCATCTGGTTAAGGCCTTCTGTGCTGTGCGTTGTAGCCGCCACAGGGCAAACTGTTTCACAAGGTGCATTATTACAATGCTGGCAAAGCATCGGCTGGAAAGTAACCTCAGGGTTAGCTGCTGCTATCTCCAGTCCTCTTTTATCTTCCGGGTCAGCATCGCTGCTGTAGTATCTGTCGATCCTCAGCCAATGCATATCTCTTCTGTTAATCACCTCATCCCTACCTACTACAGGCACGTTGTTTTCCGCCTGACAGGCAATAGTACACGCGCTACATCCTGTACAAGAGTTGAGGTCTATAGCCATGCCCCAGTGATGATTGTTGTATTTATGTCCCTTCCACAAAGACAAGGCTCCGGGATGCACGCTTCCCTCCTCAGACATCCACGTAGCGATCTTAGGATCATGTCTTCCCGCAAACGGATCGTCCTGATATTTAGAAAGAACAGACTCCTGAACCACTGTATCGCGACCCATATAGGTTTGATGTGTCTGTGTCTGAGCGATCTGATATACTTCAGAAAGCACCTCTACCTGTACACCGCTCAACACCTGATAAGCAACTACGCCATTTTGAACCTGCATAAAAGGATAAGCATCTACGCCTCTACCATTCGCTACCAGGCCTCCGTTCACACGGCCATAGCCCAATGCCAGACCAACAGTTCCTTCTGCTTGTCCGGGTTGAATAAGGACAGGCACATCTTTGCTCACTCCATTTACAGTGATACGGGCCATGTTGCACTTGCCTTCAAAGCTCTTTACATCATTTTCCGATGCCCACTTTGGAGAAACGCTCAGGTAGTTATCCCATGTCGCCTTAGTTACGGGATCCGGCATTTCCTGCAACCACGGGTTGTTGGCCTGAGAACCATCACCAATAGCTACTTTTTGATAGATCACCAGCTCCAGCCCGGAACCTTTGATATTGTTAATAGCTGCTGAGGCCTTGCTAACATCACCTGCAAAAGCTGCGGCACCAGCCGCTGCCGTTACTGTAGATGCCAATGATGTGGTATCTCCCTCAACACCTGCCGAAGCACTCCTTGCACCAAGGATACCATCATGTAAAGCTTTATCCCAGGCATTGCCGCTTACACCTCTGCGTGCCCAGGCATTTTTAAGGTAAGTATAGTAATCAGGAGTTTGAACACCTGCCCATGTGAGCAGACTCTCCTGTGCTTGTCTTGTATTAAATATAGGAGTTATGGCAGGCTGCACAAAAGTATAATAACCCTGTACCGGCTCAGCGTCTCCCCATGACTCCAGGAAGTGATGATCCGGAGCCACATAGTCTGATATAGCTGCAGTTTCATCGGGCCTGTCTGATGTGGAAACCTTAAGAGACACTTTCTTTAAAGCCTCTGCCAGTTCCGCTCCTCCTTTGTAGTTGTAAACCGGGTTGCAGTTGTAGAAAATCACTCCTGCTACTTTTCCACCTTTTACATCATTTACAAACCTATCCATCGCAGCATCATCGCCCTGCTTGTAGTATGCCGGTGATGACAAGTCTATGGTAGTGCCGTAGTTATTCAAAGCGCTGTTGATAGCATTAACCACCACCTGAACCCGAGGATCGTTGGACCCGGCTACAACAAGGGATTTGCCTTGTGCTTTTTTCAGATCAGCAGCCGCTTTGTTGATGTATTCTATATCTGATTTTTTATTTGCAGTGATGGCCTCATAAAGCGCTACTACCGCCTTTCCCTCTTCAGAGGGTTTGATCCTTGTTCTGTAGTCGGCATTACCACCGGTCATAGACAACAATGACTCGAACTGGTAGTGTCGAGACATCGTTTTTTTATTGGCGCCTATCTTTCTGGTTTTGCTATACTGCCTTGAATACTCAACCGGAGACAACCAGGTGCCCAGAAAATCAGCAGCAAAACTTACAATTACGTCTGCTCTACTGAAATCATAACGGGGAATAGCTCTCGTGCCAAAGGACTCCTCATTGGCAGCTAGTATACCATGGGCAGAAACAGCATCGTACACTACATGCTGTGCCGTTGGGTATTGTGCCTTAAAGTCTTCAATAACCTGCTTAGTAGTTGGGCTAAGCACTGTATTACTTACAATCCTGATCTGACCTCCCTGAGCAGCTATGCTACGCAGCTTCGCAATAACTTCTTTGTCCAGATCCTCCCAGGTACCGTCTTTTCCACCAATAACAGGTAATCCCAAACGCTCTCTGTCATATAATGTCAATACAGATGCCTGCACCTGGGCGCTGGTACCTCCTTCAGTTATTTTGCAAAGGCTGTTACCTTCTATTTTTATGGGTCTGCCTTCTCTTGTCTTCACTAATATGCTGCAGTAATCTCCACCATGAGTATAGGTAGAAGCATAGTAGTTAGGAATACCGGGGTCGACATCTACGGGTTTGTTAACATAAGGAATGGCCTTTCTCACCGGAGCCTCACAAGCTGCTAATGATACTGCAGCTATACCGAAACCCATCATTTTCAGAAAATCCCTTCTGCTGCTTCCTCCACCCTCGCTATTTCCATTGATAGGAAGAAATTCGGGAAATTCCCTGTCTGCATTTTTTACAAACTCAGGATCATTGGATAACTGCTCAATACCTTTCCAGTATGTCTTTTTATTATCGTTCATAATCTATCTATAGATGGAATCTTAACAAAATCTAAATTTAATTAATAGTGACACTTGGAACACTCCAGTCCTCCAATGTCTTCAACCTTAAGGGCACCCTTTCCTTCTGCATTATGCAACTCCACAAGGTTATCGTAGTACTCATTGCCCTTGGTGTTGACGTCAGTTTTTCTGTGGCAATCGATACACCATCCCATAGTCAGTAGAGAAGCCTGAGCAACTACTTCCATTTCCTGTACTTCTCCATGGCATGTCTGGCATTCAATACCACCCACTTCTACGTGCTGAGCGTGATTAAAATAGGCTAGATCAGGCAGGTTATGAATTCTTACCCATTCAATAGGTCTGTCATTTTCAATAGCAGCATATATTTTCTGGATCTCAGGAGACTCAGTTTTGATAGCGACATGACAGTTCATACAAATATTTGGTGACGGGATATTAGCGTTCTTACTCTTTCGCACCCCGGTGTGGCAGTAGTTACAGTCGATCTCGTATTGACCGGCATGCAACTTGTGCGAGAAAGCTATCGGCTGCTTGGGAGCGTACCCTTGCTGAATACCCACTGCATACAAGTTGTGGATCACTACTTTGAAAACGATTGCAGCAGATATAAAAGTAACAAGGAAGATAAATGGCTTACTCTTAACAACGGCATTGATGTTAAAAGAGGCGTCTACGATCTCTTTGTCTGCCTCCTCAAGTTCTCCCTTTTGATTGATGTATTTTTTCAGTACTGTAGTGATCAGGATCAACACTACAAGGATCAATAAAAGCACTACTACGAGTGCAATCATGATGATGTTCATGTATGAAGCAGGTATGCCGGTATCGGTGCCTTGCCCCTGGCCGGTAGCATCACCAGGTACTGCTGTAGTTGTTGGTGCAGCCGCCAGTGCGTCTGTCTCCTGCTTGATATATCCGAGTATGTTCAGTATTTGCTGTCTGCTTAGTGTAGGGAAAGCAGTCATCTGAGTTTTGTTATACTCTTCATAAATTTTGTTGGCATAGGCATCGCCACTGGCGATCACTTTTGATGAATTGTGTACGAAGTCAACAATCCAGTCGATAGATGGGGCTCTTTTATGTACGTCCTTGAGAGCCGGACCAACAAGTTTACCTTCAATTTTGTGGCAACTCTTACAATTGGAGTTGAATAGCGACATTCCTTCGCTTATGCTAGCATCGTCAGCAGGCAAACCACCATCAGTAGCTGGAGCGGCCTGTTCAGTTCCCTGCTGCGTACCCTCGGCTGCATTTTGCTGATCGGCTTCCTGAGCCCGTGAAATGTTAGTAAATAAAAGTGAACCTGCTAGTGTAAATGCTAAAAAAACGCGAGTCAATGGTCTGTTTTGCGTCATGTTAATGTAATTTATAACTCTTTAATGCAGCTCTTGCATGTCTTAACCCGGGCACAAATCTACTATCGGATAAGTTTATTTCAAACATATTTACCGCACCATTTGCCACCTTTGGCAACTTATTGAAGAGATTTTACGTAGGAGACATTGAAAATCTGCTTTTTTAAGCGGGATTTCAAGTTTAAACATTGTTATTTAGAATTTTTATAAATAATAAATGCGTTTTTCAACCGTTTTAGATCATTGGATTGACCGATATTGACATGCCACATCTACCTACCACTCAAAGGGAGAATTAACCGGTCAAAAATTTCACAAGAAGATAAGGTGGGAATATTTTGTTTAAGTGGGTTTTATTACGCTGAAGTTGATATTGCAAAGCCTTTGCTGGTATGCGTTTAGTTTTTGCTGGCGCATGTTTAGCGGTAGCGTAACGCATGTATTTACCTAAAAAATCCAGCCTGGAAAGCACCAGAGTCCTCATTGAGTGACTCCGATGGTGTGGAAGAGCAGCAAGGGCTGTCAAAACCTAAATGCCCAAAGAACGTAAAGCGCTCTGCTTTGGGAATTCAGTGAAACAAGTTTAGACATTCCATTACCCATTTCGTACCTTAACTCAAATAGGTGATTTCTATGTCTGAGGCCGGTGCCTATCAAGAACCCCTGTTCATGCTTTCTAACATCCTCTATTATTTTTCCTGAACGAGAGTTGTGTACAGTGTTAATTATCATCGTCCCTTTTTGAGAATTTGTTTCTTTTATTACTATGCCATTACTCATGCCTACATTGATATAGGCGTGAAGCCTGGCAAGTGGGTAGGCATAACGTACCATGTTATTCACCTTTAAATATGAGAAACCTAACTCCATTGATGTTGAGTAAGAATTGTCGGCATTTTGATATCGTTCATACTTTTCTGAAAATTTGTATGTAGTGAATAGCAATTCGTTGTTGATAGACCATTTTTCATTGTTTCTTTTAAGTCCAAAGTCGATAAAAACCCCCAGAGCAGGTCTCACGGAATTTTTAAAGTCTGTATTGGTCAAGGCCTCAAATTCTTCACTCTTAAAATTTATCGATGTAAGACTCAAACCCACCAGACTTCCGACACTCACTTTAGCCCTATCCTTCTTTTTTGCATATGATGGAAAGGATTGCACGCAAGAATAATAGTCTTTAAAAAGACTTACCAGACTACCTTGCGTGTAGCGAAGGTTGGAGAGTTGGCCATCTAAGCTGCTACAGTCATTCAAGTACAATTTTAATTGACCAATGAACTTTTTGTTCTCTGCCTTAACAGAAGAGTAACTTCCCTTTTTCAGGAATATCTTGTAGACTAGCAGTTCAAAATCTATCCCATTTTTAATATAAAAGTTTTCTACTCCGTTGTCACTGATATTTGAGTAGAGACTTTTACGTCCTTCAAAAATCGTAAGTAAAAACGTGGTGTCCACTTTAATGTTAAGTGCAGGGTCATCAGTCAATTCGTTCGCTCTAAAAGGGCTTATTTCCAAATCAACCACAGCGCTAATATACACTTCGTTATTCACCTCAAAGCCATGTATATCTAAAGGTGTATAGATGCCTACCTCGCCCGTTTCTCTTTGAAAGCTCACAACATCAGGATTCTTTTCCCAATTCCTATAGTCAATTAAGCCGCTTATGGTATCATTTTCATTTGTAAAGACCTTACCCGGCACATAGTTTTTCTGGGCAAATAAAACAGGGGTTGATATTATTAAATATAATACCAAAATATATAGCTTAATTTTCATAAAAATAGATATTAAACATGTTTAAATTTAATCACAAGCAAAATATACTATTTTTCAAATAATAAAAAAATCACCTCTTTAAGATGAAATCTAGAATGCAAAATAAGTGAGCGTACTTCCCAAGCCCGTGTCACAAGACCCCTCAATCCAGTCGCTCGGCTGTGAAGAGTGACCACTATTGCCACTTTACGATTCTAATCAACTTTTTATATTGCTCGGCTCAGCCGAGCTTAAAACAATGTCTTTCTTGACCTTATTCTTCAATATTTAATCACTCGGCACAGCCGAGCGACTGTTGAGAAACAGTTATTGACAGGGTACTGGAGATTCAGGGACTACCTGATGAAGATAAAGGACACATCCTTTACACGCTTGATAACCTGCTGCAGAACGTCCGAACTAAAAGAGCTTTTGCAACTAAGTAAATAAGCCAGCAATGCAAGGCTTTTTCCTTGAAGTAACGTTAAAATTATTACCCCTTTATTTGATCATGGGCTAGGCAACTTTCCTCGTACTCCCACTTTCCTTTATTTTCCCCTTCTTGTAGATAGGGTTGTACTAAATTAAAATAATCGATTTCCTTTGGAATATTAAATGCCACTAAATGAGGTATGTTACTAATTTCTGAATCACATCCCAGCAGCCTCATTTTATCAATAGTACCCCCTATTAAAGCTTTGTTCTTGAACAATACTCTAACGGTACTATTTCCCGATACTTCAAGGATTTGTGTAGCAAATAATTCTCCATTAACTTTTCTACCCTCGACTACATCTTTAAAAGCAACACTAGGAACATAAACAGGTATATTATCTACAATATAGTGGTTACCACTTTTGATACACCAAAGCATCTCGATTTCATGCGCATTGGTATCTTCATTAAAATACCTAAAACATAATTTTTGGTGATCTAATGATTTACTTCTCATTTCTTAATTTCTTGGTAATAATTGCTCCCTCAATGGTTTAACTACAGGCAAGTTGTCGCTTTTTTTCGCATTACATGGCATACACAACAATTGTCCATTACTAGCAGCCCCGTCTCCTCCTTTTGACATAGGATATATGTGGTCATACCTTCTCTCATTAGACACCGGGGAAACCCCCTTCTGAGACTGTGTTCCTGGAACCAACTCGACATTACAATTTTCACATTTCTCAACGCCATATTTTGATACGTTTTCTTTTGAAATCTCGGTTCGTCCAGAAGATGTAAATTTTTTACCCGCTCTTTCTCCTCCGAAAGTCCCTTGTGATTTACTGTAAACTTTACCTGCATCATCAACCTTATCATCAACAGTATTTACAACTTTAGCAACTGTTTTCGTATTCTTGGAGGACTTAGAGCTAAGGCTGGCATTCGTCATTTCACGAGCACCTTGCACTTCCAAGGTTGTCTCTGTGATGAACTCTGAGCTTCTTTGAAGGTTTTCTCCGAAAGATGAACCTTCATTTCCTTCTGATTCATTCAACGCAGCCCCTAGTTTGTCCATGAGAATAAAATAAACCAGTGCTACCTTTTCAGCTACATTTAAATCTTCAACTTTTTTAGGTTTAGGGTCAGTTACATTGTCATTTGGCACCATCCCGTCTGGATCGATGAATCTAATCGGGTTGTCAAAAGCGTAATTGTACGGGCTATGCCTTCTCATCAGGTCAGCTGCAGGATCAACATTTAAGAACCTTCCTATTTCGGGATTGTAATATCTTGCCTGATAATCGTATACCCCCCAGTCAAGGGATTTCTGCAATTCAAAGCCGTTATAAAGGAATCTATTCTCCTTTGCAGTGACTCTCTGATAAGAGTTAAAGGTCAGACCAAAAGGATAATAATCATCCTCCTGCACCACAGGACTCTCATTCAGGGTCACCTTCATGTCATCAAAATATACCCAGTAGGTGGCAGCACTTTCGCTGCTGATATAAACATACACAAATCCTGCCTTTTCTGCTACTATGTCCTGTAGCATCAGCTTTTCATGGGCGCCATTGGCCGCTGTTCCTATCTGAACGTGGCCATGCTGGTAGAATTGCATATGCTCATCGAACAGGATGTAGTTCAGGTAGGCTGCAGGACGATTGTCGTTGGAGGTGCCGAGCAGGCCGATATCGTTCAGGGCATTGTCGAAGGAGTTGTAGGTGGCTTGTTGTTCTACCGTACCGCCATTCACTCCGCCAAAGCCTCCGGCTATCGCTGCTATGAAGGAGGTTAGCCCTACCTGGGTGGAGTAGC
>NZ_AMZN01000047.1 GCF_000331535.1 Fulvivirga imtechensis AK7 | reverse complement strand
AGGCAGAAATCATCAATAGAACAAAAAATTTCGGTAATTTTAGAAGCAGATAACATAGGCAGAACTTTAGTTATTTAGTTGATTGTCAATAACTTAATATACTAATTTTCTGCCTATTTTCATTAAAATATATCAACGTTTTTATATCGAACTCACGTTATTTACTTTACATCATCAGGAATAACACATGGGGCTATAAACTGACTTTGTACTTCCCGATATGAAGCTTCATTGCAACCAGATGCAAGATCTTTTTCGATCAATTATCAAAGCTTGACAATACCAATACCTCAAGTTCCGGGATAAGATCTTTCCATCCACGCGAATACAAGTTGTCTGTGATCATTAAATCCTCATGGTTTCCAGAGGATGAAATTGTTTTGTTTTCCAGCAAATAAATACGGTCAGCATAACGGGCTAAGTTCACACGGTGAGTTAAGGTGATAATAGCAAAATGCTTCTTTATGCTATTCAGTATATCGCGCACTTTGATTTCAGTGTCCCGGTCCATGGCCGATGTAGCCTCGTCAAGAAGTAAAATATCCGGTCTTTTACAAAGAGCCCGCGCAAGGGCCAGTATCTGACGTTGACCGCCAGACAGCCTGATTCCGTCTTCGCCAATTATAGTGGCATATCCTTGCGGGAATTTTGCGATCAAGGGTGTCAGGCCTGTCTTATTTAGATATTCAATGTACTGTTCTGCCTTATCAACCGGAGTCCCCATCATAACATTATCTAAGACAGTACCATTGAAAATTTTAATTTCCTGTGAAACGACACCTAACTTTTTTCTCCAGGCTTCATTTGAAATAGAAGTTAGAGGAATACCATTAGCCAGAATTTGACCCGACTCATGCTCATAAAACTTTTTTATTAGGTGTAATATTGTGGTTTTCCCGCTTCCACTTTCACCCAGAATGGCAATATTTTCACCTTTTCTAACCTGGAAAGATACACCGGAAAACAGTAGTGATCTGCCTGGAAACCGAAAAGCAATATCCTTGACTTCAAGTGCCTCAAATGAATTTGTTTCTTGACGAGTGGATGTTTCTCCTGATTCCGGTTCAACGGATGAGTACTCGAACAACCTGTCAATAGCTATGCGCGCTTCCTGTAAGTGAAGGTTGGTTAGGGCAAGATTACCGGCAGAAGGTAAAATAATCCCTGTCATTTGAAGGATTGCTATCAATGCTCCGGTGGTAATACTTTGCTCTAATACCAACCAGGCACTCCAACCTAAAACAGATACAATAAAAATTGAAGCCACTAACTCTGATAATGTACTAAAACCAATTTTAACTTTACCTAAGTCATATATTTTTTGTTGAAAATGTCCGTAAATGTTTTTTGTTGCTTTCGAAAATGTAGCTTCTTTATTGTGTAATTTGATTTCCTCTATGCCTTGTATTGTGTCCACATAATGACTTTCATTGATACTATATGCCTGCATTACTTCTTTCTGAGCCTTTACAATCTTATGATGGTACTTATAAATGATGAAACCATACATAGGAACTACTGCCAGAATAAAAAACCCGATCAACTGGGAGTAAAAAAATACTCCACCTACACTAATCAGCAACATGAGGATGTCAATCATTAGTGAACTTGTAAGGTATATAATGACCTGCTGAATACGTTGCGAATCATTCATTCGCGCTATGAGATCGCCTGTTTTGCGGGAGTGAAAAAAAGGCACAGGTAATTGAAGCAGCTTACCAAAAAAACCATCGACAAGTCTTACATTAAAGTCTCTGCCCTGCCGGATCAAAAAATATTGGCGTAGATATGAAAGTGCGGATCTTCCGATTAGTAAAAATCCGAGTAGAATCAGTCCGGTTATAAGCTTAGTGTACTCCTTGTTAGGGATTATCACATCTATGAGTTTTTGGCTAAAAACTGCAGTTGATAATCCCAAAACCGCAACAATAACACCAATGAACAACGCAGCCAGGAGCAGGTTACTGTCTTTTTTAACTAATGAAAGTATCCATTGACGTTTATTTTTTTGTGCTTCTTTATATTGTTGTCTTATTGTGCCCTCTTTAACCAATAGGAGCGCCTTACTCTTCCAGACGGATTCCAATTTTTCAGGAGAATATTTCACTGGTCCTGTTGCAGGGTCTATACATTGGAATTTGTTTGATTTCTGACCATATGACAGGCATACAATGAAGTGTTGCAAGGTGCTGTTCTGCACAATATGCAGAATGCATGGCGCACCGGCTTCTTTCAAATTTTCAATGTCTGCCTGAAAAGCTTCAGCTTCCAAACCAATTTTGTTTGCGGCCTGATAAAGGCCCAACAGTGTAGTGCCATCCTGGCGGGTGCCACTAATATTTCTAAGTTTTTCAACTAAAATATCTGCACCGAAATACCTCGTCACAGTGGCCAGGCATGCGACTCCACAGTCTGTACGGTCCCGTTGTTTAATATATAATTTCTCAAGCCTCATTTACCAGCTATAGTATATTACAAATACGATCTGGTAACAGATCGTATTTGGTTAGCTCCATTTTAAAAGGAATTATTTCTCTTGGCAAAAAGTGGCTGCTCCTGTCAAGCCTCCTCCAACTGCTCCTCCTATTACCACTGCTGCTGCGGCCCAGCCGATAGGACCAGTTAAGGCAAATCCTCCAGCCACCAGGAGTCCTGCTGCGGAGTAACCTCCTGCAATAATTCCTCCGCCTACTCCAGCTCCGCAAATTCCACCATTGATTGCTTCCATTTGATTCATTTCTAACTTTTTCATATTTATTTAGTTTTTGCAGTTTTGCCTACTCTGTTGTCTCAGGCTTTTCGGCATCCACCTGTTCTTAACCGGTTTAAGATCTTATCTTTTCTACTGGAGACTTAAATCATTAGTACTTAAAACCTCGGCAATGGCCTGGTACTTAGTTTCTCCTCTGAAAATTTTCTTTAGTATGCCATCTTTGTATATTAATATTGTCGGCACATTCGCTTCGCCAAAAAACCGTGGAAATTCGGCATTGATATCGCTGAGAACAGCTATTTCCGGGTAACTATGTAATTCATAATTCTCTATGAAGCCAGCAAGGTTTTCTGGCTTTTCAGTGCCGATCATTAAGATTTGTGTATTTTCTGCTTTAGAAAGTTTCTTTAACTCCTCTACCTGGTATTGGCAATGTCCACATTCGGGATTGAAATAGTTAATAATGAGATTTTCATTTTTAATTTCACTACTGGTGTAGGTGCTACCATCCATAGTTGTGAAGGCAAATGCAGGTATCGCTTTCCTTGAGGCTTCGATACGTTTTTTAGATGCAATGCTCCGGCTTATCTGTAATGCCATTGAGATCATGGCGACTCCCAGCAACCCTATAAGGAATATTTTGAAATACTTATTTTTCATTTTAATAGGCATTAATCTGTATGAATACTACGAACAATAACCAAAACACGAGCGCAGAACCGTAGCTTGTGGCTACCACTTTACAGGAGTTCTTAAAATCCGAATTAATATATATCATAAGACCTATTGCCAGAAATGCTATATACAACAGTTCATAGATGTTAATTATACTTAACGGATACACCAGCCAGGGCTCAATGTCGGATATAGTCAAAAGTGATAGGATAGACAGGGAGTTGAGGTGATACAGATCTTCAAAGGTATTGGCCTTGAAAAACAGCAAAAAGATTACTACATTAAGTATTGATGCAAAGGCAAAAATGAGTTCTGCCTTTAATACAATGCTAAATATGTCTTTAAAACTTACCTGATAAGTGGTTAACAACAGACCTGCATTTAAACACAGTGTCACTACAAACACTTTGACCAGTATTGTTATGGGTATAATAGCATACTGAACCAACCGCCATTGGGATGTGGATTCCAGCATCTCATTAATTCGCTCATAGGTTAATTGCTCTGCCAGTGAGTTATAATACAATGACTCAGTTAGCACAAATTCGTTGACTATGTATGTGGAGAATAGGTAAATACAACTGACAAGTGTAAAAACCAGCCAGCCGCTGGAATCTTCAAAATATGTTTTAAACGGTTTCATAAGAATGGGAAGAGAGCCAGGCACCAGGATTGATGCCTGGCGGCTAAATAAAATAAATTACGGCATCATCACAGTATACCGATCACAATGGATTTCATAACATGAAACCTGAGTGTAGGCACAAAGTGGGCTGGCTGGAATCGTACCGGGACCACAGAGATATGTGTATCCACCTTTCAATGTGTCAATGTCTTCACTATGTGATCCAGTGACAAAGCTTTTAACTTTTAGTTGCTCTAAGTTCAATTTGTCTTTTTTCATTTTTCTTACGTTTTGGTTGTTATGCGTCAGAAACAAAATTGGTTGTTAAAGCTTTGTAAGTAAATCCCCATTCAGAGCTATATTCAAATTTCACTGAAAACGGCCATTCTCAAAACGGCAGCTCAGCTTTCATTTTTGATTATCAGAAAGGGGCAGGGGAGTGTGGACTTAAGAAGGAAACTAAAAAATTGGCATGACAGGCTTATTTGGTGTTGAAAAGAAATGGTTAATGGGGAGATTGGGAGTTCATAAAATTAATAGGCGGTAACCGACTATAAAAAACAGGCTCAATGCTCCGAGCCTGTTTTTTAGTCCTTTTTTAAATCACCTTTAGTTTTACACTACTTGTTTTTCAAAAACACTGTCATTAAGACTGATCAACGCCTTTTCCTTATACTGTGTGTCTACAAGCAGCGAAATATTATTTTTGCTGCCACCGTAAGATACCATCCTAACAGGGATATCCGCCATAGCATCAAAGATCCTTACCAGTACACCTTTTTTAGCAGCCACCATGCTGCCTACAAGGCAGATGATGGTCTGGTTTTTATCTACTTCCACAATGCCAAAGTGCTCTAACTCCTCAACGATCTGATCCAGATACCTGGGTTGATCAATAGTGACAGATACAGCTACTTCCGAAGTAGTGATCATATCGATTGAGGTTTTATATTTTTCAAAAACCTCGAACAGCCGTCTCAGGAAACCATGGGCGAGAAGCATCCGTGTGGACTTTATTTTGATGGCGGTAATACCATCCTTAGCTGCAATAGCCTTGATGTCTATATCGCCACTCACATTGCTGATGACGGTACCAGGAGCGGCATGATCCATGGTGCTTTTTAGCCTAACAGGAATACCATATTTCTGGGCTGGCAATATAGAAGAGGGGTGCAGTATCTTTGCTCCGAAATAAGCCAGCTCAGCAGCCTCATCAAAGGTAAGCTCCGAGATTGGGAAAGTGTTCTTTACTATCCGGGGATCATTGTTGTGCATCCCGTCAATGTCTGTCCAGATCTGCACCTCGTCTGCGTTAATGGCTGCCCCAACTATAGAGGCAGTATAGTCACTACCTCCCCTCTGGAGGTTATCGGTTTTCCCTTCATGGTTGCGACATATATACCCCTGTGTGATGTACAAAGGCACTTTTTCCGATGTCTCAATGATATTTTTGAGTTTTGTCGATATTTTTTCTATTTCCGGCTCCCCATTTTCATCAATAGACATGTAGTTCAGCGCTGGTAAGAGCATGTTCTTTAGACCAGCCTCTGTCAGATAATGATGAAATAGATTCGTGGACAGTATTTCACCGTAAGCCAGCAGGGTTTTGTTGTTTCCCTGGTTGAAATCGGGAATATCGGTAAGCGTGTTAATCTCCTTAAAATAAATATCTACTACTTCTGAACCCCTTCTCTTTCCTTCTGCTGTGCTGTACAATCCGGCAGTGAACTCATCATAATGTTTCTTAAGATTCTTTACCTTAAATTTAGCTTCTTCCTGTTTTCGATCGAGTAATAGCTCACCAATCTCAACAAGGGTATTGGTTGTACCTGAAATGGCAGATAAAACAACTATTTTTGTTTTGTCATCTGCAGTAATAAGTTCCGAAACTTTGTGCATGCGCTCCGGCATGCCCACGGAAGTCCCACCAAATTTGTAAACAATCATTTTTTTATCTTAATGTAAATTCAAAGCACAAATTTATAGTCTGTATAATTAAAAAAGCCCTGAATAAGGGCTTTTTTAATAGAAAGGGTATTTTTTTATTAATTCAATAAATTCAGCTCCAATTGAAGGCTCACTTTTGCGCCAGCTTCAACGGATACATCTTCATAGGATCCGATCAGGTTGAGGAATTCTCCATTTTCGTCATGGTATACCAGGTAGAGATCATAAGTGCCGGCATTCATGAAAGCCAGCGTAAATTCTCCACCTTCACCCACTACACTGCTGGATACTGCATTAGAGAATCTTACCTCGCCCTCAGCGGGCTCATCCATTTCACTTTCTTTGAATTCACCATTTGCATAGGCATATACAATTACTTTTTCATAAGTATCAGCCTCGGCAAACTTACCTTCGATAAGCCCCGCTTCTTCATTAGCCACCAATCTGATTGTCGGTTTCAGTATATACTTATCACTACCTGTCTTTACAACAGCTTTTCGCACATCGAAATCAAGCGTTACAGCAACTACACCATCAGTAGGGAGTGCAAACTCTCCTTTAGCTTTGTAGCCGGATTGTCCACCACTGGGAACGAACAGGGGTTTTTTACTTCCATCTTTAAATTCTATATAGCATCCGGGATTCTGAAGCTCACCATCTATCTCTTCCTGGATATTCAGCTTAAGACGTACCTCCGTATAAACGCCTGCCTCAATTACCTCTTCTGTCAGTAGATACGCTTCGCCATTTTGGTAACTTAACAGATCAATTTTTACTGGTTCTTCAAATTCTTTGATCATTTTCCATCCGTCAGGGCCGTTGGCTTCTACACCAGCAATAGAGATAACTACTGTTGAAATATTTACATCATCTACAGGTGCATCAGTTATATAAATATTGGCCTGACCCTGGCCTTCATAATCAGGTCTGTCTGCATTAATTTTTTCATCATCATCGTTACAGGCGGTAAATATCATTAGTGATAACAATACCGCACTCCACATTTTTAACATTTTCATAGTTCATCGTTTAGTTGAAAAAAATTAAATAACTTCTCTACAAACGCTCCTCATTATCAGTTAGATATGTATGATCCTGTGAAGATGTTCTTTCTCCAGATGAAAGGTGTTATTTGCCGGTGAATGAAATAATTTCAGGAACTTATGTCATGTCACCTCTAAGCTATCTTCTTCTAAGATATTGGTGCAGTCATGTGAAGGTAAGTGCCACGAAAGAGCGGTAAGGTAGGGTAGGGAAATAGTAAAAGGTATTATGCCCAGCCCGGATAGGGTTGCCAGGGAAGAAAGGATGAGATTAATGATGAAAAGTGTGGTGAGTCTTCTATGACAACACGGAAGGGATGCCACTATTTACATGATGATGTACAAATACAAAAAAAGACTGCCTTTTCAGACAGCCTTTTCTTTTTTTATGTTTTAAGTGAATTATTTTTTGTTGTTGTCATCCACTTCTTCGAATTCAACGTCAGATACGTCATTATCTGCTCCGCCTTCGGCCTGACTACCTGGCTGATCTGCACCGCCCTCAGCTCCCTGTCCGCCAGAAGCAGCGTACATTTCCTGAGCGGCACCTTCCCATGCTTTGTTCAGTCCTTCCATGGCGGTGTCTATGGCAGCCACATCTTGCGATTGATGCGCTTTCTTCAGTTCTTCAAGTGCACCAGTGATCTTCGACTTATTGTCCTCAGAAAGCTTGTCACCGTATTCTTTCAGTTGCTTTTCAGTCTGGAAGATCAATGAGTCAGCAGAATTGATCTTATCGATCTTTTCTTTCGCCTCCTTGTCAGCCTCAGCATTAGCCTGAGCTTCCTGCTTCATCTTCTCGATTTCAGCATCTGTCAAACCGGAAGAAGCTTCGATTCTGATCTTCTGCTCTTTGCCGGTACCTTTATCTTTGGCAGATACGTTCATTATACCATTAGCATCGATATCGAAAGTTACTTCGATCTGAGGCACGCCTCTTGGTGCTGGTGGAATTCCGTCCAGGTGGAATCTACCGATAGTCCTGTTGTCTTTTGCCATTGATCGCTCGCCTTGCAATACGTGGATCTCCACAGAAGGCTGGTTGTCAGCAGCAGTTGAGAACACCTCAGACTTCTTGGTAGGGATAGTGGTGTTAGATTCGATAAGCTTGGTGAATACACCTCCCATAGTTTCGATTCCTAATGAAAGCGGAGTAACGTCCAGTAGAAGTACGTCTTTCACTTCACCTGTAAGTACACCACCCTGGATCGCAGCACCGATCGCCACCACTTCGTCAGGGTTTACACCTTTTGAAGGCTTCTTGCCAAAGAATTTCTCAACTTCTTCCTGTATTTTAGGGATCCTTGTTGAACCACCTACTAAAATAACTTCGTCAATTTCAGAAGCATTCAATCCTGCATCTTTCAAAGCAATTTTGCAAGGCCCCATAGTTCTTTTAACCAGGTCGTCAGAGAGCTGCTCGAATTTAGCTCTTGAAAGCTTCTTAACAAGGTGCTTAGGCACACCGTCAACAGGCATAATATATGGCAGGTTGATCTCTGTTTCTGTTGAACTGGAAAGTTCAATTTTAGCCTTTTCAGCAGCTTCTTTTAATCTTTGAAGTGCCATAGGGTCTTTTCTAAGATCTACGTTCTCATCTTTTTGAAACTCTTCCGCCAGCCAGTTGATAATTACCTGGTCAAAATCATCACCACCAAGGTGAACATCACCGTTTGTAGATTTTACTTCAAATACACCGTCTCCTAATTCGAGGATAGAAATATCAAATGTACCACCACCAAGGTCATACACCGCTATTTTCATATCTCTGTCCTTCTTGTCAAGACCGTAGGCAAGGGCAGCGGCAGTAGGCTCGTTGATGATCCTTTTCACTTCAAGGCCAGCGATCTGTCCGGCTTCTTTCGTAGCATGACGCTCCGCATCGTTGAAGTAAGCAGGTACGGTAATTACAGCCTCTTTCACTTCAGTTCCCAGGTAATCTTCAGCAGTAGACTTCATTTTCTGAAGGATCATGGCTGATATTTCCTGAGGAGTATAGTTTCTGTCACCGATTTTAACTCTTACAGTGTCATTATTTCCTTTTTCGAGAGCATAGGAAACAGTTTTTCTTTCTTCAGTTACTTCGCTGAATTTCTTTCCCATAAATCTCTTTACCGAACTAATGGTATTTTGTGGGTTGGTTATGGCCTGTCTTTTTGCAGGATCCCCCACCTTTCTTTCGCCCTTTCCTTCATCCAGGAAAGCGACTATCGAAGGAGTTGTTCTTCTTCCTTCGCTGTTAGGGATCACCACAGGCTCATTACCCTCCATCACCGCTACACATGAGTTGGTAGTTCCTAAATCAATTCCGATAATTTTTCCCATGATAAATTCTTATTTATTAACTATTCTATTCAAATATTTTTTCTGTCATTATCAGAAGTTTATCAATGGTTATGCCAAATGGAATTGTGTGACATATTGGCAGACGTATTTCAGTTTTGAGTTTATAGTTTCCAGTTCACAGTTTATAGTTTGATGGTGAACGGAGAACTGTGAACCGAGAACTAAGAACTGAGAAAACTATTCCCTAAATTTGCACCTTATTTTGAAATACCATGTCATTGAAACAGGAAATAGAGAAGAGAAGAACATTTGGGATTATTAGCCACCCGGATGCGGGAAAGACCACACTCACGGAGAAGCTCCTGCTTTTCGGTGGGGCGATACAGACGGCAGGTGCGGTGAAGTCTAACAAAATAAAAATGCATGCCCGATCCGATTGGATGGAGATCGAAAAGCAAAGGGGTATTTCGGTGGCCACGTCAGTGATGGGTTTCAACTATAATGGGAAAAAGATCAATCTGCTAGATACCCCCGGTCACCAGGATTTTGCCGAAGATACCTACCGCACGCTGACTGCCGTGGACAGTGTGATCATGGTGATAGATTGTGTGAAGGGGGTGGAGATACAAACAGAAAAGCTGATGGAAGTGTGTAGAATGCGAAACACACCGGTGATCTGCTTTATCAATAAAATGGATCGTGAAGGACGTGATCCGTACGACCTGCTTGATGAAATCGAGGAAAAGCTTAGTATTAAAGTGAGGCCGTTAAGCTGGCCGATAAGTATGGGCAAGACTTTCAAAGGGGTATACAGCCTGTACAATAAAAGCCTTCATCTCTTTCAGCCGAGCAGGGCAAAGATAGAAAATGATGGGTTGAAAATAGAAGACATCAACGATCCTCAAATTGACCGGGAAGTAGGGGAGAGCTATGCGAAGCAGTTGAGAGAGGACGTGGAATTGATCGAAGGAGTATATCCTGAATTTGATGTCAATGAATATCTGGCGGGGAATGTAGCGCCTGTCTTCTTTGGCAGCGCTGTTAATAATTTTGGTGTAAAGGAACTGCTCGATTGCTTCATAGAGCTTGCGCCACCTCCCAAGCCCAGAGAAACCGAGGAGCGTCTGATCACACCCGAAGAAAATAAATTTTCAGGCTTTATCTTTAAGATACATGCCAATATGGATCCCAATCATAGAAACAGGATTGCATTTATTCGTGTGTGTTCGGGAAAATTTGAACGCGGAAGCAACTATTACCATGTACGGGCGGATAAAAAGATCAGGTTTTCCAACGTCACTGCTTTCATGGCCCAGGAAAAGGAGCTTGTTGATGAGGCCTGGCCGGGAGATATTGTCGGATTATACGATACTGGCAACCTGAAAATAGGAGATACCATATCGGAAGGTGAGAAAGGCATGTATAAAGGCATCCCGAGCTTTTCACCGGAAATATTCAAAGAGGTGATCAACAAGGATGCTATGAAAACGAAGCAGTTGGATAAAGGATTACACCAGTTGATGGAGGAAGGTGTGGCACAATTATTTACCTACGAACTCGGAACCAGAAAAGTGGTAGGAACTGTTGGAGCTTTGCAGTTTGAAGTAATACAACACAGGCTGAAGCATGAATATGGCGCCTCCTGTGATTTTATGTCAATGAACCTTTATAAGGCCTGCTGGATCAGTAGTAAGGATAAAAAGAAGCTCAATGAGTTCGTAGATTCAAAATACCGTCATATTGCAAAAGATAAGGATGGCAAGCTGGTATTTATGGCAGAATCGCGGGCCTGGCTAAGCATGGTTCAGGACAATTTCCCGGAGATTGAATTTCATTTTACGTCAGAGTTTTAAGGGATCAATGTTAAAGAGGGAAAATATTGTCTACGAAGATAACCACTTGCTCATTGTTAATAAGCCTGCCGGTTTGTTAGTGCAGGGAGACAAATCCGGAGATATTACCCTGGCAGAGCAAGCCAAGCTTTACGTAAAAGAAAAGTATGACAAACCCGGAGACGTATTTCTCGGGGTGGTCCATCGGTTAGACAGGCCGGTTAGCGGGGCTGTCATTTTAGCACGTACATCAAAAGCTCTGGAGCGCATGAACAAACTGTTCAAGGAGCGTAGGATAGATAAAATCTACTGGGCTATTACCACACATCGACCGCCTAACACAGCGGGAGAGTTGGTGCATTGGCTGAAAAAAAATACTAAGATCAATAAAACCACAGCCTTCAACAAAGAAGTGTCGGGTTCGCAAAAAGCGGTGCTGAGCTATAAGCTGATAGGCCGGATAGGCGAACATTATTTGCTGGAGATAAAATTAATGACGGGTAGACCACATCAGATCCGGGCGCAGTTAGCAAAGATGGGCTGTCCGATACTTGGCGATGTAAAATATGGATATAATCAGCCCAACAAAAGTGGAGATATTTATTTACATTCACGGTCGGTGAGCTTTGAACACCCAGTAAAAAAGCAAAAAATGAGTTTCACAGCTCCTGTGCCTAATGATCAGATATGGAGATTATTTAAAAGCTGATGAAAAAGCCAAATTGGTTGGACAAACTTGAAAAGCGTTGGAATGTAACTACGGGGCAGGCTATCATTATTCTGGTGGTGTTTGCCTGTACTGGTACTACAGTGCTTCTTTTGAAAGAGCCTGTGCTATCACTCTTTGGCCCTGAGGAGGCTAGAAGCTGGATTTTCACATTGCTATACTACATCTTTATACTGCCCATTTACAATGTTATACTCCTGATCTATGGCTTCCTTTTCGGGCAGTTTCGTTTCTTTTGGGAGTTTGAAAAGCGGACCTTTCGCAGGATGTTTAAACCGAAAGAATAGTATTCTATCCAAACCATATTATATATAAAAAAAGGCCACATTTTTAATGCGG
Source organism: Fulvivirga imtechensis AK7 (assembly GCF_000331535.1). Taxonomy (GTDB): domain Bacteria; phylum Bacteroidota; class Bacteroidia; order Cytophagales; family Cyclobacteriaceae; genus Fulvivirga; species Fulvivirga imtechensis. The sequence goes on along the minus strand of NZ_AMZN01000047.1, from coordinate 49,771 downwards.
CCTTTTGAGTTGTATATTTTTATAGCCTATACTTCCTGGCTCACCAGTCCGTCAGCTAATAAAACAATTTTATTATTCAGTACCTCTACTACGCCTCCGGTAATTTCCACCTCGTGTTGCCCATCCCTGTTTTTATAAATCACAGTACCTTCTTTCAATGTGCTTACCATGGCAGCGTGATCGTTCATTACCTGAAACGAGCCATCAACACCTGGAAAAGTAACTATGCTTACCTCTCCTCCATATACTTTTTTAACAGGCGTAACTATTTCTAAAAACATATGACAAAAATTTAAGTGATCAGCCATTCAGGACAGGCTGATCACCATAAGTGTATATTTATTTCTTAGTTTCAGCAAGCATCTTCTCACCTTTCTGTATTGCATCTTCGATAGATCCTACCAGGTTGAAGGCCATTTCAGGAAGGTGGTCCAACTCACCGTCCATGATCATGTTGAAACCTTTGATGGTATCTTTAATATCTACCAGCACACCGGGGATACCTGTAAATTGCTCAGCAACGTGGAATGGTTGAGAAAGAAATCTTTGTACCCTACGTGCTCTGTGTACTACCTCTTTATCTTCATCTGAAAGCTCGTCCATACCCAGGATAGCAATGATATCCTGAAGTTCTTTATACCTCTGAAGAATCTCTTTTACTCTTTGTGTACAGTTGTAGTGTTCGTCACCCAGGATCTCAGCGCTCAAAATTCTTGAAGTAGAATCCAATGGATCCACTGCAGGATAGATACCTAACTCAGATATTTTTCTTGAAAGTACCGTAGTAGCATCAAGGTGGGCAAATGTAGTAGCTGGGGCAGGGTCTGTCAAGTCATCCGCAGGCACATAAACCGCCTGTACAGAAGTAATGGATCCCTTTTTAGTCGAGGTAATTCTTTCCTGCATAGCACCCATTTCAGTTGCCAATGTAGGTTGGTAACCTACCGCTGAAGGCATACGTCCGAGTAGTGCAGATACTTCAGATCCGGCTTGAGTAAAACGGAAGATATTATCAACGAAGAAAAGAATATCTTTACCCTGACCTTCACCGTCACCATCACGGAAATACTCGGCAATGGTCAGCCCTGAAAGTGCCACCCGTGCTCTTGCACCAGGAGGCTCATTCATCTGTCCGAATACGAAAGTAGCTTTTGATTCTTTTAGCTTTTCTTCGTCTACTTTTGTAAGGTCCCAACCGCCTTCTTCCATAGACTTAAGGAATTCTTCACCGTAAGTAACGATGCCAGACTCAATCATTTCTCGAAGCAGGTCATTTCCTTCACGGGTTCTTTCTCCTACACCGGCAAATACTGATAAACCTGAGTATGCTTTAGCAATGTTATTGATGAGCTCCTGGATAAGTACTGTTTTACCCACACCGGCACCACCGAACAAACCGATCTTACCACCTTTTGCGTAAGGCTCGATCAGGTCAATTACTTTAATACCTGTGTAAAGTACTTCCGTAGAAGTGGAAAGGTCTTCAAATTTCGGAGCGGGTCTGTGTATAGGAAGGCTTGTTTTTCCTGAAGGTTGTTTAATACCGTCAATCGCCTCACCCACCACATTGAATAAGCGGCCTTTGATATCTTCACCAGTAGGCATTTTTATAGGTGCACCGGTGTCGGTTACAGCCATGCCTCTCACCAAACCTTCGGTACTTTCCATGGAGATAGTTCTTACTCTGTCTTCTCCAAGGTGTTGCTGGCACTCTAATACCACTTTCTGACCGTTGTCTTTGGTTACTTCTAATGAATCAAGGATATTAGGTAATTTAGCACCCTCAGCATCAAAGCTAACGTCTACTACGGGGCCGATTACCTGGGTAATTTTACCAATATTTGCCATTTTTTATTGTTTTATAGAAATGTTTATTGCCTCGATAATTTCAGACCGCAAAACTACATCTAATTTCCTTAAAGCAAAAGTAAGGCGCGTTTTTTGTTGCGTAAAACTTGGTTATTCCGTGGGAAGTATTATCCTGAAGGTAGTGCCCTGGCCCTCTTCTGACGATTTCACAAAAATTTTACCCTGATGGTAGACGTCAATGATCCTTTTAGCCAGTGTAAGGCCCAATCCCCACCCTCTTTTTTTGGTAGTAAAGCCGGGATTAAAAACCTGCCTGATCTTTGATTTTGGTATGCCTTTTCCGGTATCGCTAATGTCAATGAATACCCGATGTTCACTGCCCTTAAGAATAAATATATCGATAGACCCTGACCCTCCCATGGCGTCTACAGCATTTTTACAGAGGTTTTCAATCACCCATTCGAAGAGTGGGGGGTTCACTTTTGCTGTGATTCCGGGTGTCAGCGAATCGACACTCATATGTACCTTTGGAGAAATGCGTGGCTTGAGGTAATCAATAATGTTTTTGATCAGCTCGTCAATTTTTTCCTCGGACAAAACGGGCACGGAGCCAATATTAGAAAAGCGCTCCGTAATTACCTGAAGCTTTTTAATATCCTTATCTAATTCATCGAATAGTTGTTTGTCCTTGATGTCAGCCTGATCCCTAAAATATTCCACCCAGGCCATAAGGGAAGAAATTGGGGTACCCAACTGGTGGGCAGTTTCTTTGGCAAGACCTACCCAGACCCTGTTTTGCTCAGCGGCTTTGGAATAATTGAAGATCAGGTAAACGATAAAGGCGAAAATCGCAATCAGGGATAGCTGCACATATGGGTAATAGATGAGCTGTGTTAATAAAAAGCTATTTCGGTAGTAGACGTAGTTGATGTAGTATACTTCACCTGTAATTTTATCCCTATCTATGACTTCTATGGGTTCATAGGTTTCAGCCATGCGATTAAGTTCCTTCTGTAGTACCTTATTTTGTTCGTATGTACTCAGACTTGAATCAACCTCGACATTTCGCCAGTTGATGATCTGGCCTTCTTCCGAAACAAGTATGGTAGGAATAGAGTGGTTTTGAACAAGAATATCACTAACAAATAGAATATTTCTATCCAGGTCTTCCTGGATGGTATACTGAAGGGCTTTGGCAAAGAGTTCAATTTGCTGGCGTTCCCGCTCCTTCAACTGGTCGACAAGCACATCGGTATAGAAAATGGACCCCGCACTGATCAGCACAGACACTACCAATACCACCCATTTGATCTTGGATTTGTTGTAATAGATGTCTATACCTACAGTTTTGTTGGATTGCGCCATGAATAAACTACGAACGGATCAAATTAAAACAAAAAAACCGGATAGAAAAACACTATCCGGTAACGATCCAACGATCAGTATGTTATAAAAAGTTCTTAACGATCAGTTCTTCATCATAAACCACTTGGCAAGCGTTTTATAGTTCACCTTCACTCCATGCATCAAAATACCCACTCTATAGATCCTTCCTGCTATCCAGGTGGTAAAAATAAAGCCGAGCACCAGTAGCGCCATGGACAATGCCAATTGCCAGACCGGCACACCAAATCCGATCCTTCCCATCATAGCTATGGGTGATGTAAACGGAATGATAGAGAGCCAGAAGCTCAGGTTACCGTCAGGGTTGTTGATAATACTACCCATACCGATGATCCCGGCTATGAGTGGGATCATTATTGGGAACATGAATTGCTGTGCCTCTGAAGGAGAATCCACTGCTGAGCCGACAGCCGCGAAAAGAGCTCCATACAGCAAATAGCCTCCGATAAAGTAGAAAATGAAAGTCAGTACGATTTTTGTAAACGGAATATTCGCCAGCAGTCGTAACATTTCATCTGCCTTTTCAGGATCACCAGCTTGCTCTACAGAACCCTGAGGGACTTCCAGGCCAAAAAAGCCGAGGACCATACTTGAAAGGACACCAATAAGAACTACCCAGATAATTACCTGGAAGAAGCCCACCGATGCTACTCCAAGGATCTTTCCAAGCATAAGTTGAAAAGGTTTAACGGTAGATACTATCACCTCCACTATTTTATTGCTCTTTTCTTCCATTACTCCCTGCATTACCTGGCCACCATAGGCAAACATGAAAATATAGATCAGAAAACCTGTCACATAGCCGATGCCAAATGATATTCCCGCATCACTCTCTTTTTCCTGCTTTTCGCTAATGTTTACCGATCTAAGACTGATATTGGTTTTTAGCTTATCAAGTACTTGTTGATCAATGTTATATTCCCGCAGTTTTTTATCTTTTATTACCTGCTCTACCTCTTTTTCCAGTGACCCAATAACGGAGAAGTTAGGGTTGCTTTTGGCATACAAGGTAAAGCCTTCCGGGTTTTCAATATCAAACTTTGGAACATACAGTAATCCATAATCATCAGATTCTCTGAATGCTGTTTTAGCGGATTCCAGGTCTCCACTGACCTTTATAAATTCGTATTTGTCTGAATTTTCCACATTGAAAGAGCCCTCCTCATCCAGCACATGTACCACTTTCGCTTTGGCATCCTTCTCTTCTTTTACCATCATGTAGGTGATCCCGCCGATGAGGGCCGGGAATATCAGAGGTACCACTATAGTTGCTATAAGGAAAGATTTCTTTTTTACCCTGCTTAGAAATTCCCGTTGAATGATTAATAGTGTCTTGCTCATTTTGTGCCTCCTACTTTTGAGATGAATATTTCACTTATACTTGGGATCTTCTCTACAAAGGAATGTACTTCAGTGATCCCGATCAGGTTGGTCAACAATTCGTTGGGGCTAATGCCTTCGGCAGTTTTTATCGTTGTCTGATAAAAATTCTCATCCAGGGTCTGGTTTTCCAGCGTAGTGAATTTATCAGGAAGGGAGCCGTTTAGCTGTCCTGCATGCTCAACCAGATAGGTGTTGGAGCGGTATGACTGCTTGATCTGTTTTTTAGAACCGTCCAATATCAGTTTCGATTTGTTGATCAGTGCAATATGATCGCACAGCTCTTCAACGGACTCCATTCGGTGAGTTGAAAAGATAATGGTGCTGCCTTTCTCACGCAGTTCCAGGATCTCGTCTTTGATCAGGTTGGCATTTACGGGGTCGAAACCCGAAAAAGGCTCATCTAGTATGATCAGTTGAGGTTCATTGAGTACAGTTGCAATAAACTGGATTTTCTGGGCCATACCTTTGGAGAGATCTTCTACCTTTTTATCCCACCATTCGTAAATGTCTAATTTTTTCGTCCATGCCTTGCTTTTCTCTACAGCATCTTTTCTTGACATATTCCTGAGCTGCCCCAGGTATACCAGTTGCTCGCCTACTTTCATTTTTTTGTATAGTCCGCGCTCCTCAGGCAGGTAGCCTATAATGGAAATGTGTTCAGCGTTCAGCCGTGTACCGTTGACTAATACTTCCCCTTCATCGGCATCTATGATTTGGTTGATAATACGGATCATCGTTGTTTTTCCGGCACCATTTGGGCCAAGTAAACCAAAGATACTTTGTGAAGGAATACTAAGACTTACATCATCAAGCGCAGTATGGTTGGCATACCTCTTGGTAATGTTTTTTGCTATAAGTGCTTCCAATTTTGTAAGGTTTAGTTTTGATTGTTCTGCAAAATAACGTGAATGTTACCGGATTACCGATAATTTCAAATTCGAAAATAGCATATAAGCAGAAAAGAATGTAAGAAGAAAGTAAGAACGGTAATTTAGGTGTCTAAAGGAGCATATGGGGCGATGGGCTAAGCGCTGAGCGGGAAATGGTTTACTTTTTCTCTTTGAATACGATACTGCCCATGCTTACATCCAGATCAAAGGTGAGCAAATTATCGGCTCCTTCTTTATATGCCTTGTTAACAAAGGTATTATCTGTTAGCTGCTTAAATGATTTGGTAAGTTTTACCCTGCATAACCAGGAGTCATTAACTTTTACGATTACCGGGGTTTCTTCTGATGGTAACATTATCATCAGGTTGCCTGCACCTACGCTACCTTTAATATCACTGCGCACCTGTGGCTGGTCACTGAAATCAAGTAGCAGGTTCCCAAAACCAATATCGGCCACCACATGTTTTGCCTTCGAGAGGTTGAGTTTTTTTACATTAACAGAACCCAAATCCACTTTTACGTGAAAGGTGTCCATAACAACCGGATTATGTTCGCCTGCCAAATATCCAATATTTACATCAGCGCTTCCGGTATAGATCTTTAACTTTTCTATGGATAATCCTGATAAGTCGATATCTGCATGGCCAATTCCATAGGTCAGGTTAAGGTCGTAGCGTTTGTTTTTGGTGAGATATACCTTCCAGATCTTTTTAGTGGTATTGCTCGAAGTGCCAAACATGCGGTATGAAATAGAGCGGCTAATGCCTTCCGACCGGTCATCCTCGAGCGCAAGTTTTATCTGACAGATTCCCTTTTTTATAGATTTGTCGAAGGAATGGGAATAGCTGTCGTGGTCTTGGTTGCTGTATACGTTCAGCAATTCATCATTTTCACCGGGTTTTATCAGGCAAGTGCCATTGTTGACCTTAAAATTAAGATCTACCTTTTCTACGCTGTCATAGTTTTCAACAGAAAACTGTTTCTTTACTTGTGAAAATGACAGGGTGCTGCTAACTATTCCTACTCCCAATAAAAAAAATCTTCTCCGCATGGTTTTTAAATACGGCATTTGTACTGTTGAGTTGCAACACTAAGGAAAATTCTCAATAAAAAAAGCGGCAAATTAGCAATTTGCCGCTTTATTAATATTTGCTCTCTGATTATTCAAAAAACTCACGCATTTTGCCGAAAATACTCTTTTCACTTTTCCCTGGCTTAGGTTGGAAGTTGGCCGATTCGCGCATGCTTTCAAGCATAGTTTTTTCATCTGCAGACAGGTGTTGTGGCGTCCATACATTTACATGTATAAGCTGATCACCTTTTCCGTACCCATTCAGGTCTTTTATACCTTTACCTCTCAGACGGAGTATTTTTCCGCTTTGAGTACCCTGATCTATTTTAATACGTGCTTTGCCCGAAATCGTAGGTACCTCTACCGAGGTGCCCAAAGCCGCATCAATAAAGCTGATGTACAGATCATATACCACATTGTTGCCTTCGCGGATCAGTTGCTCATCTTCTTTCTCCTCAATAACGATGAGCAGGTCACCTGCAGGCCCTCCTCCGGGCGCCTCGTTACCTTTACCCGACATAGACAATTGTATACCATCACTTACACCCCCGGGTATCTTCACGCTGATTACCTCTTCTTTAGGAACCAGACCGGAACTATCCACTCCGGGAGGACGATGATCGATCATCTGGCCCGAACCACCGCAGGTTGGGCAAGTGCTTGTAGAAACCATTTGCCCAAGCATGGTATTCACTGCTTTTCTCACCTGACCAGTGCCATGGCATGTTGGGCATGATTTAAAGGTCACGCCTTCAGCTTTTACAAGCCTGTTTACTTTTATCTTCTTTTCAACGCCCTCTGCAACCTCTTCCAAAGTGAGCTTCAACTTAATACGCAGGTTGGATCCTCTTCTTTGCCTTCTGCGGCCACCACCGCCAAAAAAGCTTTCAAAAGGACTTCCGCCACCACCAAAGATATCTCCGAATTGAGAGAAAATGTCTTCCATGTTCATGCCACCACCGAAGCCACCTCCGTTCATGCCGGCATGTCCGAACTGGTCATATCTTTGCCTTTTCTCAGGGTTGCTAAGTACCTCATAGGCTTCAGCAGCCTCTTTGAATTTCTCTTCAGCCTCAGCATCATCCGGATTTTTGTCCGGGTGAAATTTAATAGCTACTTTTCTGTAGGCTTTTTTTATTTCTTCCTGAGAGGCTGATTTGCTTACCCCAAGTATCTCGTAATAATCTCTCTTCGCCATAAATTTGAAATTTTCTTAGTGTCTAGTGTGGTGATCACTAAATTTCATTCACTATTTTTACTCCGCTTTTTCCCTTATACTGTGTTGAAATTTGAAACCATAGCGCTGCTATGCTTTCAAATTTTGCCTTGATAAAACAGCAGCAAAAATTTAGTAAACCAATTTAAATGATCACCAAACTAGTTGCCAATAACCACTTTGGCATACCTGATCACTTTTTCCTTGAGCATATATCCCTTCTCCACAACATCCACGACTTTACCCTTCAGATTTTTCTTAGGAGCCGGAATTTGTGTGATAGCTTCATGGAATTCAGGGTCGAAGTCCATGCCTTCTTTTCCCTCCATAGCCTTTAGGCCTTTTTGCTCTAAAACTTTTTTAAACTTATTGTAAATGAGTTGAACACCCTCTTTAGCCGCTTCTAAATCTGTTTTTTCGTCTTCAAAAGATTTCTCAGCCCTTTCAAAGTCATCGATTATTGGAATCAATGCCTGCATAAGGTCTTCGTTGGCCGTCTGAACCATCTCCAGTTTTTCTTTGGCGGTCCTCCTTCGAAAGTTCTCAAATTCTGAATAGAGCCTCAGGTACTTATCCTTACTTTCTGCCAATTCGTCTTCAAGGCGCAGTAATTTCTTCTCCGTTTCTGACGCTTCTGCCTGGTCGTTTTGTTCAGACTTACTTTCCACTCCCTCTTTTATCTCGTCCAAATTATCAGGTGTGTCTCCCATTTCGGCTGCATTATCATCAGATTCAGTTGATTGTTGGGTATCTTTTAGTTCTTTTTCGTCTATATTCTCCTTATTCATAGCTAAACTATACTTTTACCTATTTGCATTATTCTTTTGGTTGGCAATTACTCTGCCAAAAGAGATGTTATGCCAAAATGACACCTTTATACCAGATCGCTTGGGTTATTCAAAATTTTCCAGAGTAAGTCCTTTAGTTCTGTCAGGCCGGTCTGCGTAACAGAAGAAATAAATACAGTCGACAGATCGGTGGGCAATTCCTTCTTCATTTCTTGTATTAGCTCTTCATCGAGTAGGTCAGACTTTGAAATAGCCAAAACTCTTTGCTTATCCAATAGTTCCGGGTTGTATTTCTTTAATTCGCCCAATAGTATGTGATATTCTTTGCGAATGTCTTTAGCATCTGCAGGAATAAGAAAAAGCAAGATGGAATTACGCTCAATATGTCGTAAAAATCTTATACCCAGTCCTTTACCTTCTGCTGCTCCCTCTATGATCCCGGGGATATCAGCCATTACAAAAGACTTATAGTCTCTGTACCTGACTACCCCCAGATTGGGTGTAAGGGTGGTGAACGGATAATCGGCTATTTCCGGCTTGGCCGCAGATAGCACCGAAAGCAGGGTGGACTTGCCGGCATTGGGAAATCCTACGAGCCCCACATCGGCCAACAGCTTCAATTCCAGGACGATCCACTCTTCCTTTCCGGCTTCACCGGGCTGAGCAAAACGAGGCGCCTGATTTGTGGCTGTTTTAAAATTTTCATTACCCAGTCCGCCACGGCCGCCTTCTGTCAATATTCTTTCTTCATCATGCTCTGTGATCTCAAAGAGCTTTTTACCGCTTTCAAAATCTTTGGCCACTGTACCTAATGGTACCTCCAGAATAATATCCTCACCCTGGGCTCCGGTTCTCTTTCCTCCTTCTCCGGGCTTTCCGTCACCGGCTATTACATGTTTTTGATATTTGAGATGCAGCAGAGTCCAGAGCTGTGCATTACCTCTTAAAATAATATGACCTCCTCTTCCTCCATTGCCACCGTCAGGCCCTCCTTTTGGCACATGCTTTTCCCTTCGGAAATGAGCAGACCCTGCCCCGCCGGCACCTGACCTGGAGCAAAATTTTACATAATCAATAAAGTTTGATGAGGCCACTTAGTTTTTCTCCACTTTCACCGAGTCGATCACACTACAAATATTATTAAAGATATCTTCTATCGATCCCACTCCATGAATAGCATTGAACTTACCCTGACGCTCGTAGTATTGAGATACGGGTAATGTTTCATTTTGGTAAACAGCTATTCTCGTATTAATTTTATCTTCATTTTGGTCATCAACCCGCCCCGAGCTCTTTCCTCTTTCCAGGAGTCGTTTCTTAAGCTCCTCTACAGGTACCTCCATGGAGATCATGCCGGAAATAGGGGTGCCTTTACCGTTCATAAGGGTGTCGAGAGCTTCGGCCTGGTTAATGGTTCTGGGAAACCCGTCAAAAATAAAACCGTTGGCATCGGGGTTGTTTTTGATGGTGTCATCCACCATTCCTATCACAACTGCATCGGGTACAAGGTTGCCTTCATCCATGTACTTTTGAGCGGCCTTCCCCAGTTCGGTTCCTTCGCTAAGGTGCTTCCTAAACAGATCTCCTGTAGAGATGTGCTTGAGGTTATATTTTTTGATAAGCTTTTCGCTTTGCGTGCCCTTGCCAGCACCCGGAGGTCCAAATAATACAATATTTAACATCACATAAATTTTTAAGGGTCTAAATATAATGGAAAAATGGGACGGATTACTCTTTGAGCTGATAAATGTCTTTGAGATTTCTCCCTAATCCATCATAGTCAAGCCCATAACCAACGACAAACTTTTCAGGGATATCGAATCCTATGTATTTTAACTTTTCACCTGATCGGTTTGCTTCTGGTTTTTGCAATAGGGTTACTACTTCTACCGAACTGGCACCCAATGATCGGAATTCTTCCAGTATTTTTGCTATTGTTCTTCCCGTGTCTATTATGTCTTCTATAATGATCACATCCTTGTTGAAGATATTTTCATTCAGACCTATAAGCTGCTTTACGTTGCCAGTGCTTTCCATCTCTTCATATGAAGCCACCTTTACGAAAGAAATTTCGCAAGGAATTTTTACTTCCTTAAACAGGTCCGCAGCAAACATAAATGAGCCATTTAAAATAGCGATGAATAATGGCTTTTTGTCTTTATAGTCATTATTGATCTGTTCCGCCAGAATTTTTATCTTCTGATGTATTTCTTCACTGCTTATATATTTCTGAAACTCCTTGTCCTTAACTACCATAGCTTAACAATAAAAAATGCCTTCTGGATTATCAAAAGGCCTGCAAATATAGAAATTATATTCGAATCGATTTTCAAAATTACCCATCTAAAGAGTTTTCATAAGTACCCGGTAAAGCTCAAGCATACATTCTATGTCGTATTTATGCACCTTTTCTTGCGGTGAATGCACATTTTCTTCAGGAGCGCCAATAAAGCACCAGTCCATAGGGTATGGCGATGTTTGTAGCTCCCGGCCGTCACTGGAGCCACTGCCCTCCACTTCCAGTTGATAGTCTATTTGGTGTTTTTGAGCAATATCAATGATTTTGTTGATGTATGATTTGCGCGGAATATTCCTGTCTCTCATAGAAATTACAACTCCTTTTCCCGGCTGCACGCCATCCGTAACCCAGGTAATATCAGATATTAGCGCATTTTTTATCTGCCAGCGTTCATAGATGTACCTGATCAGGTAAGGTACTGCGCCACCGCCATGTTCTTCCCAACAGCTAAAAACCAGCACCCCATTATCAAGCGTTTCGGCAAGCCTGAGGGCATTGTAAACCCCCAACCTGTTATCCAGATAGCAGGAGGTTACGTAAGTTTTGGTCGCTTTAAAATCACATTTAAATACCAGGTCGGTGCCGGTATCTATAGCTCTGCCGAAATTATAGAACAACTGATGATCCTTATTCACTTCCAGTTCGCACTCAATAGGACCAAGGCTATCAGCGCCCACCAGCTTATACCCACTGTGCGCATCAGGCCCGCCGATGGGTACAAGCTGATTTTGATACCGTACGGTAAAGCCTATGCTATCCATATGGGCAAACACTGCTGTACGGGGCTTTCCAAAGGCAAGTATCAGGCAGTCCTGAAATTCCGGACCATGGATAATCTCCGGCTGGGAGGACCACCGCGCCATATTCTCGCCTACATGATGGAGGATAAATTCCTTCATTTTAATCTCATTTCCCGAAGGGGCATGTATTTCACACAACTTTTTTAATAGATCCATGTTACTGCTGTATAAACTTGCACTAATAATTTATGTTAACCCTGTAGCCTTTAAATGATGTAATTTTTTATTTTTAATTAGATAAAAAAACTAATATTGTTATTAGCTTTTATTTTTTAATCTGCTTCTTCGGCTTTTAATGGTAAACATACTAAATCAAACACACTCGATTGCCAATCATTTTCTGTACGAAATGAGGCATAAAGATATTCAAAAGGATCGGGGTAAGTTCAGAAATAACCTCAAAAGGTTGGGGATAATAATGGCTTATGAGGTTTCTAAAGTATTGGATTATAAGAAGAGCAATGTTTCTACCCCATTGGCAGACCTGGATGTGGAATTGCTGACCGATCAGCCGGTGATCATTAGTATATTAAGAGCTTCCATGCCCTTTATGGAGGGTTTTATGGAAGTATTTGATCAGGCGGATGCCGGATTTATAGGGGCCTACAGAAGGGAAGGAGTGGATGAAGTAGATGTAAACCTGGAATATCTGGCAAGCCCACCGCTTGAAGGAAGGAATGTGATTGTTGTAGATCCCATGTTGGCGACCGGTAAGTCTGTTATTAAATCACTGGATCATCTTATGAGTCATGGGTCGCCAGATCACATCCATATCGTTGCTGCTGTTGCTGCACCAGAAGGAATTGATTATATTTCGAAATCTTTGAAAACTCAATTTACCATTTGGACGGGTGCTTTAGATGAAAAATTAAATAGCAACGCCTATATTATTCCCGGATTGGGAGATGCGGGGGACCTTTGTTTTGGACCGAAATTATAAGTAATACATGCTGCTCAATATTCTGATGTTAGTTGTTGGCCTCTTCGTCCTTATTATAGGGGGCGATTTCCTTGTGAAGGGGGCTTCCAGCATAGCATTGAGGGCACACATTTCGCCACTGGTAGTCGGACTTACCATAGTAGCTTTTGGTACTTCGGCTCCTGAGCTGCTGATCAGTATTAAGGCGGCTTTGGATGGCAGCCCTGATATGACCATGGGCAATGTCGTAGGTTCGAACATCTGCAATCTTACGCTTATCCTGGGTGTAACTGCGTTGCTTGGCTCTATTCGAGTTCAGGCAGATAGCATCAAAATAGACTGGCCCGTAACCATGGGGAGCTCCCTTTTATTATACTTTATGGTGAAAGAAGAGACTGCCATGATCAAAACCTATGAAGGGATCACTTTTCTTGCATTGCTTATAGTTTATACTGTATTTATAATAAGAAAATCGCGTAAAGAAACGAAGGCAAGGCGGGCATTGGAAGAGGAGTTGGAGCTTGAGGATACATCAAAAAATATAGTTAAGGATATTGTTTACATTATTCTGGGAGGAGCCGGATTGTACTTTGGTGCAGACTGGTTTGTGGGTGGCGCTAAAGACCTGGCGCTCTTTCTTGGTGTAAGCGAACGTGTTATTGGCATTACTGTGTTGGCTTTGGGAACAAGCCTTCCTGAACTTGTGACTTCAGTAGTGGCGTCCGTCAAAAAAGAAACTGATCTGGCCTTGGGTAATCTTATGGGCTCCAATATTTTTAATATCCTCTCCATACTTGGAATAACCAGCATAATCAAAGACATTCACGTAAGCGAGCAGATCATACGCTACGATATGCTCACCATGATTGGCGTTACCTTACTCATATTGCCAATGATGCTTTACAGACGTATGATTGGCCGGGTAGCCGGGGCGATACTATTGCTGGTTTACATTGTTTATACCTATACAGTGATCGTGTAGGTTATTATTTACTAAAAGTTTGCTACATAACGCGATGAGCGAGGAGATAATAAAGGTGATTACCATCATTCTTTTAACTATGCTAAAATTCATTGCCGGCCCCACCCTCGGGTATGCTGGCGGATTTAGCCTTCCCGGAACTATAGCAATCACTACCACCGGAATGATGAGCAGTGTTTTACTCTTTACTTTTTTGGGCAAACTCTTACGGGAAAGAGTCCTGGTAAGATTTTTCCGGAACAGAAAGCGCTTCACCAAACGCAATCGAAGGTTTGTGGCCATTTGGAGAAGGTACGGATTGTTGGGAGTGGCATTCCTTACACCGGTGATACTCACTCCCATTGGCGGTACTATTGTTTTGACCAGTTTTGGGAGTTCAAAACGGGAAATCGTTATATCTATGTTGCTCAGCGCTGTTTTTTGGTCTACCGTGATCTCAACGATAATTTATACACTTGGCCCGAAGGTGTTGCCCGATTTTATGAGTTAGTTGGCTCATCCTGATCGGGAAGAACCTCGATATCCTGGATCAATACGCTTTTTGAGATTTTTTGGCCGGTAGTAGTTGCTGCCAATCCTCCGAGGGCAGTCTCTTTGTATCTGCTCTCCATACTTTGACCTACTTCACCCATAGCCTCTACACATTCATCAACAGGTATTACGCCACTTACATTGGCAAGGGCTATCTGGGCAGAGGAATTAGCTATAGCGGCAGCGCTGGCATTGCGCACAACGCACGGCACTTCCACAAGTCCGGCCACGGGATCGCATACCAGGCCCAGTGTGCACTGTATGGTGATGGCCACAGCATTAAATACCTGGTCAATATTTCCTCCCAGGCAATATACAATAGCGCCCGAGGCCATGGCTGCAGCACTGCCTGTTTCAGCCTGACAGCCTCCGACAGCGCCTGCCAGCGATGCTTTTTGTTCTATCACCAAAGCTATCCCAGCACCTATTAAAAGACCCTCCAGAATTTTTCTATCCGTCAACTGGTGTATCTCCTGCAGGGTGTATAGTGTGCCCGGCAGGATACCGGAAGCGCCAGCCGTTGGGGCAGCCACAATCCGGCCCATGCATGAATTTACCTCTTTCGCGGCCAGAGCCCTTGAGATCAGGTTTTGAAATTCTTTTGAGAGCACGGGCAGGTCATGCTGGTACACCTTTTTTGCACCATTGTTGATCATCCCGGATCGGGAGGTCATATCTTCTTCAAGTCCGGTTTTTACGGCATTTTTCATTACTTCATATGCCTTCGCTAAACCTTCCCAAATCTGGTCTGCACTACGCCCTTTCTGTTCCTGCTCGTATTCCAGCACAGTTTCATATAAAGTCATATTGTGCGCTTCGCAGTAGGCTTTCCAACCTTTGAAATCTGAAAATAAAAAGCTCATATTGATAAGGTATTTTATTCAAAGTTAATAGTCCGCGCTACAAAAACAGCACATTCGTTTAAAAGGTTTTTGTAGTGAGATAAGAGCATTGAGACTTCCGTCTATTCGTCTTCACATTTTAGCCCCAAAGCTCGAAGATCTTTCTAAGCAAGACCGCGGAAATGACTATGAGAAAAATGATGGTGATGGTTTTTGATGATAATTTATCACTCAGGCCTGTACCTAACGGGGAAGCGATGATCACTCCTATGGAAAGTGGGAGAGCAACTGGGATAAGGATATATCCCCAGTGGGCATAGTGAATGTTTGCCACAGGGGTGTTCAGCAGGTTAATAATCGTTAGCATCAGAGAGATGCTAAAAATAGCTCCAAATGATATAGATTTAGCCTTTTTGATATCCATTTTAAGCCATAAGTTCAGCATAGGTATGATGATTGATCCACCACCCAATCCGGTAAGGGCAGACACCATACCTGCCGACATGCCTGTAAGGGTCAGCTTAATACGGCTTCTGTCCTCTTCATAATGGATGGCATGTCGAAGTTTGTTTATGGTCCTGTAAATGATATATGATAGGAAGATGATTAAAACAGTATTATAAATATTGGTGGGGTAACTTTCTTTGAGGACAAAAAATTGCAAAATCACTCCTGCGAAAATCACTGCGACAAGTGATACCAGGGCAGTTTCTTTGATATGCAATTGTCTGGTCCTCCACATTGAAATGTTATTTACAAATGCGGAGCACATCGTTGCAAAAACGGTGTTGGCAATAGTAAACCGTACTATTTCTTCACCAGGTATACCTAAGTAGTTGAGGGCAATGGGAATTACAACGACCATAAGAAACCCGGTGCCTATGCCGGTAAGACCTGCGATAAAACCTCCAACCAGTCCGGCAAGAGATAAGAGTAGATAGGTCGTCATGGTAATACTGAATTCTCGATTATCCTTTTAAATAAAAAAAATGAGTACATCTAAAAAGTCAATTCGTCATTCCAAACTTGATTTGGATTCCCCTAAAGAATGCGTAGAAACTAATCAGGAGATCCTGAATCAAGTTCAGGATGACGTCAGAAGGAGACTTTTGAGACGTCCTCATTTTTCATTAGGAATTTCAAGAAATTTATCCGTTCATAGAGATCAGGAATTCTTCATTGTTCCTGGTGCCCTTCATTTTGGAAAGCAGGAACTCCATGGCTTCATTCGAATTCATATCTGACATGAACTTGCGCAGTATCCATACTCTTTGAAGCTCCTCTTCAGACATCAACAGGTCTTCTCTACGAGTACCCGATGCAGGAACATCAATAGCAGGGTATACACGCTTGTTGGAAAGTTTTCTATCCAACTGAAGCTCCATGTTGCCCGTGCCTTTAAATTCTTCAAAGATCACTTCATCCATTTTGGATCCTGTTTCGATCAACGCTGTAGCGATGATGGTAAGCGATCCTCCGTTTTCTACATTTCTGGCAGCACCAAAAAACCTCTTGGGCTTATGCAGGGCGTTGGCATCCACACCACCTGACAATATTTTTCCTGATGAAGGTACTGTAGTGTTATAGGCACGAGCCAGTCGGGTGATAGAATCCAGCAGGATAACCACATCATGACCGCACTCTACCATTCTCTTTGCTTTTTCCAATACCATACTAGATACCTTTACATGTCTTTCAGCCTGCTCATCAAAGGTGGATGCTACCACTTCGGCTTTTACACTTCTTGCCATGTCTGTTACCTCTTCCGGGCGCTCATCGATCAGGAGGATGATCAGGTAGCATTCAGGGTGGTTTTCAGCAATAGCATTTGCGATGCTCTTTAGCAATACCGTTTTACCGGTCTTTGGCTGTGCTACGATCATACCTCGCTGGCCCTTTCCAATAGGAGAGAAAAGATCCAGGATACGTGTAGAATAGTTGTCCGGTCTGGTGCTGAGCTTAATTTTTTCTTCAGGGAAAAGCGGAGTCAGATATTCGAAAGACACCCTGTCTCTGATCTCTTCGGTAGTTTTTCCGTTTACGTTTTCTACCCTTAACAGAGCGAAATACTTTTCACCTTCTTTAGGAGGTCTGATCTGTCCTTTTACAGTGTCACCTGTTTTCAGGCCAAATAGCTTTATTTGAGAGGGCGACACGTAGATGTCATCGGGGCTGGCAAGGTAGTTGTAATCTGAAGATCTCAGAAAGCCATAGCCGTCTTGCATGATCTCAAGTACGCCTTCGTTTTCGATGACACCGTCAAAATCCTTTACATTGCTTTCCTTCTTCTTAGTGCGGTCGTCTTTTCTTCTGTCATCTTTATCTTCACCACGATCTTTCTGCTCCCTTCTTCCACGGTTCTCGTCTTTATCTTTAGGGTCTCTCCTTTCACGGTCCCTTCTGGGCTCTCTGTCCTTATCTTCAGAATTTTCTTCTTTTTTTGGTTTGTCAGCGTTAAATGAAGAGACACTTTCTTCTACCTCAATATTAAATGACTCCAATAGTTCCTCAGAAGAAAGATTCTCTTCTTTTTTATCTTGTTTCATTTTTACGTTTTCTCTTTTTCGCGGCTTAGATTTTGTTTGCTCAGCCTTGTTTTTTTGATCTGATTTTTGATCGGGTTGTGCTTCCGGGGCTTTCTTCTTAGGTAGTTGATTTTCGGGTGTGACGGCTTGCTGATCGAGTATTTTATATATTAACTCCTGCTTTGAAAGCTTTTTGTAGTTCTTTAGGCCCAATTCTTCTGCTATCTCCTTCAATTCAGAAAGAAGCCTGACATTCAATTCTTCAATCGTGTACATAAATTATTCAATTGTGAATTCTTTTTTTTAATTAATGGATTATAAGTAGTGATTAACATGTGCGTATATCAAAGAGATATAAAATATCTCGCAGCCATGAGCGGCTCGCTAGGTTTATTCAAGATGGTATCTGATTATGAAAATAAAAGCTTAAATGAAGTCGGAATGAGTTCTAAAGCTTTTTAACAACGTTTTGATAATGCAATAATATGCTAACCTCGGCCAATAGTCAAATTTTTGTTTATAAATAATCAATCTGCCTTTTAAAAAGTTCAGTTTTACTTTAAAAATGCATTATTTTGCAGCGATTTTAATAAGAACAATATGCTACAAGTTGCTTACATCCGGGAGAACAGAGAAAAAGTGGTCAGTGGGCTTAATAAACGCAGGTTTGGCAATGCTGCCGAAACTATAGACAAGGTAATGGAGCTGGATGACCTCAGAAAAAATACCCAGTCAAAACATGATCAGGTACTGGCCGAATCGAACTCCCTGTCTAAGCAAATAGGAGGGCTGATGCGAGAAGGGAAGAAAGAGGAAGCTGAGGAGATAAAGAAGAAGACGGCAGACCTTAAAATGGAAAGCAAACAGCTCGGTGAAGAGTTAAGCAGGTGTGAAGAAGAGCTGAAGCAGTTGCTTTACACTATACCGAATATACCCAATGATAATGTTCCCGAAGGCGCAGGTGCGGACGATAACCAGGTAGTATATGAGCATGGTACTACACCTAAGCTTTCCGAAAATGCATTGCCGCATTGGGAGCTCATAAAAAAATATGACATAATAGACTTTGAGCTTGGCAACAAAATAACGGGTGCAGGATTCCCTGTGTATAAAGGACAAGGCGCCAGGCTTCAGCGTGCCATGGTCAATTTCTTTCTGGATGAAGCATTGAAAGCAGGATATGTAGAAATACAACCTCCGATCGTGATTAATGAAGACAGCGGCTATGGTACCGGGCAGCTCCCCGACAAAGACGGTCAGATGTACCATATTTCCGAAGAGAATTTTTTCCTGATCCCCACTGCTGAGGTACCGATCACCAACCTGTACCGCGATGTTATTCTGGATACGGGGGCATTGCCGGTAAAGCATGTGGGTTTTACACCATGTTTTCGCAGAGAGGCCGGCTCATGGGGCGCTCACGTGAGGGGGTTGAACCGCCTGCATCAGTTTGATAAAGTTGAGATCGTAGAGATCCACCACCCTGACAATTCTTATGCTGCGCTTGAAAGGATGTGCAAGCATGTACAGGGCTTGCTGGAAAAGCTCCAGCTTCAGTACAGGGTGCTTAATCTATGTGGTGGCGACATGGGATTCACTTCAGCGCAGACGTTTGATATGGAGGTGTTTTCCGCTGCACAGCAAAAGTGGCTGGAGGTAAGCTCGGTCAGTAATTTTGAAACCTTTCAGGCCAACAGGCTTAAGCTGCGGTATAGAGGAGAAGATAATAAGATGCATCTTTTGCATACCCTGAATGGGAGCGCCCTGGCATTGCCCCGAATACTAGCTGCCATTCTGGAAAACAACCAGTCTGATGAAGGAATAAAAATTCCTGACGTACTCGTGCCTTATACTGGCTTTGACACGATCAGGTGAGGGATTTTCGGTACCGGTAGTGGATGGTGATCCAAAGTGTAATGACAATTGCAACCGTGCAGGTAGTCACGATGGGGCCGAATTGCAACTCTGTAGCTGTTCTTTTTAATATTATACCCAACAGAGCCCACACTATAACGAGTGAGTAGGCCACATCCCCGAATTTTTTGTTGATAAGGTATACTATCAATAATAATGCGATGGCCATAGCTATCATCCAATTCTGAGGTGATGGTGGTGAAAAGTCATAGTGAACCAACAGCGCTGTAATGTTCGCAACCGTAGCTACAGTGATCCATCCCAGGTATACACTGAAGGGTTTGTATACCAGCCATTTTTCTCGCCTGGAATCTGGGGGACTCTTATGTAGCTTGACATAGATCACACATAAAGCGAACAGCAGTAGCATCATAACCACAACCGAGCCTTCTATGAAAAGATAGTGCCACGCCAATATCCAACTACAGTTTAGCAGACATGTAACTACAAACAATCCGGATACTGAGATGGCATGCTTTGCGTTTTCTGATATGAACGGATATATGCAGTACCCGGCCAGAAGCATATAAATAAGGCTCCATATGGAGAAGGTAATGCCGGCAGGCACAAATAAATTTGGGTATAAAGCCGCCACTTCCCCTGTGGTCATTGCATTTATGGGTAAGATATTGGCCAAAGCGTTAACGGCTATTGCAGCCGCCAGTGCTATGATGTTGAGCCACTTCATATTTTATGGTTTTCCTCATTGATACTAAATAGTGCCTCTAAGAAAACGCCAATGTCTGCGTTACGCTCGTTCCAAAAATGCTCTCGTACTCAGTATGTTCCGCTTTTTGGAACTTCGCAAGCCCTTGCTCTGCCGAAGCGCTACGCAAAGGCGAGCTTGACCCTTGACCTTTTCTTAAAGCCACTTAGAGTTTGCTTACAAACACTAACTATGTTTTGAAGCTTCCACTTATACCCGCTAGTTTATTAGAAAGTTTGCAGATAAAAGTTTCTAATGCAAGTTTTATAAAAGTCATTTACCACCCATCATTATTTCAGAGGAAGTAAATAACTATTCCTTTAGCTTTAAATTACCAGAATAACATTACTTCGATGAAACAGTTAACCGCATTTATATTTTTGGCAATTATTTTTATTGCTTGTGAGAAAAAGGAGAAAGAAACCCAATCTTTCACATACCCGAAAACCGCGAAGGTAGATACCGTAGATATTTATTTCGATACGGAAGTGCCGGATCCGTACCGGTGGCTGGAGGACGATAGGTCCGAGCAAACAGCCCAGTGGGTAAAGGCGCAGAATGAGGTCACTTTTTCATATCTCAATAATATTCCTTTTAGAGATAATATTAAACAACGCTTGCAGGATGTTTTCAACTATGAACGTCTTTCTGCACCCAACAAACACGGAGATTATTACTATTTCTATAAAAATGACGGCCTCCAAAATCAAAGTGTGCTTTACAGGAAAAAGGAACTTGAAGGTGTGCCTGAAGTATTTATCGATCCAAATAAATTTAAAGAAGATGGCACCATCTCACTTGCCGGGACCAGCTTCACGAAAGACGGCTCCTTATTCGGCTATCTGATATCTGAAGGCGGCTCAGACTGGCGAAAGGCAATTGTGATCAACACCGAAACCATGGAGCAGGTAGGCGATACGTTGAGAGACATAAAGTTCAGCGGGCTATCCTGGAAGGGTAATGAAGGCTTTTTCTACAGCAGCTATGACAAACCCAAGGAAGGGTCGGTGCTGTCAGGAAAAACGCAAATACACAAAGTTTATTATCACAAGCTTGGTACGCCGCAGAGTGAAGATCAATTGATATTCGGAGGAGAATCGCAGCCCAGGCGATATGCGGGAGGATATGTTACTGAAGATGGACAATATTTGGTGATAACGGCAGCGCAGAGCACCAGTGGCAATGAGCTTTACATAAAAGATCTTAGCCGTCCTGCCAGCAAGATCATAACCATTATAGGGAATGATGAAAATGATCACTACGTACTGGACAATGAGGGTTCGCGCCTTTTGATACACACCAACCTTAATGCTCCTAACAACAGAATTGTAGAAGTGGATGCTTCAAACCCTACTCCGGAAAACTGGAAAAATGTAATCCCCGAAACGGAGAATGTGTTAAGTGCCAATACTGTGGGAGGAAAAATATTTGCAAACTATACCATTGATGTTAAAACGGCTGTCAAGCAATACGACATGAAAGGCAAGCTGGAAAGAGAGGTCGAGCTGCCGGGTATTGGTACTGCCTGGGGCTTTGGAGGTAAAAAGGAGGATAAGGAGTTGTATTATAACTTCACCTCCTTTACATATCCACCTACTATTTTTAAATATGATATAGCATCAGGAGCCTCAGAACTTTACGAACAACCGAAGATAGATTTTAACCCTGATGAATACGAAACAAAGCAGGTATTTTATGAAAGTAAAGACGGAACAAAAGTGCCTATGTTCATCGTCCACAAAAAAGGAATAGAACTCAATGGCAAAAATCCTACATATCTATACGCATATGGCGGATTCAACGTCAGTCTGAATCCAACATTCAGCACTTCCAGGATCGTGTGGCTGGAAAATGGTGGAATATATGCACAACCAAACCTTCGCGGTGGTGGCGAGTATGGTGAAAAGTGGCATAAAGCAGGAACAAAAATGCAAAAGCAAAATGTATTCGATGACTTTATAGCTGCCGGTGAATACCTGATCAAAAACAATTATACGTCAAGTGATTATCTGGCGATAGCCGGTGGTTCTAACGGAGGTCTTTTGGTAGGAGCCACTATGACCCAACGACCAGACCTGGCCAAGGTGGCATTTCCGGCAGTAGGAGTTATGGATATGCTACGATATCATAAGTTTACCGCCGGTGCGGGATGGGCTTCGGATTATGGCACTGCCGAAGATTCAAAAGAGATGTTTGAATATCTGCATGCCTATAGCCCCGTTCACAATCTGCAGGAGGGAGTGGCATATCCTGCTACCATGGTGACAACTGCTGACCATGATGATAGAGTGGTGCCTGCGCATTCGTTTAAGTTTGCAGCCACCCTGCAGGAGAACCATGAAGGAAACAACCCGGTGCTTATACGGATTGAAACAGATGCAGGACATGGGGCAGGCACTCCCATATCCAAAACTATTGAGCAGCAGGCTGATATGTATGCGTTTGCCTGGTATAATATGGGAGTAATACCTCCTTTGGCCAAAGATGAACAGTAATTTTGCAAATTCAGGACAATGACTTACATACCATTTCTATCTTTGATATGATGGACTTGCTTAAAAATAAAAGGAAGAGATGACCATAAGAGAAGGAAAAAAAGAAGACCTCCCACGTGTGCTGGAGTTGATCAAGGAACTGGCTGCTTACGAAAAGGCTCCTGAAGCGGTAACCAACACCGTTGAAATGATGGAGAAGGATGGATTCGGAGAAAACCCGGTTTTTGGTTTGTTTGTAGCTGAGGATGATGCGAAGGGGATTGTGGGAATATCTATTTATTATTACCGTTATTCTACCTGGAAAGGAAGGCGCTTATACCTTGAAGATATTGTGGTTACGGAAAGTGAAAGAGGAGGAGGGATCGGCAAACTTTTATTCGATCGAACGATACAAAAAGGTAAGGAAGACGGATGCTCAGGAATGGTTTGGCAGGTATTGGATTGGAATGAGCCTGCTATTAATTTTTATAAAAAGTATTACAATGCTACACTCGACCCGGAATGGATCAATTGTAGTATAGAGCTGTAGTATGTTTAAAAAATTTTCAGACCAAAACACCAAACTGGAAGGGGACATCAACCATTTCTTCGAGTTCATGTCCCAGATCTTCCATATCCTCGTCCTGTTGGTAGTATCTCCAGACCACGGTTACCTCGTTTCCAAAAATGTAAAACTTATTGAGTTCAAATAATATATCAATAAGCATTTTAGTGGAGGAGGTATTAAGGTAGTCTATCTCCAGTTCGAGAACGGTAGATTTTTGAGGTTCTTGAAAATAATTTCGTAGCCAACTAATAATTGCCTGATGAAAAGGAGTTGTATCCTCCATAAATGACCTCCCTTCAACGAGCAATCGACCTGAATCAGGATCCAAAAAGATTTTTGGACTGTCTTCCGTAGGTTCAAAAAATAGAGCTTTCATAACTTAAAAATAGCACTCTTGCACGAATAAATAGCTATGAAGTAAGGTTAAATGGCATATTTGCAGTTATTATGACAAATTAGCCCCTTCAGTTGACAGAAACCGGCTGTCAGCCAGATACATAAACGTAAGGTTATTGTACTTCCTCAAGCAGGGTGCGAAAGGCAACATGCCTGTCTTTATACCGGGCACGGTGTGCTTCAACAAGAGGTGGCGCGTAGCTATTCAGGTATTCCACGACCTTATCAATATTTTCAGCAAAATATTGGATAGAATAGGATACACTCTGCTCTTCTTCCTGGCTAAGTACTTTGAATATTTTGTGCTCTATGAACATGCCGGTGTTCATTACAGCCGGAATATGATGTTCCCGCATCCAGTTCAACCATTCTTCTTCAACATCTATATCTATACCTACGGTTACATTATACAATACCATTGATGTAATTTTTAAGTTGTTTATGAGCGAAAGTTTGTTGCTCAGAATAAGCCAAATTCTGATTTCTCTTTTATCAGACCAAAATTATCATTATTTTCATTAAATCATGATGTTTAAATTGGATAAAAACGGGGTAACAGGTTTTCTACAGGCAATTTTTCTTTTTATGAGCTTGCTTTCCGTTGTGGCCTGTCGCTCAGGTAATGAAAGCACTGGCCCCGAAGTGGTGGAAGAGGCCGCTGTGAACCCGGTGGCTCTTGATCTGGATAGGATCAGGGAACGGGGCTCGTTAATTGCAATAGTTGACAACAGCTCTACCGGCTATTTCTTATATAAGGGCCAGCCGATGGGCTATGAATATGATCTTCTGGCTCTTTTTGCAAAACATCTTAAGGTAAATCTGGAAGTAAAATCTACAGCAAGTATTGATAAGGCTTTTGATATGCTGAATAAGGGCGAGGGAGATGTAATAGCATACTCCCTGACAGTAACAAAAGCCCGGAAAAAAATCGTGTCGTTTACGGATAATCACTATACCACAAGACAGGTATTGGTACAGCGAAGGCCGGAGGGATGGAGGAATATGACACGCGAGGAACTTGATAAGGCTTTGATTCGCAATCAGGTCGATCTTATTGGAAAAGAGGTACATGTCAGGAAAAGCTCTTCCTATGTAGAACGTCTTCAGCATTTATCTCAGGAGATCGGGGGAGATATTGTTATCATTGAGGACCGGGATAGCGCAGAAACTGAAGAGATGATACGCAGAGTGGCTTTCGGGCATATTGAGTATACTGTTGCCGATGAATCAGTGGCATTTATCAATGCTGCCTATTATCCGGATATTGATGTAAAAACACCTATTAGCTTTCCTCAACAGATAGCCTGGGCAGTACGCAAAAACGCACCGGATCTACTCAGTGAAATGAACAATTGGATGGCTGACATAAAACGACAGCCGACATTCAATGTAATCTATAAGAAGTATTTTCAAAGCCCCAGGGCATCACTTAGAAGGGCGAAAAGTGATTTTTCTTCCTTAGGAGGCGAAAAAATTAGTGTTTATGATGACCTCATAAAAGTAGCGGCTGATTCTATCGGGTGGGACTGGCGGCTTTTGGCCTCTCAGATATACCAGGAGTCGCATTTTGACCCCAATGCAAAATCGTGGGCGGGGGCTGTAGGGCTCATGCAACTGGTGCCTGAGACCGGACAGCGGTTTGGAGCCAGGGATCTGACGAATCCCAGGCAGAGCATATTTGCCGGGATAAATCACCTGAAGTTTCTGGATAAGCTTTGGGCTAAAACTATTGACGATGAAAATGAAAGGATCAAGTTTGTGCTGGCAAGTTATAACGTTGGGTTGGGGCACGTTGTAGATGCAAGAGAGTTGGCAAAAAAGTATGGCAAAGATCCTAAGGTATGGGATGGTAATGTGGAATATTACCTGTTTATGAAATCAAAACCCGCATTTTTCAGAGATCCGGTGGTAAAATCAGGCTATTGCAGAGGCGAGGAACCTGTTAATTACGTGAAGGAGATATTAATTCGATATGATCAGTATAAACAACTAATTAATAGTTGATGTAACTATTATTTTTCTATATTTAGGTGAGACAACTTACTTAGAAAAAGAATGGCGAAGACGAAGATGGATGACCTGTATACGGAATATACTCAGGTCCGTTTTCTTGATATTAACAAAGAACAGTTTATTTACGTTGCGCACCTGCTGCCTTCCTGTCTTATAGTAATGAGCGATGGCTTGTTGGATCGTGAGGAGTGGGTAACACTAAAAAGATTATCAAAAATCTTAGGTAGCGAATTTGCCACAGAAGATTTGGGTACCGATGAGAAGGAAGAGAATCTGATGCTCATCTATAAAGCGGAGATCAGGTACCTGCTCAAAAATCGTGACAAATGGGAAGCGAAGTTCGTAGCCGCATTGCGGGATTTTCTGGCCGCCAGTGAAGCATCGAAGGATTTCGTCAGAGAAACGATGGACCTTTTTGCTTCTAAGGAGCAGGATACTGACAATATAGAACTACAAACTTATCAAAGGCTAAAGACAGCGTTAGACCTCTAGCATATCCACGATACTCCTGAAGTCTAGCAGTTCCCATTTCTGGTGTATGTCAGGTGTTTTCATTACCTGATCCATAATTGCCTGCTGCTTTTTGCCAATTTTCATAGCTTCGGAATACCTGATGCCTTCATTGAAGGTAACCATGGAATAAAGCGGGATCCACCGGTCGGGAAACAATTCGTGGAGTTTCGCTTCAATCTTTTTTCTGAGCAGAAAATCCTTGTCTGCTACCAGATCGCGCATCTCCACAAAATTTTGTAAAGCCAGGTCCGAAATAGCGTCCGCATCTATTTTACGTGTATTGCTGAATACTTGTAAA
Source organism: Fulvivirga imtechensis AK7 (assembly GCF_000331535.1). Classification (GTDB taxonomy): domain Bacteria; phylum Bacteroidota; class Bacteroidia; order Cytophagales; family Cyclobacteriaceae; genus Fulvivirga; species Fulvivirga imtechensis. Next base: position 23,429 of record NZ_AMZN01000047.1, on the reverse strand, counting down.
GTGGTTTTCCAGTCGTCACTATATTGGTCCAGAATTTGATTGAGAATTCTGCAGTCTTCAAACCCGCTGTTCATGCCCTGACCATAGAATGGCACAATGGCATGTGAGGCATCTCCAATAATGAGTGTTTTATTTTTTACCCACGGATAACTCTTAACCGTGACTAAAGAGGAGGTGGGGTTTTGCTGATAATCTTCCAGCAGCGTTGTCATCAGTTCTCGTGCGTCCGGGAATGTAGCTTTAAAAAATTGATCAACATCCTGGAGCGTACGAAGTTTTTCAAAAGAGGGATCGCCCTCAAAAGGAAAAAACAAAGTACATGTAAAGCTACCATCAAGGTTTGGAAGCGCTATGAGCATATAATTTCCCCTGGGCCAGATGTGCAGTGCGTTTTTCTCCAGCTTGAAATTACCGTCTGCGTCTGGTGGTATGCTCAGCTCTTTATAACCATGCTCAATATAATGCTGAGAGAAGTTAAAGCGATCAGTTTTTTGCATGATCCCACGAACCACGGAAAATGCACCGTCAGCTCCAATTATAATGTCAGCGGTTTCTGTCTTTTGAGCGCCATCTATATCAAAAAATAACTTACTGTTATCAAAATCTATATCTGTACATCGGTGATTGAAATGAATATTTACACCATTTTTTTCTGCTTCGTTCATCAGGAGCTCATTCAGGCCGCCTCTGGAAATGGAATTAATGGCCTGGTCTTCTCTGCCATAGGCCTGGAAGGTAAGTGCACCCTTTTCACTGTGCATCATCCGGCCACGCATAGGTATCACCATCTTTTTAGCCGCTTCGCCAAGGCCGACCTCACTCAGGGGCAGTAGTCCTCTATTGCTAAGCGCCAGGTTAATGGACCTGCCACCTTCTGCACCGGACCTTCGCATATCATGGCGTCTTTCATACAGGTCTACACCATAACCTCTTTTTGCTAAATAAATAGCCACTAAAGAACCTACTAGTCCCGCTCCTACAACAGCTATCTTTTCTTTTTTTTGCTTCATCAGAAGATTACTTTTTTAAGAATTTCGCAAAAGTTATACACGTCTTCAAAGGTATTGTACAGGGGCACCGGAGCTACTCTTATTACATCTGGCTCACGCCAGTCTGCAACTACGCCTGACCTCGTCAAATGTTCGAATATGGCTTTGCCGTTTTTGCTCACCAGCAAAGAAAGCTGGCAACCCCTGGCTGCGGGGTCGGTTGGGGTAATAATTTTAAGCACATCATCACCCAGGTTAAATCCATTTAGCAGATACTCCATAAATCCCGTAAGCCTGATGCTCTTTTGTCGCAAAGCCTCCATTCCTGCCTCATCATATATTTCAAGGGCTGCCAGGTGTGCAGCGCTGCTCAGGATATTGACATTACTTAATTGCCAGCCGTCAGCCCCGGACATAGGTATAAATCCTTTTTTCATCTTGAACCTTTCGCTTTCGTTGTGGCCCCACCAGCCTGCAAACCGAGGAAGTTCAGCATCACCATGTTTTTCGTGCACAAATATTCCACTTACCCCGCCAGGACCGGAATTAAGGTACTTATAGCTGCACCAGGCAGCAAAATCGACCTGATCGTTATGGAGGTTTAGAGGTACGTTTCCGGCCGCATGTGCCAGGTCAAAACCTACTATGGCTCCTGCCCAGTGTCCTGCGGCTGTTATGCTGCCAATATCAAACAACTGGCCAGTGTAATATTGAACACCACCGAAAAGGACTAGCGCCAATGAGTCTTTGTTTTCCTCAATTTTCGATAAGATATCCTCTGTGCGCAGGTGATATTCTCCCTCGCGTGGAGATATTTCAATAAGAGCATCTTCATAGTTATACCCATGAAATTTGATCTGGCTTTCTACGGCATACTGATCTGAGGGAAATGCTCCAGCTTCGATCATTATTTTGAAGCGCGAGGAAGTTGGGCGATAAAATGAAACCATCATCAAATGGAGGTTGACAGTGAGGTTGTTCATTGAAACTACCTCAGATGGTTTAGCCCCTACAATTTTGGCAAGCGCCTCTTTACTGAATTTGTGATAATAAAACCATGGCCTCTTTTGAGAGTGAAAATGTCCGTCAACACCTAATGTGGCCCAACCTTCCAGTTCTTCTTCAATATAAACCCTGGTGTTTTTAGGCTGTAATCCCAGTGAATTACCGGTAAAATAGATAACATCCTTATCATTAAGCTGTGGGATGTGAAACTTATTTCTAAAATGGCGAAGCGGATCATCTCTATCCAGATCTTGAGCAAATGTCAGAGAATTTTCGTAGGTCATGTGCAGAATATCTTTTGCCATCAATATTAGGCAAAAATTTTCATCTGTTCACTGCGGATCACACCTTCGTGCCTGAGCAGCCACTCCTTTTTGTCAAGTCCTCCGCCAAAGCCTACGAGGCTTCCGTCTTTGCCTATCACTCGATGGCATGGAATAATGATAGGGATTTTGTTCCTGCCGTTGGCCGTTCCAGCAGCTCTTATACACTTTGGGTCTCCAAGTTTTGATGCCAGGTCGCTGTAGGTGATAGTTTTTCCAAAGGGGATCTTTGTCAGCTCGGTCCAGACCCGGTTCTGAAACGCTGTACCTGTCAGCTTAATATTAACTGTAAAGCGCTTTAATCTACCTGAAAAATATTGTTCCAACTCCCCGATACATTGCCGGATAACCGGAGACTTCGGGGTGCCGGAAGAAGCTTCTCTACCTGAAAAGGTGCATTCAATAATGGCATCTTCTTCTGCGATTATTTGCAACTCACCTATAGGTGACGGGTAAATAAAAGTTTCCATTTATACGAACCTTTCATCTACTTCCATTACATGGCTGCAGTTGTCGCATGTACGTAATTCCCTTGATCCATAAAATTCTCTAAAGCGCGACAGAAAGTCTTTTTCAATATTTTTTAGTGGAAAGTAGGTTTCATGCAGCTTATGATTACAGTTATCGCAGAACCACATCAACCCATCGGTATGATCTGCCGTACGCACCCTCTCTATTACAAGACCTACCGAATTAGCGGGCCTGATGGGGGAGTGTGGTACCTTTGCGGGGTGAAGGTATATGTCTCCTGCTTTGATGGGCACCTCTACTGCGTTGCCATCTTCCTGTATTTTTACAATGATGTCACCCTCTAGTTGATAGAACAGTTCTTCGGTTTCATTATAGTGGTAATCCTTCCGGGCATTAGGGCCACCCACTATCATCACTATAAAGTCGCCGGCTTCAACATAAAGATTTTTATTTCCTATTGGGGGTTTTAATATATCGCGATTTTCCTCGATCCATTTTTGCAGGTTAAAAGGTCTCTTAATAGCCATGGGAATGATTTTTATTTTTTAAACGCATTTTCTTAAAGATTCGGGCTTACCATGCCGTCTTTGTAAAATACTGTGCTAATGATTTGCACAAGACTGGCATTGTAGACATTTCTCTTTAAATTTAGCGAAAATTAAAAACGATACAACAACACCATTTTAACAAATCCAAATGGATCTTAAGATAAAGGAAAAAAGAGCAATAGTGTGTGGTAGTACCCAGGGGATAGGCAGAGCGATAGCCCTGGAATTGGCGCTACTTGGCGCCAGTGTCACTTTAGTAGCCAGAAATGAAGAAAAGCTGAAAAAAGTAGCCGAACAATTGCCTGCGGATAAGGGCCAGCAGCATGACTATGTGGTGGCCGATTTTGATGAGCCCAAAAAGTTAAAGAAAGCCATAGATAGTTATCTTGCACAGGAACAGAATGTCCATATTCTCATCAACAATACTGGCGGTCCTGCGGGGGGTAAGATCATAGATGCCAAGCTTGATGAGTTCCATGCGGCTTTTAACCGGCATTTGATTTGCAATCAGATATTGATACAAGCGGTTACGCCTTTGATGAAGCAGGTGGGCTATGGCAGGATCATCAATATTATTTCTACTTCAGTGAAGGCGCCGCTACCGGGTTTGGGTGTTTCCAATACCATCCGTGGTGCGGTGGCCAGTTGGGCTAAGACGTTGGCCACGGAACTGGCGCCTTATGGTATAACTGTCAACAATGTACTTCCCGGAGCAACGAGCACCGCGCGTCTGGAAAGCATAATACGCAGCAAAGCAGAAAAAACGGACATTACAGAAGAGGATGTGATGAAAGCGATGAAGAAGGAGATCCCGGCCGGTCGCTTTGCCACCCCCGAAGAGGTAGCCGCGGCGGCAGCTTTCCTTGCCACCCCGGCAGCAGCATATATCAACGGCATCAACCTGCCTGTTGACGGTGGTCGCCTGGACTGCTTGTAAACCTTGTGATCAGATGACTCGAAGTCATCAGATCACTGAACACAGGGGATATATTTAGAACAGAATCAATGAAGAAAATACAAAACTATATCAACGGAGCATTAGTAGCTCCTCAATCAGGTCAATATCTCGACAATTACAATCCGGCAGAGGGTAAAGTGTATAGCCTGATCCCGGATTCGGACAAAGCTGATGTGGAGGAGGCTGTGGAGGCTGCGAAAAATGCTTTCGAAGGTTGGTCTTCTATGCCAGTACAGAAGCGTTCGGATATCATGAATAAAATTGCCGACCTCATTGATAAAAATCACGATAGGTTGGCTGAGGCAGAGTCCGTTGATAATGGAAAGCCGCTAAAGCTTGCACAACGTGTCGATATCCCCAGGGCATCCAGCAACATGAGGTTTTATGCTACAGCCATTCTGCACTTTTCTTCCGAATCGCACATGCTGGATGGTGAAGCCGTGAATTATACCACTCGTACTCCTGTGGGTGTTGCAGGCTGCATTTCGCCATGGAACCTGCCCTTATACCTGTTTACATGGAAGATAGCTCCCGCTTTGGCCGCAGGCAATACAGTGGTGGCCAAACCATCAGAGGTGACCCCGATGACGGCTTACCTGTTTTCGGAGATGTGTATCGAAGCAGGCTTGCCTGCCGGAGTTTTGAATATCGTACACGGATTGGGAGCCAAAGCCGGTCAAGCTATTATTGAGCATCCTGATGTACCACTGATATCCTTTACCGGGGGTACTGCCACAGGAAAAAGTATCGCTGCTACTGCTGCTCCTATGTTTAAAAAGCTTTCCCTTGAGCTGGGAGGAAAGAATCCCAACATCATTTTTGAAGATTGTGATTTTGAACAGGCATTACACACCTCTGTCCATTCTTCTTTTGCCAACCAGGGGCAGATCTGCCTGTGTGGGTCCAGGATGTTTGTGCAGGAGTCGATCTACGATAAGTTTGTAAATGCATTTGTAGAAAAAGTAAAAGAACTTACCGTGGGCGATCCTTTGGAGGACGGAACAAAAGTAGGTGCGGTAGTTTCCGAGCCTCATATGAATAAGGTGATTTCGTATATCAGGCTAGCTCAGGAAGAAGGTGGAGAAGTACTCACCGGAGGCCATAGAGCCAAAGTAGCTGGAAGATGTACTGATGGCTATTTTATTGAACCAACAGTAATTACAGGCCTTAAGCACAACTGCCGGACCAATCAGGAAGAAATTTTTGGACCTGTCGTCACAATCATGCCTTTTAAAGAGGAGAAGGAGGTGATCGATTATGCAAACAGCACTGCCTATGGCCTTTCAGCCACCATCTGGACTGAAAATCTTAAGCGGGCTCACAGGGTGGCTCACCAGTTGAAAAGTGGCATTATTTGGGTCAATTGCTGGCTAGTGAGGGATCTGAGGACTCCTTTTGGTGGGATGAAGCAATCAGGGGTTGGGCGAGAAGGTGGTTGGGAAGCTTTGAGATTTTTTACTGAAACCAAAAATATTTGCATTAAGCTATAAATGCCACAAAGGCACGAAGGCACGGAGAGATTTTAACTTGCACTTACTTGTGCCTAAATCCAATCTATTTTCAAAGAGCCTAATCGATTTTCTGCAATAGTTCTTTTGCTTTGCTGTAGTACATGTGGTCAGGCTGCGAGGTGATGTTGTTAAACTGGTCTTTTGCCCGGTTTTTTTGGTTCAGATCCAGATATGCCAGCGCCAGATACCATTCCGATACTTCTTTAAATAAACCCGATGCATTTTGCGTAACGTCTTTTAATATGCTTTCTGCCTTTTCAGGTTCATTTGAGGCCAGGTAGGCAATGCCGAGGTAGGTTTTACTCCCGTTGTTCTCCGGGTTTTCTTTCACAAAACCTTCTAAATAAGTAATGGCCTGCCTGTAGTTTTCCTGATTATAAGCACTTAACCCTTGTTCTAATAATCCTGAACTCTCGGATCTCTCTGATATAACATCCTCATAGGGCTTGAAATAAGCTGTATAGAGTTCCTGTGGCCCTTGTTGTGTCTGATCAGACATGAGTAAATATCCTATGGGGATCAAGATGATAATGATAGCAGCGGCTATTGACAATATTGTTTTTAGAGGGATCACCTTTGCCTCTTTTTCACCGGCAATATCTTTTTCCCAGGAGTGCAGCTTTTTCATGAAATCACGTTCGCCAAATGTGCGGATCTCGCTCATGATATGTACGTAGTCCTCCACCTTACGATCGAAGTCTTCGTCTTCAGCTCTTCTCTTTTCAAACGCAGCAATCTCATCTTCGCTAAGCGTTCCCTGATGGTAAGCCTCTATCAGTTCAATATCTTTTTCTTCCTGCTCCATTTTACAAATCGTTTTGGTACTCCAGCAGTTCTTCTCTGATCTTCTTCAGGCAAAGACATTTTTTCTTTTTCGCCACGCCTTCATTTTTATAACCAAGGTTGGTAGCAATACTTTCCATAGAGAAGTTCTTAAAATAATACATCAGCAGGATGGACTTACATGGTTCTTCCAGTTTATCCAGTATCTTTTTGACCAGTCCCTGTTGATGGGCTTCTTCCTCTAATGTTAAAAATTCATAGCTGGCAGTCTCTATTTCAGACACATCGTCAAGCTGCACTTGTTGCTTTTGTTGCCTGAATAGCTCCCTTACAAGGTTTTTGCCTATCCCGAAAAGATAGGTGCTGATATTGCTTTTCAGCGTTGTGATTTTGCCATCTTTCACATTAAAATAGAAAATGGTGAATGTCTTTTGATACAAATCAATGGCTTCATTTTCAGTGATACGATGATGCTGCTGAAACCACTTGATGAACCTTGTTCGGTTGGTTTCATAAAGCTGTCGCAGGAAGTGATCGTCTCCCTGTCTGACCTGCTGAAGCGCATCGTCTACCGCAATACCATGTCTTTGTACGTCTTCCATTCGTTAGTGTAGGCTGGCGCCAAAAGGTTACCGTTTTCTATTAACCGGCCAAGATAGACAATCTTTTGATGGCTGAAAAGGGGTAAATTACCCATTCCCATTTTTGTGATGCTAAAATACTGAATTTTTGGATTTTATGACTTTAGATAATGTCTGACATCCCAATCTGACAATAAAAATCCTTTTTCTTACACATTAATAATATCAGGATTTGTATAAAAATTTTTTTCCGATTTGCCGGTAACCTCCTGATAACAGTGGTCACCAAGGCAAAAAGAAGGAAATGTTTAAAATTAGATTTACCCATTGTTCTATAGTGGCTTTAATTACTGTGGGAAGTTTATACTTGTCGGCCTGCTGTTCAGATGGCGTGCGCCGGGAGGTTCGTACACTGCCGGAGTCGGAGTGGATCGGTATGCTCAACGGTTTGTTTGCTGAGATTGACCTAAGACTGAATAACTACACGCCTAACGATCATGAATTTGATCCATCGGATGAAAGAGCATTCTACAAACCGGATGACAGTTTCTTTCGCCTTGAGGCGCTGGGAGTGAACCTTGTTTTTGATATCCCAGTTCAGCGGCAGGATCCTTACTCCCTCTATATCAACGATGTTAATTCTGTGAGCTTTACCCCGGGTACACGTGGAGGAAAGGCTCTGATTACCATTGATCTCGAGGATGAAGGACATGAGGTGATCGGCAACTGTGTTAACAATGCCTTTTGTTTTTGTGGCGACCCGCGTGTTCACTTAAACGACATGAAGCTTGATGTGTTGTTGTCGTTTGGCACCAGGGCAGGGAGGTTAACCATCACTGAAACCGTGGTGAAGATGTCATCAACTTTTGAAGAAGAGGGCCCCTGCCATGACAATGCCTGCGCCTTTGCTTGCGACCTCTTAGCTCCCAACCGGGAAAACCAGGCCAAAGAACAAATAGAACAGCAGGTAGCCGCCTATTTTATGAATAACAGAGTGATAGTAGAGACGTTGTTCAATCAACATATTCAGTCTCTGGGAGTCACCGAAGACATTACCTCGGTACTGATCGGTGGCAGTGGGGACCTTATCCTTACCGTTGAGTATGAGGATTCTTGTGAGTAAAAGAAAAATTACAATAAACATTTTTTAAAAATGAAAAGTATACTTATAATATTATTGATCGGGGTAATGCCCATGATGGCATGCGAAGGTGACAAAGGCGATCCGGGGCCTCAGGGCACTCAGGGTGAGCAAGGATTGCAGGGGGAACAAGGGGAGCAAGGAGAACCTGGAACACCAGGAACGGATGGAAAAGACGCCAACACAGCGTCTTTCTACTTCCAGAATGGATATAAAGGGTATAACGGTACTACTGATGCTACTTTGTATAACACAATAGATATTTTTTCGAGTCCTCCGACACCTGGAGGGGAGTTTATTTATGCTGTTACACAGGAAAACGGAGCAGACCCAACGCAAGTAGACAGCGCTACCGCTGTATTGAGATTTGATGGGTTGGCTGAAGTAATTGAAGAAGAGTTGGGGGCAGGCGTCTGCTCAGGTCAGTTATACATTAATGACGCTACACTTTTTATTAACGGATTATATCTTACTCTTGGAGCAAGTGAAGCGCTTCTTCAAGTGGGTATTTATGGTGATGATTCGCCATTATTTAACGAAACAGAAGTTACTTGGATAGCTGCTAACAACAGTGAAGAATGGGGTCGTGCGGGCGGAGAGGAAACATGGGCGGTAAATGATCCTTACTTTGAGTTAAAGGGCCTGGTAAATATGGGCTATCCCGTTAATCTTCAAACAAGCAACGATATAAGGTCTATGCGACCTTTGCCTGTTTTTATACCACGGGAAATCATTGAAAAGTGGCTCTGTGAAGAGGGAATGAATAAAGGCCTCCGCCTGGCAGTATTTGCCGGAGAAGCTCAGGTGATAATTTATTCCAGCGAAATGTCACAGGCATCGCTAAGGCCCGTGCTCTATATTAACGTTGAAAGGTCTGCTGCATCAGACAGGAAAGCACGGCCTTCATCAAAAGAGGCCTGGGAAATATGGCACGCGAAGAGTTATGAAGAGAAAATGAAGCCGTTTTATAGCCTGTACCCGGATGAGAAGCAATAAATAGTTCCTGTGGAAGTATTTGCTTTAACCAAAGAGTTACTATTTTTAAATATTAAATTAACCATTAATAAACCAACCGATGCAAACCAAGCTAAACCAACTAGTTTTAATATTTATTGCGATCGTTGCCCTTAGTGGCTGTGAACCGGCAGAACCCACCACTACAAATTATTTTGTGCACACCTGTAGATCACAAGAAGATGCTAAAGCGTGCGATTTGAATGGTGATAGGTATTGTGAATGCTCAAGCGATTCGCAGTGTGAAAAGTATTGTGGCAATCATGAACTGGTCACGGCCTTGCTAAGTGTAGGAAGAGGAGGACGTATTTGTGGGATCATTCAGGGATGTATTCCTCCAGTTGATGTACGGATATTGAGGATCATATATTTTACTACATATCCGGCAGAATCCACGAGTGCCATAAGGAGTATGCAAACTTTAGCCGCAACTCGAAGCAATGGCGATGATATATTTGCAAAAGGAGTACTGGAAAAATATGATAAAGAAAGGCAGGAAGCCACCTTTAAATATGAGGTGGTTAATCCTCATCTTGCTGAACAGGAGTTGGTAATTGATTTCAAGGCTTTTATTACTGATGAAAAAGAGCAGATAAAAACACTGAACATGCAGACCGATCCTTTTCCAAAAGGCCACTTTATTGTAAAAAAATAATGATTTTCAATGTCAAATCAGTTAAATGTGGATATGATATCTACAAAAAGTCCGTGCAGTACGGACTTTTTGTCTTTTTAATATTTATCTCATCATTAGGCGTCAACGCTCAGGATTATTCAGATGAGAACACATTTATTGATGATGTGAATGCCATGATGGATCGGCATTATTTTGAAAATCCTGATAGTGCACTTTACTATCTAAATTTTTTTTTAAAAGAGGCCTATGAAAATGATTGGGAGAGGGGGTATCTGTTCGCATTAATTAATAAGGCCTATGTAGCTGAGCATCATTTCATGATCGATTCGTTGAATTCTTACCTGGACGAAGCGGATAGTATCGTGTATCATTATCAAAATGCAGGGGATAGCACCATCCTGGGTAACGAATTGGTGCGGGAGGTCTCGTACATGAGAGGTATGTACTACTACTACCAGGGTGATTTTTCAAATGCACTTGGTAACTTCAAACAGACAGTTTTTGATAATGGCGTATTGGTAATTTCTGATTCTCTACAAACCTTTAATAGCCTGGTAAATATATGTCAGCTCTCCATTATGGATGGCGACTATCAAAATGCTTTACAATACGTTGTGATGGCACGTCATGTACTTCCCGGATTTAATCCCAGTTATAATTCTGTACGGGATCATAGCTATCAATTGGCATTTATTGAGTCCGTACAGGCTAAGATATTATACCATCAAAATACCATACTACAAGAAGCCGAGGTATATCATGATGTAATAACGATTCTTAAGAATTCACTGACAAAATTAAATGGCAAAGAAAACACCCCGGGGGCTCATAATCTATATCTGAAGATATATACGCAACTGGCAGATGCATACATGGGTCTAGGTAGTTACGAGCGTGCATTGTCTGCTCTGGAAAAAGGTTTGAAATTGAGTAAACAGGCTGACCCTGAGCAGCAGATGAAGCTTCTGTTTGAGACAGCCAGCATCTATTTAAAAATGAATAACACAGACGCAGCACTGAAATACATTGAAAAGGGACAATTATTAGCCGGAAAGGGGGTTGACGGAGGCAATAGATTTAAAGCCCGTGCTTCATATGAAAAAGGTAATGTGTTTATGCTACAAAAAAAGTGGGAGAAAGCGCTGACAGCTTATCAAGATGCTCTGCAGTATCTGGCAGGAAGCACAGAAAGCGTAGGTATCTATGAAACACCACAGATAGGTACGGAGACGCTCGAGAGTGAATTTCTGAAAGTGATCCTTCTAAAGGCAGACAGTTTCTATGATTGGTATGTTAATGAGGGTGAGCCAAAGTATCTGCTTGCATCCATAGAGTCGTATGAACAAGCAGTCCGGCTCATTGACCATATCAGAATGGGTTTTCAAAGTGCGGAATCCAAGCAGTTCCTTGCCTCGGTAACGCTATCCACCTTCGAACGTGGACTTCAAGCCACTTTTGAGGCTTATGAAATCACCTCTGATCCCCTTTATCTGGAAAAGGCATTTTATTTTTCCGAAAAAAGCCGGGCCAGCCAGTTAATAGAGGCGGTAAGAGACATGTCATCAAAACTTTTTGCAGGTGTTCCTGATGCGCTTATTCATGAAGAAAACCAACTGAAGGGCCGAATTTATTACTGGCAACAAAGCCTGTTGGAGTTAAGCAATGAATCTGCGGTGAGAAAAGAAAGGCAACACCAACTACTACAAGCCCGTGAAAGATACCATGCACTTATTGAAACACTTGAAGCAATGTATCCGGAATATCATCGGTTGAAATACAAATCTTCAACATTAAGTACGGATCAGCTACAAAATGGATTGGAACCTGATGAGACGGTAATCGAATATTTTTATGGGGATAACGACCTGTACGTTTTCGGTATATCCAGGGATAAATCGATATTAAGGAAGATGTCCAATAAGACCCTGGATCAGCAACTTTTAGTCGCATTGAATGAACTTAAAAATCCACCTACTGCTGATTCGGCTTATCAGCATTACCTGAAAGTTAGTCATGGATTGTACCAAACACTGATTGAACCCTTAAAGGAGGTATTGCCAGCTTTAGGTGGGCGATTGCTCCTGATTAGTGACGGCTTACTTGGCTATTTTCCTTTTGAGACGCTCGTGGAATCCGAAAATGTGGATAAAGAAGGAACCCAGCCTGTTATGCTTTTAAATAAATATAGTGTTGGTTATGACTATTCTGTGTCTTTGATGAAGGAGAAGGAAAACATGACCAGGAGTAAAGGCAGTAATGACTACATGGGTTTTGCTCCCGAATATAGTGAGGGCCTACTTGCCATGAATGACAGGTCTTTTCTTTCAAAGCTTAAGTTTAATGACCAGGAGGTTAAGCAGGCTTATGCGTACTTTGGAGGCAAGATATTTTTTAAATCAGTCAGCCACTGAAAATAGCTTTCGCGACAATGCGGCTGAGGCCGCCATTTTGCATCTGTCAATGCACGCCCGTGTTGACGATTTGAACCCAAATTCTTCGGCCTTCTACTTTGCAGGCACTGAGGTCAGTACCGGTGAGGAAAATTACGGCAACGATAATATTTTACATCTATATGAGCTCTACAACATGCCGCTGAAGGCTAACCTGGTGGTGTTAAGCGCGTGTGAGACGGGTATTGGCAGGTACGCCAGGGGAGAAGGGATCATGAGCCTCGGCAGAGCATTTCAATTTGCAGGATGTCCGAGTGTAACCATGAGCTTATGGTCAGTGAATGACAGGTCATCAGCGGGTATTATGGAGAATTTCTTTTTTAATTTAAGTGAAGGCATGCGCAAAGATGAAGCCCTCCGGCAGGCCAAACTTTCTTTTATTAAAGACCCGCAGAATAAATACTTCGCACACCCATACTACTGGTCTGGCTTTACGCTGATGGGAGACCCTACACCCGTTGTAGAAAAGCATTATCCTACCTACACATTCCTTATAATAGCACTTCTGGCCCTGGTACTTATAGCAACAATGGCTTTTCGAAGATATCGCAGAGCATAGCATTTTCTTTTTTCAAAAACAGTTGGAATGCGGTAACGAAGTGCACTGCCGTTACACTAATCATAAACGCTAAAACCAATTTATTATGAAAAAACGAAATAAAAGATCGCTGAATTATTTGCCAGGCTTTGTTATGGCAGTGCTTGTTCTCTTTATGAATGCATGTCAGGAGGAGGTGTTCGACCGGCCAGGAGATAAACCGGTGAGCCAGGAAACGCACCAGGTAATCAAAGGCTCAGATGATACCAGATTTGGAAGGGGGATATGTTTTCCGGTGGTAGACCCCGGGCGTATTGTCAGAGGCCCTTTACACATAGAATGTGTTAACCAATGGGGGGCATGTAATACTTATTATGAAAAGTGTATCCCGTGGCTAGACCCATGTGCTATCGTGCCTTGTGGTATCGAGTGGAGAGATCCGTGGATCATATATGAAAAATTTCATATCAATCCTGAATTATTTGGTTCATTACGCGATGCTGCCCAGATACAGATCGATCCTTCAAGCACGGCAGCTTATTTCCCGGTAAATGCCGATGTGCTGGGCGTTCAGTTTTACAAAGAATGGTCGCATATGGTGTCTAAGGGAAATCTGCATCTTCGCACTACTATGCTCCTGGACGAGGAGAGTGTGAAAGATTATGAGCTCAATGGAAATGCTATTCCTGCGGGTGTATATCCTGTTGTGTATAATGAAAAGAATGGCACTTTCAATGCCTTTACCTCAGTCATGAAGTTTCCTTTAAAGTATGAAAATCCAGTGGCTAAGATCATTCCTGAATATTTTAAAGGCTCGCTGAACGAAATGTTTGCTCAGTTTCAATTGGAAGAGCAGGTCAATTCGGTTGTGGTAGAAACCGAGATAGAAAGAAGGTATATTGAGCCAAATTACTCAAACAAGAAGTATGGTACATACATTTTTTCCGGTAATGGATTCGATTTGGACATGATCTTTTATGGAGACCCTGATCCGGAACCGAATATTGCTTATGGAGATCCCACGCCTCAACCCAACAAGGTATGGCTCGATAAGTCGGTATGGCTGGATGCTAAAATTGCGGATTACGTAGGTATTAAACCCTTTGAGCTGAAGCCGGAAAACCTGCACCAGGTTTTTGATGAGAAGGAGAATGTATTGAGGGTGACGATCTTACGTGCTAATTAGTGTTTGTAGAAAACTCTAAGTGGCGTTTTCTTAGAGACACTAATTAGCAGTTAAGGTAAAGATATCATTTCGGCCAAAGGAAGTTTCCCTGAGGTCGAGATGATACCTTAATAGAAGCTTCTTAGAATTTTTCTACGTCAGCGAAGAAAAATCTGCCTTCGATCTCTGCATTCTCATCAGAATCAGAGCCGTGGATGGCATTAGCCTCAATAGATTTTGCAAAAAGTTTTCTGATAGTGCCCTCTGCGGCATCCTGAGGGTTAGTGGCCCCGATCAGCTTCCTGAAATCTTCAACAGCATTGTCTTTTTCCAGGATCATAGGCACAATCGGTCCTGATGACATATAGTTAGTAAGATCCTGATAGAAAGGGCGTTCTTTATGAACAGCATAAAACTGTCCTGCTCTTTCTTTAGACATATAGGTTTTTTTCATTGCTACAATTTTAAAACCTGCTTCTTCTATCATTTTTATGATAGCGCCCGTATTTCCGGCACCTACGGCATCAGGTTTTATCATTGTGAAGGTTCTGTTTCCAGCCATAATTTATTGCGTTTTTTGAATTTTCCGCAAAAATAGAAGAATATTTCTTAATTAATGGATCAGGCCGTGGTAAATGTTATGCATACAGATAATCTGACACCCCGCTTTTGTATTTGATATATTTTATTATCAATTTTGCCGTTTATTAAAAACGGAAGCCTCCCTTACAGAGGGTGGCAGTTAATGAAGGAATGCAGAATCTGGAAGCTTTTAAAACGCTCATCAGTAGTCCTAAAAAAGTGGTGATCACAACTCACCACAAGCCGGATGCCGATGCTTTGGGATCCTCGCTGGGGCTGGCGGGTTATTTGAAGAAAAAAGGGCACGATGTGGCAGTCATAACCCCAACTGATTATCCCAATTTCCTTGCGTGGATGAAGGGAAATGATGAAGTGATCATTTTCAACGAGGGGAATGAAGATAAATCCGAAGGACTTGTAAATAATGCAGATATGATCTTCTGCCTTGATTTTTCAAGCCTGAACCGGATCAATGAACTGGGAGAGATGGTGAGAAATACCGAGTGCACTAAAGTGCTGATAGACCATCATCTTGAGCCGGAAGACTTTGCTGATTTCATTTATTGGAGTACCGGCGCAGCGGCTACAGCCGAACTGGTGTATGACCTGATCGTGGATCTGGGTGACAAAAATCTGATCGATAAAGATATTGCAGAGAGCCTTTATGCGGGAATAATGACCGATACAGGCAGCTTTAAGCACCCCAACACCACACGTAATGTATTTATGGTATGTGCTGAACTCACAACCCTCGGAGCTGATACGGCAAAAGTATCTAAGCTGGTGTACGACACCAACTCATTAGATAAGGTGAAATTCCTAGGCTTTGCTCTGAATGAAAAGCTAAAAGTACTGGAGGATTATAATACTGCTTATTTTGCTATATCTGCAGAAGAACTCAAGAGGTTTAACTCTAAAACCGGTGACACTGAAGGGTTAGTGAACTATGCTTTGTCAATAGAGGGAATAAAATTTGCAGCGGTGATCATAGACCGCACGGAATCCGTGAAGATGTCGTTCCGCTCTATTGGTGATTTTTCAGTGAATGAATTTGCCAAAAAACATTTTGAGGGAGGGGGACATAAAAATGCAGCCGGAGGTAAATCAGACACGACCCTGGAGGAAACAGTAAATAAATTTGAGAGTGTTCTCAAAGAATATAAAAGTGAATTAAGTACGAAAATTAAAACCTACGCATAAATGATCAACACATTAAGAATTTTTGTTGCAATAGCTATAGTGGCAGTTTTGCAATCGTGCGGCAGCAAGGAGCGCAAAACAGAATCAGGCCTTGCTTATACCATGATAAAAGAAGGTGAGGGTGGACCTGTGGAAGATGGCCAGTACATATTAATGAACATGCAATATAAAGATGAAACCGACTCTGTATGGATGAATACCGCCGATAATGGTATTCCGGTAATAGTACCCAAAAACGATTCCGTATGGAAAGCCAATGAGGGAAGTATTGAGCAAATTTTCAATGAACTAAAAAAAGGAGACAGTGTCACTTTTAGCATTAGTGTTGAAGATTTTTTCGCCAATTCCGTGAAAGCTGATCTGCCTCCAAATGTAAACAAGGAAAGCACGCTTACTTTTAACCTGGGGGTAGCTGACGTGCTCAACCAGGATGAAATAATGGCGTGGCAGCAGGAAATGATGAAGAAGCAACAACAAAAACAAGAGGCTGATGCTACCAAACAACTGACTGAAGATGTAGCTATCATTGAAGAGTACCTGAAGGAAAATGGCATTGAAGCTCAGAAAACAGAATCTGGTATATTTTATACCATGGAGAAAGAAGGCACTGGCGAGCAGGCTGCTGCAGGTGATATGGTAAAAGTAAACTACGTAGGAAGAATACTTAACGGCCCATACTTCGACACCAGCTACAAAGAGGTGGCTCAGAAGGAGGATATTTATGATGAAAGAAGAGAGCCTTATGAACCACTTGAATTCAAACTAGGTCAAGGGCAGATGATCAGAGGCTGGGATGAAGGTATTCCCCTTTTAAAAGAAGGCGGTAAAGCTACTTTGTATATTCCTTCACCCTTGGCATATGGACCTCGTCAGAGAAGCGCTGAGATCGTGCCTAATTCTATTCTTGTATTTGATGTGGAGTTGGTGGATGTTGTAAAAGATGAAAACAATTAAGCAATTATTACTTGTCATAGCGCTTGGCTCCGTATTTTTTCTGTTAGGATGTAATTCCGATGACAATGCTTTTAATGAGCAGGATCAATATTTTAAGGAACTGAAGGATATTGATGCTTACCTTTCGGAAAATGGCATTCAGGCAAATACGGATGAGCAAACAGGTATAAGATATGTAATAGAAGATCAGGGAGAAGGCTTAATGCCCTATATTCTGGATTCGGTCACAATCAGCTACACCGAAAAATTACTTGCGAATGGAACCGTGGTAGGTAGTGAGAGCAGTGTAAAAAGATCATGGGGCTCTTTAATAGCGGGTATCCAGCTCCCTCTTCTGAAAATTCAGGAAGGTGGCACAGCCACAGCTTACGTGCCTTCTTTTTATGCCTACGGTCAGGGCGGTACAGGGAATGTACCTGCCAATGCTACACTTATCATTGAAGTGGAACTGGTAGAGATCCACTCCAGGCAGTTGAAAAAGGACATTGCTATCATTGATGACTCACTTGATGCCTGGGGAATAACAGCCACCAAACACCCTAGTGGTATCAGATATATTCTTGATCAGGGCTCAGGAGATAGCCCGAAATACGAAAATAATGTGACGGTAAACTATCATGGGCGTCTGCTTGGAAGCAAGGTGAATTTCGATTCAGGAACCAACAAAACCTTCTCACTGAGAGGCCTTATAGGCGGCTGGCAGGTAATCTTACCTTTAGTCAAAGAGGGTGGTTCGGTTACCATGTATTTACCATCACCTTTTGGCTATGGAAAAACGGGCTCGGGGCAAAGCATACCTCCTAATTCAAATCTTATGTTTGAAGTGGACCTCATAGAGGTAAAATAGTAGCAATAATGAAGATCTGTTTTGCCACTAACAATGTCAATAAACTTAATGAAATACAACAGTTGTTGCCTGAAGGCTTAACCTTGGTTAGCCTTCAGGAAATAGGCTGTACTGAAGAGTTACGGGAGGATCAACTGACATTAGAGGGCAATTCACACCAAAAGGCAGAATACGTCTTCCAAAAATATAATATTCCCTGCTTTGCTGATGATACGGGCCTCGAGGTATTTGCCCTTGACGGAGAGCCGGGGGTGTATTCAGCACGATATGCCGGAGAGGGAAGAAATAATGAAGACAATATTTCACTGCTGCTCAAAAAGCTGGAATCCTTTGACAACAGGGGCGCTCAGTTCAGAACAGTGATCACTCTTATAGCAGAGGGCAACATAAAACAGTTTGAAGGCGTAGTGAAAGGAGAGGTCATCCGGGAAAAAGCAGGAGGTGATGGCTTCGGCTATGATCCGGTATTTAAACCCGAGGGTTATGACAAAACCTTCGCCCAGATGACCATGGCCGAAAAAAATGAGATCAGCCATCGCGGTATTGCCGTCAGGAAATTGGTCGACTATATATCAACCCATTATAAGAGTTAAATCGTGAATCCATTTGTTATTGGAATTACAGGAGGCAGCGCTTCCGGCAAAACAACTTTTTTAAAAAGCCTGCTCGACCATTTCAACCCTAAAGATATTTGCCTTATTTCGCAGGATAATTATTACCTGCCGCTGGAGCAGCAGATACTGGATGAAAATGGGATCAAGAATTTTGATACACCACAATCCATAGATGCTGCAGCTTTTGCCGATGACGTGAAAAAGATCAAAAACGGCCAGGCGTTCTCACGGTTGGAATATACTTTTGAAAATGCCGATCTGGTGCCAAAAATGCTCCATTTCAATCCAGCGCCTATTGTGGTGATAGAAGGCCTGTTTGTAATGCACTTTCCTGAGATCAGCGATCTGCTAGATTTAAAATTATTTATTTCTGCCAAAAACCATATTAAGCTTAAGAGGAGAATAGTAAGAGACCAGATTGAGCGGGGCTATGACCTTGAAGACACCCTATACCGGTTTGAAAAACATGTAATGCCTACCTATGAGCGCTATCTTGAGCCACTGAAGGACGAGGCAGACATGGTGATCCCGAATAACAGAAGCTTTCATACCGCTTTGGATGTACTTTGCGGCTTCCTTAAATCTAAGATTAATAAATAAAGTTCATTTCTTGTTTTGTAGGTGATTATCGCTACTTTTGTAGGCTCTGAAATGAAAAAGCTAGGGAAAATATCAAGATATAAGCAGACCATAGGTATATGCTTTGGCATATTAGCCGCTGTGGTTATTTTGGTATCCCAGTCATGCTATTACAACTTTCTTGCTAATGAAGAAGCCAAGGTGAACACCGAGGTAAACGATCAGAAAGGAGAGCCAAAGCATGACGTACTCACGATCAGCAAAGATGCGGTGGCCTCTGTAGTGCAATACACGATTTCACATGCCCTGCACTTTATTGCTGAGATCTATTTAGAAAACACAGACGAAGTAGAGATTGCTATTGACCAGGAAGTCGATTTCAATGCCTACTTTAAGACACTCTTTCGGTTGATCATAGCACCGAACGCTCCCTAATATTTCCTTTTTACTCCGGGAAGTTACTTTTATCACCCAGTGTATAGGTGTATGCCAATACAAAACTAATTCTAAAGACTTTAACTTAAATTTTTATTCAAAATGCGAAATAAAGGTGCGGTTGTTTTTTTAACAATCATCATTACATTGCTTTGCATCTACTATCTGTCGTTCACCTTTGTGGCACGCGGTATACAGCAAGATGCTATTAAGTTTGCTACCAGCGAGACTGGTGTTATAGATTTGCAAAAAAAGCAGGCTTATCTTGATTCTATTTATAATCTGCCGGTATATAATCTGTTTGGAGCAGAGTATACCTATAAAGAAGTGAAAGACACCGAGCTCAGTCTTGGTCTCGATTTGCAGGGAGGTATGCAGGTAACGCTGGAGGTTTCCCCTGTTGATATTATTAAAGGCCTGAGTGGCAACAGTCAGGACGCTGACTTTCAGAAAGCGCTCGAAATGGCCAAAGTAAAGCAAAAGACCAGCCAGACACGCTTTGGCGAATTGTTCCATCAGTCTTACCAGGAAGTAACGGACAAGCCTTTAGCGGGTATCTTTGCTACCGCGGCTAACCGTGGCCGCATCAGCAGAAGTGACAGTGACCAGGCGGTGATGGACATTATCAATAAGGAAATTGAAGATGCTATCGAACGTTCTTTCATTATTTTGAGAACCAGGATTGACCAGTTTGGTACATCTCAGCCTAATATTCAGCGACTGCCCGGTACAGGTAGAATTCAGATCGAAATTCCCGGTGCCGACAATCCTGAGCGTGTAAGAAAGCTTTTGCAGGGGGTAGCTAAGCTGGAATTCTGGGAAGTAGCAGAATTGAATGAGATCAACAATTCCCTGATGGCTATCAATGATATGCTGGTAAAGGAGCAGCAGGCAGCCAGGAAGCTGAAGGGATCAGATCTGAAAACAGAAGTAGAAAGTGAGCAGGGAGTGCCTCAGGACCAGGAAGAAGATCTTGCTGATGCCCTTTCGGGAGAAGATTCTGAAGTGGATACTACTGATGGAGATCTTGATGCAGCTCTGGGAAGCGATGCTGCAGATGGTGACCGACTGGATTCGCTGATGAATGATAATGTCTCCCCTTTATTTGCACTTACCAAGGCAGGCGGAGGACTGGTATATGATGTGCGAGACACTGCCGTAATAGGGAAAATACTGAGAAGAAGTGAAGTACGGTCTCTTTTGTCACGGACGGTGAAGCCCCTTTGGGACGTAAAACCTACTGTTAACGAGCAAACAGGAGAGGAGCTTTTACAGCTTTATTTTGTAAGAACAGGCCGTGGTGGCAATGCTAAGCTTACAGGTGAGGTGATCACAGATGCCCGTCAGGACCTCGATCAGTTCAGCCGTCCTGCTGTGAGCATGCAGATGAATGCTTTGGGCACAAGAGTATGGGCTAAAATGACTGCCGATGCTGCTAATCAGACACCGAAGGGAAGAATTGCTATTGTGTTGGATAACCTGATATATTCTGCTCCATACGTGAATGGAGAAATACCAAATGGTAGCTCTCAAATATCCGGTAACTTCACCATTGAAGAAGCAAAGGATTTGGCCAATATACTGAAAGCCGGCTCTCTTCCGGCCCCTACAAGGATAGTTGAGGAAGCTATTGTAGGTCCTACCTTGGGTAAGGTGGCACAGAATCAGGGTATCATTTCTATTGTATCAGGCTTAGTAGTGGTGGTGCTTTTCATGGTAGCCTACTACGCCAAAGGGGGCATTGTGGCCAATATTGCGCTGGTATTCAACATCTTCTTTATTTTGGGTATCCTGGCACAGTTCAATGCCTCCCTTACCCTTCCTGGTATTGCGGGTATCGTACTTACCATAGGTATGTCTATTGATGCCAACGTACTGATCTTCGAAAGGATCAGGGAGGAGTTAAGAAATGGAGTGAAGCTTCGTGCTGCTGTTACTGATGGTTATAAAAAGGCATTCAGCTCAATTGTTGATGCTAACGTTACTACATTCCTGACCGCTGTGATACTGTACGTTTTAGGGCAGGGACCTGTAAAAGGTTTCGCCATTACCCTGATGATCGGTATTGCCTGCTCGTTCTTCACAGCAGTATATATTACCAGGGTAATTGTAGAATGGATGGTGAGAAAAGGAGATGAGACGAAGGTATCATTCAGTACCCCATTCTCTTCTAACCTGCTGTCTAATCTGAATATCGACTTCATGGGCCGCAGAAGAATGGCTTACATGATATCCGGTATTGTAATAGTGATCGGTTTGGCGCTTGTAGCTATCCAGGGACTTAATATGGGTGTGGATTTCAAAGGTGGAAGATCTTATATTGTCAACTTTCAGAATCCTGTAGTGGCTACCGATATGAAACTGGCTTTGGGCAAAGTGTTTGAGGGCGCAGGTACCGAGGTGAAAAACTATGATGGTAATAACAACATAAAAGTAACTACGTCTTACATGGTGGATGATGAGTCAGATACAGCCGATGATGAGGTAAAAAATGCTTTGATCAGTGGGATTGAATCATTCACCGGCCAGAAGTATGTATCAACCGCATCACAGATGGGTGCCGAGCATTTCACTATCTCAGGCTCATCAAAAGTGGGAGCCACTATCGCGGATGATATTAAGACAGCATCTATGGAAGCGGGTATTTTCTCCGTTGTTGTCATCTTCCTTTACATCCTGATCAGGTTTAGAAAATGGCAGTTCAGTACGGGTGCCATTGTTGCTGTGGTACACGATACATTGTTCGTATTTTCTGCATTTGCTATTGCAGGGCTGTTGGGTATTAATTTTGAGATAGATCAGGTATTTGTGGCGGCCTTGCTGACCATTATCGGTTATTCTATCAACGATACCGTGGTGGTTTTTGACAGGATACGTGAATACCTGAACCTGGGGACCAGTAGCGACAAGATCAAGATCTTCAACTCAGCTATCAACACCACCCTGAACAGAACAATGATGACCTCTTTGACCACTATGATTGTGGTATTGATCCTTTTCATCTTCGGTGGAGAGGTGCTGAGAGGCTTCTCTTTCGCCCTGTTGATAGGTATACTAGTGGGTACTTATTCATCCATCTTCATCGCTTCTCCCGTGGTGATTGACCTGGATAAGAAGAAGCCCATTTCAGAATCTGAAAAGAAGAAAGCTGTCGTGGCATAAACTATTCTTATCTTAAATATTAAAAAGGGCTGCAACGAAAGTTGCAGCCCTTTTTCTGTGTGTCTCTCCCTTGGTACGTGTCCTCACGTACCAATTAAACCTTTACTACTACCTTGGTACGTGTCCTCACGTACCAATTAAACTACTACTACCAATTAAACATCCTCACGTATCCAATGCCTATACCTGGCCAATAATTCAACAAATTTTTTCAAAACCCATCTCATTTTTATACTTTCAAACATATGAATAATGATGTATCTGAATACAAACGAAAATCATATATAGAGCTTGACGTCATCTACTTTTGGACAGCCACAATAAATAAATGGCAGTGCTTAATGCATGATGACAGGTATAAGGATGTAATTATCAGCTCATTGGCCCATCTGAGTGGTAAAGGAAAAATCGATGTTTTTGCATTTGTAGTGATGCCCAACCACATTCATCTGATATGGAGGATGAATGAGATGAACGGGAAGGAAAGTGCTCATGGCTCGTTTTTGAAGTTTACAGCTCATGAATTCAAGAAGATGCAGAAAATGGAGAACCTTGGTGGATTGGCATCATTTAAAGTAGAGGCCATAAACAAGAACTACGAATTTTGGCAAAGAGATTCTCTTGCCGTCCCGCTGTATTCAAAAAAAATGGCTTTGCAAAAACTGGATTACATTCATAACAATCCGCTGCAAGAACGTTGGAATTTAGCTGCTGATCCATCCGATTACAAATATTCATCAGCCGCATTTTATGAAAAGGGAGAAAATACTTTTCCTTTTTTGAAGCATTTGCTAGATGAATTTTGATGTGGGTTAATGGTTCGTGAGGACACGAACCATTGCACAAGAAAGAATATAATGCTTTATCTTCAACCCCCTTGTTACCCCCCCCTTGGTACGTGTCCTCACGTACCAATTAAACTACCAATTAAACTACTCCTTG
>NZ_AMZN01000046.1 GCF_000331535.1 Fulvivirga imtechensis AK7 | reverse complement strand
GGTGCGTGTGGCATTGAAATTCTTAACGCCATTTTCTCAAGGCCGTTCTGAAAGCTATGTCATTATCCTCAAAATCAACTAAAGTTGTTGGTTGCCTCGGGATGACGTCTTAACTTAAGAGCATTGGAAGGGCCAGGGGAGGTTTGGGGAGTCCGAAATCCGGGCACTGTATCGAATTCAGGTTAACTTAAGAGCATTAAGGGCTCCCTAAAAGGAGTTAGCGAAAAGCAAAAAAAAGAGGCTTTCTCAAGCCCCCGATTATATGATATCCTGAGGGGGGACCTTGAGCTAGCCTCCGATTAAAAGAAAAGTGTTACCCTAATTAGAAAGATGATTATAAGTCATCTTCCACTTCTTCACCTTCCTCATCAAATTTTACCGCTTCAGTAACACCTTGTGGGTTAATGAAATGGATTTCGTAAACTACAGCGCCAGTTCTGGGATCGGTAGTTTTATAAGCTTTCGATGCTTTTCTGTCAGCATAGTCAGCTTGAATAGACTCATTTACAGCGGAAGGAAGCTGAGTAATTTGCACTTCAACTTTTTCTCCTTGTTGAGGAGTCTGTTTTTGCTCCATTGTTTGGTCACCTTGATCTTCAACTTGAGCTACTGCCGACTGATTGAACGCTACTACTCCGAATATCAACGCAGCAGCTATGGTTTTGATTAAAGTTTTCATATTCATTCTTAGTTTTAAAGGTTTACTAATTATTTTTTTAATCTGCTTAGCCATAGTATCATAACCGTGCCAAATACAGGCTCAGGCACACAAGAAACTGTATATCAGCAAGTAAGAAAAATAAGGGATTTTAATACCGGAAGATGCTGCTTTAAAGTTGTTGGAAAATCCAACACCTCGTAGGGGCGAAAGCGGAACAAGTGTGGCCGTAGAGTACTTTTGCTATGAGCTGTGTAGGGATGGAAGCGCTGCTAATTTTCACAAAATGAGCCTTTGCCTACCCATATTTTTTTAACATCTGGTTTTATGATACCGTCTTTTACAGCCGGGTCAGCCGTCAACACCTCATCTTCGACAGCACCTTGCATTACCATAATGCCTCCGTCACTGTTGTCGAAAAATCCTTCCACGATCACATTACCCGTTTGCAATAGTTCTTTTAGATATGCATCGTGCTGTCGCAGTAGCTCGGGGGCCTGCTGTACGTTAAATTTTGTTATAAAGGTATTGTACCTGATAAAGGTATAGGTTGCAAACTCAGCATCTTCATTTACCTTACAAGCGCCACCGTGCCGGACGTTCCAGGGCAGAATTTCGATATTGTAACGATCAGCCCTGATAGCAGGATCGGTATTTATCCATTCGCTGGCCTCTTTAGCGGATTGCGTATTTAGGATAAAGATCCCTCCGCCCCCTTCGAAAGGCCCTGCCACTATTAATTTGTCCTCTTTTGCAAGGCGCAGAATATTGGCCATATGACCGGCCTGTAAGCTATCTACCTGCTTTTTAGGAAGCACTTCTTTATCAGGTTTGCTGTTGAGAAATACAAACATGTATTTTTCCTGGGCTGCTGCTGTAATGCTAAACAACAGCAATGAAATCGAAAATAGTTTTCTTAAGATCATAGGTGAATGTAGAGTAGCTGCCACATTAAAATTGCACGGAGGAACCAAAAATAAATATAAAACTCGCAATAACCACATGTAGACTCGGAAAAAGCGGGTTTACATATTGCTCAACATCAAAGGAACGATAATTGATTTCAATTGTAAAACGTTCGATTAATTAAAATGAAATGATCAAAGCATTGGGAATAATACTGCTGCTGACCGGAGTTGTTGGCCTTATTCTGGGAGTATTTGGCATATTCGGAACACCACTTGTTGTGCTCAACTCATGGGCGTTGGCCATACTTGGGCTGATATTTTTCTCCTCAGGAATTGGGTTACTAAAACGAACCGGTGACACCAACAGATGAGCCTAAAGTTGTAGCAAGCCGTCTATCAGCCTTTCCATATCATCACTGGTATTATACAGGTGTGGCGCCACCCTGACCGCATCTCCACGCACAGACACCAGGATGTTTTCCCGGGCCAGCAAAGTCTTGAGCCGTTGCTGGTTGATACCTGCTTTGGCTCTTATTCCGAACAAATGTTCTCCACGATAGCGACTGTCTTCCACGATAAAATTGCTGTCATTTAAGCGCTTCAGCGCCTGTGCTGTAATTGAAGCACAATACTCCTGTATATTGGAAGGTTTCCAGGCATTGATCTGTTTCAGCGCTTCCAGCATCATAGGCACAAGTATAAAATTACTATGTTCCCCCACTTCATACCGCAATGCACCCGGTTGGTACGCGTCCTGATAGCTGACTAATGAAGCAAAATCCTCACTATCAGCCCTGTTGATCCAGTTTTCTTCAATAGGTTTTCCATAATCAAAATACTTACCATAGTAGGCCAACCCTATGGAATATGGTCCAAAGAGCCATTTATAACCTGCGCAGATCAAAGCATCAGGGGCTATTTCTTTAATATCGAATGGCAGTGCGCCTATAGATTGGGTGCCATCTATGACAAGTAACGCACCCACAGAATGGGTTTTTTCTCTTATAGCTTTTAAGTCGAACAGCGTGCCATCTGCCCAATGAACGTGAGCCATGGCCACAACTTTGGTGTTGGAATCAATCGCATCAAGTATCTTTTGATTCCACAACCTGCCCCTGTTTTGGAATGTATCCGGTGCCTTGATAGCTTTTAAGGTGGCTCCACTTCGTTCGCAGAGGTTTTTCCAGGGATAATAGTTACTTGGAAATTGCTCTCCCATAGTAATAATGCTCTCCCCGGGTTTAATATCTATGTTATTTGTCACAGAGGCTATTCCATAAGAAACTGAAGGAATTACTACAATTCGCTGATACTCTTCAGTGCCAATAAGTTTGCCAAATTCCTGTCTCAGTATCTCCGTTTCTGAGAAGAAATCCTCCGGGGCCACACTGGCAGGGTTTCTCTTTCTTCGTATTCCGGCTATACCCGCTTCTTCAACGCTTTTAAGCATTGGAGACATATAGGCGCAGTTCAGGTATATCTGGTTATCCGGCAGGTTGAACTTTTCGGATTGATTCTTTAATAATTGTTGTACTTCCATATTAGTGCGAATATAGCTACTCAAGGTTCAATGAATCTCTTAAATAGCTATCAGTAGTTTTATTTCTGGACCAGTAATCTATGTGGAGTTTCTTGTCAAAAACTGCCTCTGTAGTTAATAACTTACCCCCAAGGCCATTATACGATTCTTTCCAGGAAAGGATATGGTAAGGAAAAGCAGCGCTAAAACTTATAGATAGTTTGCGATTAGGGAAAGTCAGGGTATAAGTGGCTGTATCAGATTCTTGTATCAGCTCAGCAGTAGTGTCAAGAGGTTTTAAGTTATCATGAGCCATGCGAGTAAAAAACAGTCCCGGTACTACTTGTATGTTCCCGGTAGGCAGCGATTTGTAATTTAGCCTGATCCGGTTCCAAAGCTCGTCTTCAAGCAGCGCTGCATCTACTTTAGTTTCAAGATCTCCCTCCTGTTCAAAATACGAATAGGATCTTGTATTATAATGTTTACCGTCCAGATTCATCTGAGAAAATACATGTCCGCACCATTCCTGGCTTGACATAGTTAGCTTTAAAGTTTTGGGATGGTGATAGCTATCTATTGGCGTAAATGATGAGAGCATCATGGAGTAGGGATAGATACCCGTAGTAAATTTTTTAGTATAATTAAGCTTCATTACCGTTACATGATCGACTCCCGCTTGCTCCGGCTGATCCAATTTCACCTGTTTTGATCTGGAAAACGGTTCGGTTACAAAGATCAACACTGCCTTTCCATCATGGATCTCTCCGTAGCGTGACTGTTTTAAATTATAAGTAGCCACTTCTGCTTTTCCGGTGTACCAGTAATCATGAAATTGATCTTGGGTGTATGGCACGGCTACAGTATCTGAAATAGATCCTGTGCTTTTCTGACAATGGCTCAGGCTGGCGATGGTGAGCAGGGAGAGTATAAGATACGGCATAATTTTCATGGTCGGCTATGATTCACAGGTTAGAAAAATGTTCATTGGCTCAACTTTTACCAAAAGATACATATTTAACATTTTTATTAATAACTAACATGCTCTTTTGCAATTGGTATTAGCATCATATAAAGTTCTATATTTACCGGGGTTAAAGAAAATCTATATTTACTAAACAATTGGAGTGAACCAAAAAACCATGAAGATCTTTGGCCGGGGATGGTAAGAATTGACATTATTGTGTTACATCGTTGCGTGATACAAAAATTTGCCATGCCTTGTGTGAAACGTCAAGCCATTCTGCAGTAATGAGTTAAGCTTGTAGAAAAAGATACAA
The DNA here is from genome assembly GCF_000331535.1 of Fulvivirga imtechensis AK7. Lineage (GTDB taxonomy): Bacteria > Bacteroidota > Bacteroidia > Cytophagales > Cyclobacteriaceae > Fulvivirga > Fulvivirga imtechensis. The sequence goes on along the minus strand of NZ_AMZN01000046.1, from coordinate 95,629 downwards.
ATGTTCAATATTCAGGAATTGCAGATGACAAAAACGAAATTTGCCGGATGGTTTTAGATCAATTTGTTGTATATTCAGGTATAACCTCTTTTTAACCGGGGTTACTTATATACTATAAGACTTATTAATGAAATGTATAATTAATATAAGTTGTTAGTTGGATGATAGAAGCGAATACATATCGTGGGATCGACTACGTGAGGGTTGGGGACTTGCCAAATGATCAAAAGGAAGCTATTCAAAATTGGCTGAATGAGGATGTGGTGATCAAAATACAAACGGAAACAGCACTATTGTCAGATTGTATTTTATACAAGGATTATCAACATTGGTTTGAGAAGATATTTACCAGTATAGTTCCGGTTGAAAATGAAAAAGTGAAGCCTGAATTTAAAACCCAGGCCAATCCTGTAGGAACACTGGCACTTGCTAATCCCAAACACCGATAGGAACAAATTCCAGCACATTGCCTTCCGGGTCATTGAAATAAAAAGATTCCTGGCCGCTTTTCCAAACCAGTTGATCGATGATTTTTATGCCCAATGAGGCTATTTGTGCTTTCACCGCATCATAGTCTTTTTGTTCTACCTCAAAGGCAAAGTGTTGATTTCCCTCTGCATAGTGTGGAGGAGGGGATTTTTTTGCCTTACTGTCCTCGGGATTGAAACATAGCAATACAGATGACCCTGCTCGAAAGAAGATATGCTTGCCGGGCTCATGGTGGATGATGCCTAAGCCCAGCTTTCCATGGTAGAAATCCTTGGCTGCGTCTAAATCTTTAATATACAGGCAGGTCTCTTTAATTTTTGTGATCTCTTTCATATCCGATTCTTTTGACAAAACGCCTCTTTTAATTGTACATATTCCTCCCAGATGTTGATGAGGATCTTTCCGGCAGGCAATACATCGTTTATCGCAGCAGAAATCTGACCAATTTCAAGTTCGCCTTCCTCGAGGTTGCCTTCAAATATGCCCAGGCGCGATCTCCTTTTACCGAGTATTGCCATTAATTCTTCTCTGCTTGCCCCCAAAGCTTCCGCATTGCGAACAGTTTCATAGAATTTGTTTTTTATTAATCTTACGGGAGCCAGCTCCTTAAGTGTCAATATGGTATCTCCCTCCTGGCTGTCCACTACCTTTTGCTTAAAGTTAGGATGCGCGGAAGACTCTTCACTAACGGCGAACCTGCTGCCCACCTGAACGCCATCAGCTCCCAGCGCCATGGCGCCTAACATACTCCTGCCAGTGGCCACACCTCCGGCTGCAATTAGCGGCACCGAAATAGCCTCTCTTATCATGGGTAGCAAACAAAATGTAGTGGTTTCTTCACGACCGTTGTGCCCTCCGGCCTCAAAGCCTTCAGCCACCACGGCATCCACTCCCACCTCTTCGCATTTTTTTGCGAATTTAATACTTGATACTACATGCACTACCGTGACTCCTTCGGCCTGCAGGGTTGCAGTCCATGTTTTAGGATTGCCAGCCGAAGTGAAAACAATTTTAACACCTTCTTCAATTATTACCTTCATTAACAGGTCGATATCAGGGTATAACAAGGGTACATTAACACCAAAAGGCTTTTGTGTGGCTTTCTGACACTTTTGGATGTGTTCACGAAGCACCTCCGGATACATAGAGCCCGAGCCTATAAGCCCAAGTCCACCGGCATTGCTTACCGCAGAGGCAAGTCTCCAGCCACTGCACCATACCATTCCGGCCTGAACGATCGGATATTGAATCTTAAAAAGCTTATTGATCCTGTTTTCCATAGTATTCTTTGTTGACTTAGCAAGGTGGTTTTTTCAAATGTAAAATTATTGAAAGACAAAAAGCAACCGCTTATAGGTTACTTCGGCCAAACTAACGGAATTTAGAGCAGGAATACTGTTGTTTAAAGGCTATTATTCTAACTTTGCAGCCAACCATTTAATGATCACGGAAATACGCTTATAGTGAAAATCGATAGCTTGCTGACAAAATTTCTCATTTGGCGCATTAAGCATGTCAGCAACAAGAATTTTGTATTATTTCTTGGGGGGATAATTGGAGTTATTGCCGGTTTTGCGGCGGTACTGCTGAAAGAAACCGTACATTTTATCCAGCACCAGCTCATCAGTGAATTTAGTGTTGAGAGCGGCAACTATTATTACATTGGCTTCCCGTTGGTGGGTATCTTAATAACCGTGGCCATTGCCAAATGGCTCCTCCGGGAGCGATTGGGGCATGGCATAACCCAGATCCTGTACGACATATCCAAAAACTCCGGCATTATTAAGCGGTCTAAAATGTACTCCCGTATGATTACCAGTGCCATCACAGTCGGTTTTGGGGGTTCTGTAGGTTTGGAGGCGCCAATAGTGGTTACCGGCTCTGCCATTGGCTCAAATGTGGGCCGGCTGATGCACATGAACTATAAAAAACGTACCCTGCTTATAGGCTGTGGCGCTGCCGGGGCTATTTCGGCTATATTTAACTCTCCTATTGCCGGGGTAATATTCAGTATGGAGGTGATACTGGCAGATGTTACCATTGCCATGTTCATTCCACTGCTGATCGCTTCGGTGACGGGCGCCCTCGTATCGCTTACACTTCTTGGAGATGATGTGTTGTTTTCATTCAGGCTGGTGGATAGTTTCAAAGCTAGTGATACCCCCTACTATATTTTGTTGGGAATTATCTGCGGCCTTGTATCAGTTTATTTCACCCGCATGACCTATAAAATAGAGGGCTGGATCGTAAAGGTAAAAAACGTGTTTGGCCGGGCCATCGTAGGCGGTATTTTGTTGGGCCTGATCATATTTTTATTTCCTCCGATCTATGGAGAAGGTTATAACACAATAAAATTACTTCTGGCAGGCAGGGAATTGGAGATCTTAAATACCAGTCTTTTTTTTGATGAGATAGATAACGTTATCCTGGTATTTGGATTTATATTTTGTGTGATACTTATAAAGCCCATTGCCTCGGCGCTCACCATCGGGTCAGGTGGTAGCGGAGGTATTTTCGCCCCCTCATTGTTCCTGGGTGGTGTCACCGGATTTTTCTTTGCCGCTGTTCTTAATGTTATCACGTGGGGTGATGTAAGTACCAGTAACTTTACCCTGGTAGGAATGTGTGGGGTGATGAGCGGCGTGTTATATGCGCCACTTACGGCCATATTCTTAATAGCTGAGATCACCAGTGGCTATGAACTGTTCGTTCCCCTGATGCTTGTCTCTGCAATATCTTTCAGTACCAGCTCTTTCTTTGAAAAGCATTCGCTATATACCAAGCATTTAATCGAAAAAGGCGACCTTATACAATACGACAAAGATAAGCAGGTACTAAGTCAAATTGATCTTACAAAGATCATTGAAACAGATCTTCTTCAGATTCCCCCTAAAGCCACCCTGAAAGAGCTCGTTGACCTCGTGCGTGTCTCAAAAAGGAATATTTTTCCAGTGGTAAATGAAAAGCAGGAACTACTGGGAGTGGTGACTTTGGATGATATTAGAAATGTAATGTTTGACAGAGAAAAGCAGGAAAAAACCATGGTGAAAGCTTATATGCATAGCCCACCTGCTTCAGTATCGCCTCATGAAAATATGCAATCCGTAATGAGCAAGTTTGAGATATCAGGAGCCTGGAATCTGCCGGTGATTGATCATGGAAAATATGTGGGATTTTTATCTAAGTCCAGAATTTTTAACACATACCGGAAGAAGCTCATCCGCTCTCATCAAGAGTAAAAAACCCCCTGATAATCTGACATTTTTACCTCTCGATTGAATAAATTTTTATTTTCGTCATTTAAGCCTTGACAAATTCCCTGAAATGGTTAATTTCGCAGCCCCTGAGTTGTACCTTCCAAGTTGTCCACAAAGTGTCCATTAAATTTGATGCATATAACTAACTGTATTACAGCTAGTTATACAAATCACCTTTAGCTATGTGGATAACTTTCGAAAAATGTGGAAAACTTTTTATTGACTTTTTAGATTCTTTATTTTGTCTAACTGATCATCAAAAAGCCAGCTATTTTTTATAGCTGTAGATCAAAACATTACATCAATCATACATGTTGTTCTGTGTTTAAACATATAAATTTTTCTTTACTTTAGTCAACTATATATCCCGGTATAAGGCGATCTTTTTATGTTACCGTTCTGTTAAGGGAATATAAACGCATTATTATTGCAGTCAGAATTTTCATAAATGTGTTTAAACACAAGAAATTTGCTTTTTCTTGAAAAAATGCAAATTCGAACTTGGAAAGGCTCCCGTAAAGGAAGAACTTTATTGCTTTAAAATCGTATGTTATTTACATTGGAATAATTATCCCGATAGAGGCAGGTCCTTGATAGAGGATCGGGACAGGCGGATGAAGAAGTTGGAAATTGGGAAGACCAAAGATCGAGGCCAGACTGGAAATATCAAACACAAAGTAGCAACCATTAACAATTTAGCAATAACAGAAACATCAAACATGAAAAATATTTTACTCCTTTTGTTTTGTTCTGTCGTGATGTCCTTTTCGGCTCTCGCCCAAAAAACGGAGGTAATTAAATTTGACCGGCTTCAGGCTTTGATGGATAAGAAAGGTGATAAAGTCACAGTAATCAACTTCTGGGCGACATGGTGTGGGCCTTGTGTTAAGGAATTGCCCTATTTTGAGTCCGTTGCCGCTGTGCGTCAGGATATCGAGGTCTACCTTATCAGTCTCGACTTTGTGGAGAAGTTGGATCGTGTAAATTCTTTTATTGAAAGGAAAAAGCTGAAATCCAGGGTGCTGCTCCTGGACGAAATAGACTACAACTCATGGATAGATCGCGTGGATAAAAGCTGGTCAGGCGCTATTCCTGCTACATTATTGTTGAATCCTGCTACCGGTAAAAGAAAATTTGTTGAAAGTGAGCTGGAAGAAGGTGAACTTGAGCAGTTAATTGAGGAAATATCAAACTAAACCATAAATAAAGTCATGCTAAAGATCAATTTATTATCTATTCTCTGCCTGCTGGTGTTTTTTGCAGGAGCTGATGTTAACAGCGGTTACCAGGTGGGTGACATGGTAAAAGATTTCAAACTCAAAGGTGTGGATGGCAAAATGGTGTCGCTATCTGATTATAAAGACGAAAAAGGGGTGATCCTTATTTTTGATTGTAATACATGTCCTTTCTCAAAGGCATATCTGGAGAGAATTAAAGGTCTTCATACTGCATATGCTTCCAAGGGATACCCTGTTGTTGCGATCAACCCGAATGATCCCGGGCGTTCTCCTGGCGATTCTTTTGATGCAATGGTATCTTATGCAAAAGATAATGGCTATGAGCATGCCTATTTACAAGATGCTGAGCAGGCGGTAGCTAAGGCTTTTGGAGCCTCTAACACACCACATGTTTTTGTGCTGGAGAATGCAAAAGAGGGCTTTAAAGTGGCTTATATTGGAGCTATCGACAATAATACCAAAGATGCTGAGGCCGCGGATAAACGATATGTAGAAGATGCCGTGGATGCCCTGCTGAAGGGGAAAAAACCGGAGACCTCAAATACTAAGGCTATAGGTTGTACCATCAAGTGGAAGTCAGTCTAAGCTAATTTTCAACTCATTTACCGGGTCTGTCAAAATGTGGCAAAAATGCTTACATTTGGCAGACCTGTTTTTATTAGCATAAACATAACTCTCATTATAAAATGGCAAAACCAGATTTGTCTTCAATACCGGACTTTTATAAAAACTATGTTCGCAATGTACAGGAAGAAGATCTCATTCCGGCTCTGATCAATAATGGCAACCTCACTATCGACCTGATAAAATCAATTCCGGAAGCCTCGGGGAACTACCGTTACGCAGCCGGCAAATGGAGCATTAAGGAGGTACTGGCACATATGATCGATGCCGAACGGATATTTGCCTACAGGGCGTTGCGATTTGCCAGAAATGATAAGACAGCGTTACATGGGTTTGAGGAAAATGATTATGCCCCTGAATCTAATGCTGAAAATCGTAAGTTGTATAAAATTCTGGATGAGTATAACAACGTAAGGGCCAGCACGGTTGATCTTTTTAGTAGTCTCAGCGAAGAGATGCTCAACAGAACGGGAACCGCCAATGGCAACGAAATGTCAGTATATGCCATCGGGTTCGTTATTGCAGGTCATGATGCACATCACCGAAAAGTTCTGAATGAGCGTTACTTATCCAGTTGACTCCTATATTTCTCTGTATGAAGTTTAACCACTGCCTCGTTTTTGCTACCATTATTTTTATAGCCTGTGCTCCTGTAAAGCGGGGCCCGGTTGTTAAATCAATTGAAGCATTTGAAAAGGAGTTTAGCCATCACACGGGCTTTGTGCTTTTCGACCCCGATAATAATGAAATGCTGATCAATTATAATGGAGAAAAATATTTTACCCCCGCTTCGAATACGAAAGTACTTACTCTGCTGACAGCCATTAAAACCATTGGTGATTCTATACCGGGTATATATTATACTGAAGCTGTAGATTCGCTCATGTTTTGGGGCACGGGAGACCCATCGCTTCTCTACGAAAAGCTACCATCCAGCGCAGTGTTTAGTTTCCTAAATGATACAGAAAAAGACCTTTACTTTTCTTCATCGAATTTTTATGACGATCATTTCGGTCCTGGCTGGGCCTGGGATGACTATAATTACACCTTTTCAAGTGAAATATCCCCCATGCCGGTGTTTGGCAACTACCTTACCGTAAGCAAAATGGCCGAGCGGGATTATCTGCACCTGGAACAGCCTTATTTCAAACAATTCTTCTGGTTGGGGGATAGCATAAAAGATGATACGGAAATAGTAAGAGATATTAATTCCAATAATATAATCTACTTTCCTTCCATCAAAGGCCGCTCTTTCAAAGAGCAAGTGCCGTTTCACTATTCTGATTATCTATTGACAGACCTTCTGTCTGACACCTTAAACAAAAGAGTAACTCCTGTCAGAAAGGCCTTGCCCTCAGACCGAAAAATATTACGAAGCATACCAGCAGACTCGGCCTACCGGATAATGATGCAAGACAGCGACAATTTCATAGCGGAGCAATTGCTTTTGGTGGCTGCGGGTCTGCTTACAGATTCGTTAGACGCGGAAAGGGCGATAGAATACTCCATTGAGCATTATCTGATGGGAATCCCGGATAAACCAGTGTGGGTGGATGGGTCGGGTTTATCAAGATATAACCTTATTACACCACGCTCGATGGTTTGGATATGGAACGAACTTTATAAGGCTGTGCCTCCAGAGCGCCTGAAGTCCCTTTTGGCTGTTGGTGGTCAGGCAGGAACACTCAAAAATTATTACAGAAGCACTGCCCCTTATATTTTCGGCAAAACAGGTACATTAAGTAACAATCACAACATCAGCGGCTTTATATTAACAAAGAAGGGTAAGCTATATATTTTCGCTTTTATGAATAACAACTATCCTGTGAAGGCCATTACAGTAAAAAGAAGAATGGAGCAAATATTGTGGGAGTTGCATACTAATAATTAGTGTCTCTAAGAAAACGTCAATGTTTGCGTTACGCTGTCCCAAAAATGCACTTCCCGACAACTGTACGGGACTACCGCTTTTTGGAACTTCGTCCCGCACTTTGTCAGGAACGTTTTCTTAAAGCCACTTAGAGTTTTCTTACAAACACTAATTAATTAAAGTTTTTCTAATGAAGAAAATCATATTCGGTAGTCTATTATTTCTTACTACTTTTTTCGCCCTGGGCCAGGAAGTGGTGGATAGCCTTGATTTTAAGATTGGCCAGATGCTGATTGTTGGGTATCCGAAACAAGACATTGGGCCCAACGAGCAAACGATTGATGATATTGCCAAAGGCAGGGTTGGCGGCATCATTCTCTTTGAAAAAAACATCAAGGCTGACAATTCATACATCAAGCTTAAGCAAATGACCTGGCAACTCCAGAAAAAGGCGCCTCTGCCACTTTTGATAGCGATTGATCAGGAGGGTGGCAAAGTCAACCGGCTCAAGGAAAAGTATGGCTTTCCTAAGACAGTTTCAGCTAAATATCTCGGAGAAACAGCTAATTTGGACACTACAAGGTTTTATGCGGAAATAACCGCTGCCACGTTGGCCGGACTAGGCTTCAATGTCAACTTTGCTCCGGTTGTTGACTTGTCTATATTTAAAGATAACCCAGTGATAGCCAAGATCGAAAGGTCATACAGCGCTGATCCGGATAGTGTGGTTATGCATGCAGCGGCCGTTATTGATGCCCATCGCGAATTTGGTATCATCAGTGTGCTCAAGCATTTTCCCGGCCATGGCAGCTCTCATGCTGATACACACCTGGGCATAGCTGATGTAACCGGTTACTGGCAGTCCAAGGAGCTCACTCCGTATCAGAAACTGCTTGCTGAGGATAAAGTTGATGCCATTATGACCGCACATATTGTAAATAAACGCCTCGATGAAGAAGGCCTTCCCGGTACGCTTTCAAAAGCCATAATGACAGGACTATTAAGGGATAGCCTTCATTATGATGGTGTGATTTTCTCTGATGACATGCAAATGCACGCAATCACCAAGCACTATGGCCTTGAAAAGGCAATTAAGCTTTCTATTTTGGCAGGCGTTGATATACTGATGTTCAGCAATAACATCCAGGGGAGTGAAAGCAGGACAGTGGATGCTGTGCATAACATAATAAAGAAGCTTGTAGTAGATGGAGAGATCACCAGTGAAAGGATCGATCAATCTTTCAAACGCATTTTGGAGCTAAAATCAAAGCTCAATGAAAAACAATAATACCAAAATGGCCGTTCTCCTTGCACTGTCAAACCCTCGTGAGCGTATTGCTCCTTTTGTATGCGTTCATTCAGAAATCAGAAGCTGAGAGCTTCGAATGAGGACAGAAAAAAATTAACGATTCAAAACCAATTGTTGCAAATACAACTGGATAGCCTTCAGCAACTGCAAAAATATTAAAGCAACTGAACAGAGGCTCATAGGCTCGGCCAGTAGAAGTTTGAAAAGTAAATACAGATGAACGAACAAGAGATACTACCATACCACGTGATAGAACCTGAAACCGGTCGGGTGCCCATACTGATCAGCGTTCCACATAGTGGTACGGCTTTTCCTGATAATATTAGAGATCACTACGATCAAAAACTAATAGAAGCCCCTGATGATACGGACTGGTTTGTGCATAAGCTGTACGACTTTGCCCCCGCCATGGGTATTACTATGATACGCGCGGAATACAGCCGATGGGTCATAGATCTTAACCGTGATCCTGAAAGCGCTCCATTGTATGACGATGGCAGATTGATCACGGAACTCTGCCCTACCTCAACTTTTGCCGGTGAACCTATCTACAAAGATCACCACATGCCCGGCAGAAAGGAGATAGAGAGAAGGCTTGAGGTGTATTACTGGCCCTATTACAATAAAGTGTCAGAAATATTGAAAGCCCTGAAAAGTAAGTTCGGAAAAGTGCTTTTGTGGGATGCTCATTCTATCAGGCAGTATGTTCCGCTGATCAGAAAAGAAGTTTTCCCTGATGTTATCCTGGGAGATAATAATGAAAAAACCGCAGACCGCCTTTTGATTGAGACCGCCTTGGTATCTCTGAAAAATAGTAAACTGAAAGTAGAGCACAACTATCCGTTTAAAGGAGGACATCTTACCCGGTATTTTGGTAAACCGGAAGAAAAACAGCATGCTTTGCAACTGGAGATGACTAAGATCAACTATATGGATAACAAAGAGATCCATTATGATATCGACCGGGCCAATATAGTTCGTAAAAGGCTTAAGGCAACATTTGATAACCTGATCAAACAACTCAAATCATTGTAATGAAATGAGTATACCTGACATAGCCATCAGGATGAATAACCGGCAGTAGCAATAGAAGTCGGAAGCATCGGGCCAACTTTCAAAAAAACAGGAAACAGGAAACTGAATACTCAATACTAAAAATATACGCATGAAATCCTACAAGTTCAAAGCACTGCTGCAACAGGAGGGCTGGATTGATAATGCTGTTGTTACTATTGACAACAGCGGTATAATTAAGGAAATATCTGCTGGCACTGCCGGTGAAGCAGAAGTAGTCAATGGATTTGCCATGCCTGGATTTCAAAATGCGCATAGCCATGCCTTTCAGTATGCTATGGCCGGTATTGCGGAGCGTCATGAAAACCATGAAGCGGCAGATGACTTTTGGACGTGGCGGGAGGCCATGTACCAACTGGCCCTTACCATGGAGCCTGAAGATATTGAGCATGTAGCCACTATGCTATATGCAGAAATGGTGAGGCACGGTTATACCCATGTGGCGGAGTTTCACTACCTGCACCACGATAAAAACGGACAGCCATATAATAACCTTGCGGAGCATGGAGAAAGGCTGATAGCAGCAGCAGCGAATGCCGGCATAAAAATTACGCTGGTGCCAATGTTCTACCAAAAAGGTGGCTTTGGCATGGACCCTCAGCCACGGCAGCGAAGATTTATCTCACCCACCATTGCCGACTACTTCAGGCTGTTGGAGGCATCCCATAATGCAACAAGAGCCTATGAAGGGGCATCCCTGGGCTATGGTATCCATTCGCTACGTGCGGTGCAGCCCTCAGATATTAACACGACCATAAAGGAAGGCCCTAAAAACATACCGTTCCATATCCATATAGCAGAACAGCTAAAGGAGATAGAAGATGCTAAAATATATCTGAAGCAGAGGCCTGTAGAATGGCTGCTGAACAATACTGAGGTAACGGATCATTTCCACCTGGTACATGCAACACACCTTACAAAAGAAGAAATTCATGGCATAGCTCGCTCAGGGGCTAATGTGGTATTATGTCCCTCTACGGAAGGAAATCTTGGAGATGGTATATTTCCGCTGAAAGAATTTCAGAAAAAGGGAGGCAGATGGTCTATCGGCACAGATAGTCATGTAGGATTGAACCCACTGGAAGAACTGAGAATACTCGATTACGGCCAGCGACTGACTTCACACCAGCGCAACACTTTTGTTGCTTCAGGTGAGCCCGATAGTGGCGCTTATGGCTATAAACAGGCGCTGCTGGCAGGGAGAAAAGCAATGGGTAATGAGAACACTTACTATTTTGAGGCAGGAAAACCTTTCGATGCTGTTGTTTATAATGCAGAAGCTGCGCTGTTAGCCAGTTCTTCGGCTGAAAACAGGCTTTCCTCCATAGTTTATGCTGCTGATGTAGCTATGACATTGGGCACCATTATCAACGGAAAATGGAAGGTAAAAAATAATATACATAGTGATCACCGGGATATTGTGAACAACTTTGTGCAGTGTGTAGCCAAGCTGAAGATCAGGTAATTTTATTTTTCAGAACATCACAATCAGGTATTTGTTACAGTTTAAACCCCGTAATCTATGAAAGATGTAAAGCTAAAAGTATATCTCTCCGGTGAGATCCATAGCGACTGGAGGGGTGATCTGATCAATGAAGCAGAACGCCTTTTGTTGCCTGTGGAATTTCTGACGCCAGTAATTACTCATGATGCCAGCGATAATGTAGGAGTAGATATTCTGGGCGTTGAAGAGAACGACTTCTGGAAAGACCACAAAGCGGCTAAGATCAACGCTATCAGAATTAAAAATGGAATAGAAAAGTCAGATGTTGTTATTGTGAAGTTTGGGGAAAAGTACAGGCAATGGAATGCGGCCTTCGATGCGGGATTTGCTGCGGCCATGGGTAAGCCGTATATCGTTATACATCCGAAAGAGTTCACTCACGCACTAAAGGAAGTGGATGGCCAGGCAATGGCCGTGGCAGAGCATACTGATCAGGTGCTTAAAATTCTTGAATATCTGACACTGCAGGAGTAAAAGATCACTCGCTGCGTATACAGCGGCATCTCCGAGCCTGATTTTTGGTAGTTTCGTTAGGAGTTCCGGTGCTAAAGCTTATCCCCCACGCCATGTTGGTAGTGAGCTCGGTGGAAGTCCAGTACGCTTCCAGGGAATAGTCGCTGATCAGGTAATTCTGTTTAAATACTGCATCTAACTCCGCTCTGGAAGGTAAATACCAGTCGTCATAGCCATAGGCATTTAGGTCGTCACAAAGCTTAGCCGCATAGTTTCCGTCACCGTGCGCCTGTATCAAAGCGGCAGTATTAGCGGCCCCATCATGGTCAGAATCTGCAGCGGTATCTCCAAAAGGAGCGAAGATGATCCCGGAAGCATTATCGGTAGGGTATACGTAAATGCTCTTTCCTCGGAATCGTATGGCCACAGGTTGGGTTGGGTCAGGCAAGTGACCACCTGCCGATGGCAAAGTAACTGTGTTGCCGTTGGAAATGGAGAGCTGATTCCCATCAATAGACAAAGTTTGACTGTCATTATCAAGCGGCAAGGTAATAGTATTCCCATTGCTGATAGTCAATTGTTGTTCCTCAATGCTCAAAGTCTGAAGCTCATTGGTAGGGTCGGCATCTGCGTCATCCACATTATCGGCTGTTCGTGCATGGATGGCATAGGGGACGCTTAACAGTTGCACTTCGTTCAGTAGTTTAAACTGTGTGCCTCCGGTTTCATCAATTTCTATTTTTAGAAAATGATCACCACTCCCCCAGTTAATATCCCGGAAATTTTTGAAGACAGGGTTTCCCTTTCCTATCTGGAGGCTTACCATTCCGAATTCATCCGTGTTGGCTATGTGAAATTCGGCAAATACACGTTGTTTGTCCGTTGCCGACCGAAGTATTGTTACAATAAATGATACCTTTTTATTGGCCAGAGGCTCTCCCCCGGCACCTTGGAGTGCCGCCTGGTACCTGAAAGATGCAGGGCTTTGTGCTACCACTTCAAAAGAAGTGATACATATGAATACCAGCAGGATAGCAGTTAATCTATTCATAGCTCAGGCTTTTTGTTACTTTTAATTTTATCGGCTGTTTCATGGTACTTCCTTCCACTACCAGTATGTATATCCCCGGAACGTATGGTGACATTGATATTTGTTTCAACTGAGCCTGCTCGCCACCAAGTGTTTCCAATAAGGTTCCCCGGGTATCATATATTTTATACTGTAGGTCTGTTACACCTATTGGATTACTCCACTTGATATATAAGAAGTCTTGAGTGGGATTAGGGTAGATTTCATAATATACATGTGCCGGTTCAGTATCGATACTTGTTACGGTAAGGATAAGATTACTTCTGACAAAGCCCTGGCTGATGGTGACGCCACGAACTGTTGATGTACCGCCGGTTACTTCTCCTACACTCCATACTCCCTTTATGCCGTTGCTATGAAATGACCCTCCCGCAGGAGAAACCAGATAGCTATTGACATCCTGTGCTTGTGCCAATGCGGTAAACATAAAAGGTATAAGAACCAGAAGCCGCAGCATAGTAAATTAGGTTGATTTTTCGTCAGGACACACCTGTCTGTCGATTAATACAACACTTTATCGAAAAGTAACCGGAAACCATCCGGAGGGTAAAGTTGTTGATAGAGATGGCTAATAAGCTTAAAATTCGCTATTAAATTTCGTGGCAATTGCGTAAGTTAATATTCATAAGCGTGTTGTCTATGCCTTATTACAAACATTTGTTTGCGCTTCTATTAGTGTTTTTTCAGTTGCCTGTAGCCGGGCAACAGGTGGATACGGCTATGGCAGCCAGAGAATTGGTCAATGATATTTTATTAGGGAATGGTGTAGCCGTTGGCAATGTGAAATTTAAAGGGGCAAAATATGCCATAGGCATCTACGAAGATAGTTTGAACGAAATCGGAATGACGAAGGGCATTGTGCTAACCTCTGGTAGTGTTTTATTGATAAAAGGGCCTAACAAATCACCACGGACAGGCTGGGCAAGCAATGCCCCCGGTGACGATGACCTCAATGCAATAGCCAGAGGAGAAACTTATGATGCCTCGGTGCTCGAATTTGATTTTGTAACCGCCTCTGAAAACCTGGTTTTTGAATATGTATTTGCTTCGGAAGAGTACCTTGAATATGTGGGGTCCAAGTTCAATGATGTTTTCGGCTTTTTTATAGAAGGCCCCGGGCTTCCTAAAACAAATATTGCCAGGCTGCCTGACGGGAGGACTCCCATTACAGTAAACACAGTCAATAATGAGCAGAACAGCGAGTATTATCGCGATAATACTTATGTAAACACAACGGATCCTTTTGTATGGGATGTCCGAAACAGAAAAGTAGTGCAGAATAAATATTACCTAAAGGAGGAGATCCCTCCGAAATACAATATACAATTCGATGGATTTACCACAGTACTTGAAGCACGGTGGAAAGTAATCCCTAACCAGGTATATCATATCAAACTGGCCATTGCGGATGTTGGGGACGGCATTCTCGATTCGGGGGTAATACTTAAGGGTGGCTCTTTCAGAAGCTATGGTGAGCAACAGGTGGACATCAGCGCTCACTTCAAAGAAGTACCGGAACCACAAACAGCCATCACGAAAAAGGCATTGATACCGACAAGTACCGGTATTCGCACGAGAGGTATTCCCAGAGAAATGAAGATCGGGAATATAGAGTTTGATTTTGATAAATACGATATTCCTCCGAAGGCCAGCGATGTACTCACTCAAGTGATCGACCAATATCACCAAAATCCGAAGTCCACCATTTTGATCACCGGACATACTGACAACTGGGGTTCCGATGATTATAATGAGAACCTGTCTAAAAACAGGTCTGATGCAGTGGCCACAGCACTCCAGGCTCTGGGCATACCACAGGAAAGACTGGTAATCCAATATAAGGGAGAGCGGTTGCCACTATTGCCTAATGATACCTCGACCGGCCGGGCGAGAAACCGAAGGGTAGAACTAATAGTTGCGTACTAGTTGCTGGTGTCTGGTCACTAGCCGCTGGTCGCTGGTTACTGGTTACTAGTTGACAAGTGAGGTTAACAGGTATTTCTAGAAACTAGTCACACTAGAAACTGGAAACTGTGAACTGAGAACTGTGAACTGAGAACTGTGAACTGAGAACTGAGAACTGAGAACTGAGAACAGTTAAAGCCTCACCTCGTCTTCGTAGTCCACAGGCACTTTGATGGGTAAGCCATGCACTGTCACTTTTATAAAACCACGGTAGTGTACCTTCATTTTCTTGCCTCCCAGCATACTCAATACGCTTTTTAGAAGGCCTACCTCTTTCATATTAAAAGTAGCATCCAAAGGCACAGTAAACTCTGCATTTGCGGGTATTTTCGTTTTCATCGAATGCTCGATCTGGCCGATCTTCTTGCCTTCCAGCTCCACATCCACTTCTACCTTTCGAAGCTTCATGCTGACACGGTTCGGATTAAAAAAGATAGCGTCAGCATTAAGCAATGCCTCCTTCCCTGTTACTTTGGTCACCTCTACATTGGTTACTCTTTTTAGTACCGGAGCTTCCTCAGGTCTGGTGCAGCCGGTTAAAACGATTACAATAGCTATTATTGATATTAAGCATTTACTCCTCATAGGTCCAAGACGCATGTTGATTCAGTTTGTTACTTACTTAACTATAATCATACCAAATTATTTTTAATCAGACACAACGATCGTACATTTGCTGTGTATATACTACAATGAATATTACTACCGACTCACTGGAGTTCATAGCTGATAACCTGGCCAATCAGGATTATGCTATCGTGGACCATTTCCTTTCTTTGGAAGAAGTAAATGCCATTCTGGAAGTTTTCGCCCTTCATCAGGACAATGACAAGTTTAAAAGAGCCGGCATTGGAAAGGATGAAAACCTGCAGTACGACAGGAGCATCCGTGGCGATTACATCAAATGGATTGATCCGCAAAATGCTATGCCACCAGTAAAGCTTTTTTTAAGTAAAATAGATGAACTGAAGGATTATCTCAACCGTACCTGCTTCCTCGGCATAAAAGATTATGAAACACACTTCACGATCTACCCTCCAGGGTCATTTTACAAGCGCCACCTGGACCAGTTTCAGAACGATGGCGCCCGGAAGATCTCCTTCATATGCTATCTCAATAAAAACTGGCAGTCCGGTGACGGTGGTGAGTTAAGGCTTTATCTCGGTGATGAGGTAAAAGATGTGGCCCCCACAGCCGGAAAACTGGCATGCTTTAGAAGTGAGATCATTGAGCATGAAGTGTTGCTATCGAAAAAAGACAGGTTCAGTCTTACCGGCTGGATGCTGAATCATCCGGTAGGGCTGGGCTTTGTGGTGTAGGTGTGCTTAAGTTATTCTTGCAGAAAGTGGCAGGTTTTTCATTCACCATTATTTATCACTCTTCTATTTCCAGTTCTTCATAATAGTTTTGAAGCTCCAAAGCCCTGCTTTTAACAATCCGCATCCTAGTGCCAGCCGCAATCGGTCGCCACATGGTCCCCTCCAATTGGTTATAATAATGGGCATCAATGAGACTGAACTCCTTATCCCTGTACACGATCCACTGTCTTTGAGCCTCTTTTAGTGTTTCTTTATTTTCTTCGTTTAACGCAGCCAGATATAGCTGATAGTATTTGTTCAATTCTTTATCCCATGCTTCGCTAGCCTTTGTCATGCATTCTATTGCTGCCGCAGTTGGCGTAGCTTCTTCCAGGCATAGATCTAGTTCCTTATCTATAGGATGTTTGATCTGCGCAAATATTACTGAGGTAAATGATGAGAATACAACAGCCAATAAAATTCTTTTCATAGATGACATACATTAAAATAAATTTGAATGTACTAAATTTTCCGTTACCGGCTCACATAAAAACTGATTGGAGGTAAGCGACCCGCTTTATTTATCTTGTAAGAGTTTGTTTAACTCACTGATCCTCGCCAGGTGATGGTCATCGTGCTCTGCTACAAAAAGGAAAAGATCCACCACACGCATGGGCTGATGTAGCCTGGGGTGCAGGGCATACTTAAAAGCGTCTTCTTCGTTTAGCTGAGTTAGCTGTGCTACCGTTGTTTTCCGAAGATTCTGAAAGTCAAACAACAGTTGATTCACATCCTTTTCGTTATGCCCGGCAGCATCGGTTTTCTTATTCTCCAGGTCTGCGGTTCTCAAATATTCAGCGCCACCCAAAATATCCCCAAGTCTGTCTTGCCAAAGTGGCTCAAGGTCAACAAGGTGGCCGATATTCTCCTGAATTGACCATTTTTCCTCGTGTTGTACGGTCAGGTGTTCCTTAGGAATTAAGCCGATTTTATGATTGAGGCGAATGGGGGTGCCTTCCAGTCTTGCGATTATAGAAGGCAAAATATTCTGCTCAGAGGTAAACTCAAATTTTCGATCAAACCATTTTACTTGTTTCATTTCAATTGTATTTTGTTTTCCAGGTGTGTTTACATAGGCCTGCTTATGGCTAATACCATGTTATCTTCATTATCCGGGTCTTTTTTCTCACAAATAAGGCTAAAACCATTCTTTTCTAATAGAGTAAGAGAAGCTTTGTTTTTATAATGAGTATATGCTTCAATTTCAACAAGGGTTAATATTCCGAATCCAAAATCCAATACTGCCTGTAAGGCTTCCTTCATTATACCCTGATGCTGATATTTTGGATCCAGTTCGTATCCTATCTCCGCTTTTCTTTTGTCAACTGAGAAGTTCCATAAGCAAATAGAACCGATCAATTCAGGAGTCTCTTTTAAGGTGATACCCCAATAGAAATTCTCTCCATTTTCTATCCCTCTGATGATCCTTTTCAAAAAAGCTCTGGCATCTTCGAGACTACCGGCCTTTGCTCTTTTGATATACTTATTTACCTCCTTGTCAGACCGGAGAAATAAGACAGCCTCACCATCTTCTTCAGTTGGTTTCCTGAGTAAGAGGCGTGGTGTGGTTATTTCAGGGAATGGTACGAGTCCAGGCTTCATCCGATATGATGCTTTGCCAACTATTCCGGAAACAAAGACCGGTCAATGTTGGGAATTACATTTAATGCATTTTTATAATACAGTTTTTTCAGCACCTCATCGTCAAGGTCAAGGCCGTACATGCGCCAAAAGGCATGATAACGCTTGTAATACGGAAAGTATTCATCTGCAGTCTCCAATACGCGGAAATAAGTGTAATATTCCTCGGGATTCCAACTGTCTTTGCCAAACATTACCCTGTCCTGGTATTTCGAGAGAAACGCCTTGGCCGCTCGTGGCTGACGTCCCAGCTCGGCTATTACAGCGCCTATTTCCGAATACATATTCGGGTATTGGTCCATCAACTTTCCCAACTGTTCCAGGTCATTGCCATACCAGCCCAGGTGTGCATTAATAAATTTGGTGCTGGGGTGCTTTTCAAAAATATGGTGCTGTTCCTTCATTATTTGTTCCCAGGGAGCGGGGTCCGTGTCAGTACGCTTTCTGCCTGGCCTTACTTTGAGCTCCAGCCAGCGTTCATTTTGCTCATCATGAGGCTCCCAGAATTGCCTAGGATCAGCGGCATGGATCAGCACAGGGACCCCTAACTCACCACATTTCGCCCATACCGGATCCATTCGCGGGTCATCGATCGCTACACGCTGACCATCGATAACTGCCATGGTCTGGCTTTTATATATCTTAAGCCCGTTAGCTCCCAATTTAACATCATCTTCAATCTGTTTTACAGTGTTTTCAGTCCAGTCGCGCTCATTAATGTTGCTGATGTCAATGTTGGTGAATACTATAAAACGATTTGGAGCTGTTTTTTGTGCATTTTCCAAACTTCCTTTCAGGTGCTTTTCCGATCCTCGTCCCCGTCCGCTAAGGTTGACCATCACAGCCATATTAAGCTGGTCCATCTCCTTTATCAATAGCTTAAGATCCTGGTCAGGCATGTTAAACTGGTGATTGTGTACATCGATGAAAGGAAATTTTGCCGTGGTAACGATATGTTCCGGTACCACCAGGGTAGATGGTGGATCGTATTTTTCCCAGTCCATTCGGGGCTCACCGGTATCGCCATTGCCTTGTGCGGAAGCATAAGAAGTGGTAAATAGAAAAGATAGGAACAAAAGATATCTGTACATAGGAAAATTGTTTACACTACTTACGTATCCGGGAGACGGATGTTTTAAAAAAATGATGTGGCATGTGGGAGAGGAAGAGGCTCCCGTCAAAGGGGGAAAATGCTAGATCAAATTATCGTGAACTTTATTAGCACTGTCCTCCGCAGGCGGAGGTGGCCAAAGGCCGGAGGTGGAGAAATGCACTCAGGAGGAGAGTAGTGCAGTGTTTTCGATGCAAACTTGTCTTTCACTCAATACTAGCAGTTAGGTTGCCTGCTGCTTCTGCCGATTGCCGACTTTGTTTTTGAGGATCCTGAATATTTTCTCCGTTGCTCTACGAAAATTTCAGGATGACGTGGTGGTTTGCGATCGCTGTTTCCTCAGTTTCTTCTATGGTTAATGATGTATCATTATTCACAAAATCAACTGAAGTTATTGGATGCTTCGAGATGACTGAGCTTCTTAAAAGAGCTTTTCTTAAAGCCACTAACTAAAGAAAACATTGGGAGGGGAAAGAGGGGGCCGGGAGGCTTGACATTCCTCCACAGCACCCGTGCAATTTAATCTTTGAAGTGTCCTGACATAAATAGCGCTGCGCCGGCCAAAGCTGTATCTTTTAACAGGCTCGTCATTGCATTCTGATCACCTCCGATGGCAGCGGGCAAATGAATAGTCAGTACAAAGATCAATAGCATTGCTGCCAGAAGCAACGTAGCCAGTGACGCCTTCTTTTGAATAATAATGCTGATACTGGCGGCAATAAGTCCCGCGCCTGTGAGATAGATCCAGAATATGCCTCCGGGGATCCAGGATGGTACCATTCCGGCCATTTGTTGCCCGTTAATAAAATGAAATGCTCCAAAGAGCAAAAATGGGATGGCATATAGGTATTTTCCTATGGTAGTTTTCATGATATGTGGCTTTTAGGTGGTCGATCGTTGAAATGTTAATTTACTAAAAAATGAACCAGGAAGCAATGGAACCGGATTTTACAGTGATTTATCAATATTGTTTGAAATGGTTTATATTTGGTGTATATGAAAAAGAAGACGCATATTATGAGAACGCTGATAGTGTTGCTAGTTATGTTAATGCCATTGTCTGCCCTGGCACAGTCAGCAGATGAGTTATATCAAAAGGCGCTAAAAAGTATCGAAAACGATCAATATAAGGAGGCAATAGAACTTTTGAACAAAGTTGTAGAGTCTAAGCCGAAGGATAAAGAAGTATACAACAAACGAGGATTTGCCAGAAATCAGTTGGGCAACTTTTATGGAGCTATTGGTGATTATAACATAGCTCTTGAGATAGACTCGACTTATGCTGATGCGCTGCTGAACCGAGGGGAGGCTAAGTTTAACCTGGGCGATGATTACGGAGCGCTTGAAGATTATGACAAGGCTATAAAATACGAGCCCAAATCGGCACAAGCATATACGAGCAGGGCCTTTGCCAAATACAACCTCGAGGATCTGGAGGGTGCCTATTTCGATTTTTCAAAGGCTATAGAAATGGACCCTAACGATGCTGATAAGTACTTCAACAGAGGTGTTATCAAAGCTGAATTGGAAGAATACATCAGCGCCATTGACGATTATAATAAAGCCCTTTCTCTGGATGATTCAGATCCCGATATATATAATTACAGGGCGGTAGCCAAGTTCAACATCGATCAGGTAGAAGAAGCCATGAAAGATTATAACAAAGCTATTGAAATGGATACCACTGACCCTATCAAATATGAGAATCGGGCGCTGGCTAAAAGTACCCTGGAAGATTATGAAGGAGCGCTTGCTGATTACGATAAGTCTATTGAGCTTTTTGATGAAGACCCCGACACCTATAATCTTCGTGGAGTGGTAAAATATAACCTGGAAAACCATGAAGGAGCCATTGAGGACTATAGCAAAGCCATAGAGTTGGACCCATATAACCCCGTGTACTACGATAACAGAGCTTTGTCCAAAGTGGCTATTCAGGATTATAAGGGAGCGATAAGGGACTATTCTTACTCTATTGAGCTTTTTCCTACTGACCCTGAAACATTTCACCAAAGAGGCTTGGCAAAAATAAGCAAAGGGGATAAATATGACGGGTGCCTTGACCTGAACACTGCTGTTGAATTAGGCTCTGAGGATGCAAAGGACTCCATTAAGGAACACTGTAAGTGATCAAGTTGGCAGTTGGCAGAAGCAATAGGCAATGGGCTGAGCCTATTCATTTTGCGTATGTTTTGCCAGGTCGCTGATGGATTTTAATTTCAATTGTTCAGCATGCTCCTTTCTCATCATAAGGGCAAAGGTATTGTTGAAGCCAAGAGGAGGAAGCCAGGCAATCCGGTAACGGCTATCAAACTCCTTTTTTACATAATTATAGACGGTATCCTTGTGGTAGGGAAGGTTTTCAACGTGTACAGATCGCAATATTACCAATAGGCCTGTGCCGGTATATTCGGGATAAATATCTACCTCTCCTGTGTTTAAGGCATCAAAAAGCAATTTGGTGCCTCCAAATCCTAATTTTAGCTCCGTGGTGAGGCCGGTATAGTTTTCAATCACTATTTTGAACATCTCCGCCAGCAGAAAACTTTCAGTAAAATTTTTAGACCCGATGATAATATCCCCGGGGCCGGATCTTGTTAGCCCTGTTTTTAACCCTTCATTTTTCAGAAAATCTGCAGCAACTGCACGTATCTCCTCCCGCCTTTCATCTATGCGGTAGTTCATCTCGGCCATCTCTTCGTCCGTAATGAGACCGGCCAAAAGCATGAGTGCATACCGGATTTCAGGATACTTCTGCAGCATTTGTTCTCTTACAATAGGCGCAGCATGATAGGGTGGAAAATATTGCTTATCATCGTTGAGCTTCACCAGATCAAATGCTTCAATGCGACCATCAGTTGAAAAGCCGCTGATAACATCGACCTCTTTATTTTTAACGGCCTGATACATGAGGCCTATCTCCATTTCTTTAACATCCAGATGGAGATCATATACATTTTTTAATCCCATATAGCCATCTCCCCGTTCTATAAACTCGGATGGGAAACCGGCAACTATTTTTGACGGAGATGAGTTGGAAATGATCCTGGAAAAGATTACGACAGCTATAAGCATGGCAAAGGTGATGCTGATCGGCTTGATGAGCATATACACATGCTTTTGAATATAGCCCATCAAAATATCAAAAGTGAGCGCCATGAGCGCTGCAGGGATGGCTCCCGCCAGGATCATGTACGGATTGTTGGTACTGAGGCCCCGAAAAATAAATTCACCCAATCCTCCGGCAGCAATAAGGGCACAGAGTGTGGCTATACCTACATTGATAACAAAGGCTGTACGAATACCGGCAAAAAGTACCGGCATAGCCAGAGGAAGCTCTACCTTGAATAATACCTGCCTTGGAGACATACCCATACCAATGGCCGCTTCTTTTACCACAGGATCGACCTCAGTGATACCTGCATAAGTATTTCTAACGATGGGCAACAGTGCATAAAGAAAGAGTGCGACTATTGCCGGAAATACTCCAATGCCCAGGAATGGCAACAGAAAGCCCAATAAAGCAATGCTGGGGATGGTTTGCACAGCATTTACAAAGCCGATAACAGAGGAAGAGAGCGCCTTTTTCTTGCTGATGACGATACCAATGGACAGGCCAACGGTGGTAGCCAATATAAGAGACGTTACCGTTAGCCATAAATGCTCAACAGTCTGATCCCACAGCTCTGCCTTGTGCGTAGAGACAAACGATAAGAAGTTTTCAACCTGCTCCATGGGTGCTTCGGATCTTTTTACGATAGTTAAAGTACATCTGTAGCAATTCATGATCTTCATGAGTTTGCATGTATTCAGCCAGGGTTATGTCCTTTTCAACTTCAGCCTCACCAGCCCCGGCAGCTCTTTGCAGATCAGACAGGGTGATCAAGCTTAGCTCCAACTGAAGTTTTTGCCGGCCAATGAATTTTCGCACAAATTCAGTTTTAGGATGAAAAATAATCTCCGCGGGGGGTCCCAGTTGCTGCACCTTTCCTTCATCCATAATGCAAATGATATCTCCGAGAATAACGGCTTCCGTTACATCGTGGGTTACTAATACCATCGCTTTGTTCAAGGCGCCTTCAAGACGTTTGAACTCCATTTGCAACTCGTGGCGTGTAATCGGGTCCAGCGCTCCGAAGGGCTCGTCAAGCAGGATCAGATCCGGGTCGGCTGCCAATGCTCTGGCGATACCCACCCGCTGTTGCTGCCCACCGCTGAGCTCAGCAGGTTTTCTGTTCATCAGCTCGCCGGAAAGTCCCATCATTTCCATGAGCTCTTCAACCCGCAATTCGATCCTGGATTTAGCCCAGCCCAATAGCTCGGGAACAACACCAATATTCTGGGCTATTGTGTAGTGCGGGAATAAGCCGACATTTTGGATAACATACCCAATCCTTCTTCTCAAATCTACCGGCTTTAGCTGATCTGTATTGGTACCTTCGATCACCACAGTGCCTGTTGTTTTTGGCACCAGGCCATTGATCATTTTGAGTGTGGTCGTTTTTCCTGAACCACTCGTGCCAAGCAGTACCAGTACCTCTCCTCTTCCCACCGAAAAAGTGACGTTGTCAACTACTATGGAGCGGCCATAGGTTTTGGTAAGTGATTGGACTTCGATCATCTGTACAGGTAAATTTAATGCGAATTCGATATAAAACACTTAAAAATAGACGGTCATCCTGAGGTAGCCAACAACTTCAGTTGATTTTGATGATAATGACAAGTTAACCGAACGGCCTTGAGAAAATGGCGTTAAGAATTTCAATGCCACACGTACACTTGTAAATCACACTGTTTGAGCCCGTTGTTTCAAACGGGGCGAGTTTGTGTTTTATATCGCAGGCATTGAAATTTAGCCATTTGCTCACAGCCTTGACTTTTTTTGTTACTCTTTTGTGTCAAGGCAAAAAAGTAAGACATACGCTATGAAAAGTCAAAATAGACAGTTACAAACTGAACAGTAGGGTGTTGTCGTCTGGCTGTCAGCATGTAATGAAAACCCGTCATTGATAAGAGGAGGCTTAGCAAGGACACAAGATGAAAATCTCTGCAAGATGATAAGTCAAAGTTTGTAACCGCAGAGATAGCAGAGGCTTACTGGAGAAACACCGAGTGATTTCTCTGTGACCTCTGTGTCTCATCAGTTTGTTAGTATTACCTGATATTCATTACAATCCGGATCAAGGTTGTTGGTTGCAGTCCTTGAACCCGGGAGCCTTGAACTCCCTTGGGGAATATGCAGATTTACCTATAATTACAATACCTATTTTACTTCCACGCCTTTCCAAAAAGCCACACGTCCTTCAATTTGCTTTGCTCCTTCTTTCGTTTCCGGATAGTACCACGCTGCATTTTCATTGGTTTTACCGTTTACTTCAATATCATAATATGAAGCAGTTCCTTTCCATGGACAAACAGAATGGTGATCTGACTGCACAAAATGCTCTTTTTTAATAGCTTCTTTCGGAAAATAATGGTTTCCTTCTACCACTATTGTGTCGTCACTTTCAGCAATCACTTTATCGTTCCAAATGGCTTGCATAGTTCAATATTTTAATGATGTTGCGGACAAATATAAACCAGTAACAACAAAATGTGTTGTCTGTTCCCCGACAGGTATATACTTTAGGGCTTTTAACTGATACAAATATGTTAAAAGTTGGCTTTGTTGTTAACGGAAAAAAGAGGGTAAAGGATCGCTTTTTCATTGAATATAATACTGTGAAAGACAGTGAAAAGCAATTTGAATTTCAGGTGGCAGAGACTACCCATATTGGTGAGGCTACCGGGCTGTCACGGCAACTAATTGATCATGGCTGTTCGTATATCATTTCAGTAGGAGGGGATGGTACGCTGCACGAAGTGGTCAATGGTATTATGCAATCCAATAATTCTCAATGCATCTTAGGCACGTTAATGTATGGCACGGCCAATGATTTTTCCCGTACGGTACCGGCACCGAAGACAGTTGCGGAATTACTACGTGCGATTAAGTATGGAGCAACAAGAAAACTCGATATAGGCCTGATCGAATTGCCTTTGAAAGATGAGTCGCGTTATTTCATCAATATTGCCAGCATTGGTATGAGTGCGGAAGTGGTGAAAAGGGTGAATAACTCTTCCAAATCGTTAGGCCCGGAGCTTACTTTCTTCAGCGCTATTGTTCGTACTTTTATGGACTACAGTAATCAACCGGTGGCTTGTCATACACCCGGATGGCAATGGTCAGGGAAAGCCAATTCGCTTGTAGTGGCTAATGGCAAGTATTTCGGCAATGGCATGTGCATTGCCCCTGATGCAGATCCGGCCGATGGACAGTTTTCTGTGATGATCAGCGGAGATGTGAAGCTGATTGACTACTTGAGAAATGTTGTCAAGATTAAGAGAGGAAAGAAAGTGGATCATCCTCAGGTATTGTACAGAGCGGCAAATGAACTCCATATCACTTCAGCAAGTGACAACTGCTTTATTGAGGCAGATGGTGAATTTATCGGGACCTTACCGGTAAATATTTTTATGAAAAAGGAGCAACTGAACTTGTTGATATAAAAAGGACTGTCTCAAAATTTTACATGATCAAATGATAATGCTTTTTTGAAACAGCCTTCTATTCTTAATTATAACCTCCCAATCCTGATAATATTGCTGCTCCGAATACAACGGCAATTAGAATATACAGACCAATAAAAATGGCCATCCAGATCAATGTGGCTTTGGCCCAATTCGCTTTGTTGACATTCGTATCACTTCCAAAGCCCCATACAAAGAGCATGATAAATCCGATTAATGGAATTGCTGCTATCAGGATGGTGATCATCCAATCTTTGACAGACATAGCTTCTGTTCTGGGATTTACTCCTGCGGGAGAGTCTAATGTAGTTTCCATAGGTGATATAAGTTTTGGTTAATACAATCTATAAATTATTCTGCAATCGTCAAAGCCGCCTGGTGTTCAATAATTGGAGATTGAGGCAGGTGATTTCATTACAAAGGCAGGCTAGACAGAAGAGCTGCTGAGAAATCTTTATTAAGTAATGTCTCTAAGAAAACGCCAATGTCCGCGTTACGTTCGTTCCAAAAATGCTCTTCCCGACAACTGTAACAACTGTACGGGACTACCGCTTATTGGAACTTCATCCCGCCCTTTGGCGGGAACGTTTTCTTCAAGCCACTTAGAGTTTTCTTTCAAACACTAAGTATATCTAATCTAATTCTGAATCCCGGAGACTTTTAGTGAAAAGAGGCTGTCTCAAAAAGTCAATTCGTCATTCCAAATTTGATTGGAATCCCCTAAAAATATGTAGAAATTAATGGGGGATTCTTAATCAAGTTTCGGATGACTGCCAGAAGGAGACTTTTGAGACTGCCTCTCTATTTTTAGAATATTTATCTAATTACTTTTCACAACCAGGGTACTCGCAAGAATATCATGCAGCGCCTGTTTCTTTTCTGTAAAACCAGCCATGATATATCCGATCAGTAGGATTATACCTGATACGATCTTTCCAAAGTAACGTCCTGTGGCCTGGCCGAAGCCTATTCTCTCACCATGCATGTCTGTTACTCTCAGGCCTAAGGCGATCTTTCCGATAGTAGCCTGTTTGCTACTTGATTCCATAAGGGCGAAGTACAACCAGTACAAAACAATATTGATGAGTTGAATAATCATCATAGACCCCGCGAATAATGAAGCAAAGCCAGCGATCTCTTCATCGGACATTTCTCCTCCCGGAAATGTTCCGTAAGCGCTAAAGCCAAGCAGTCCGAGGATAGGCATGATAATAATCCAATGCGCAATACCCAAAATGATGGCATCAATGATGTACGCTACAAATCTCAGCCAAAACCCGGCATATTCGGTCGGGGCATGTGTTGATACAGGTGAATCTAATGTTGTATCCATAGAAAAATTTTGATTGATAAATTTAGTTATTTCACTACATATGTGCTGGCAATCATATCATGTAACGCCTGCTTCTTTTCGGTAAAAGCTGCCATAATATAACCGATCATTAATATCATACCTGATATGATCTTGCCAATATACCGCAATACAGCCTGTCCGAAATTGATCCTTTGTCCGTCTTTGCCAATTACTTTAAGCCCCAGAGCCATTTTACCAACAGTACCCTGTTTGGCACTTGATTCCATTAAGGCAAAATACAGCAAGCCAATGCCTATTTGTATTAATTGAAGCACCAGGCCGGCACCGGTTAACATTGCTATCATAGCGTCCATCTGGCCTTGGCTAACCTCTCCCCCTGACATACTTTCGTAGGCCCCGAACCCTAAGGCCCCAAATATGGGGACAATGATAACGAAGTTGACAATGGATAGCACAATTGCGTCAATAATCCATGCAACAAATCTGATCCAAAAGCCAGCATAGTTGCCGGAAGAGGCTCCTGCCGATGAGTCTAATGTTGTTTCCATAGTTTAAAATGAATTTTGGTTGGAATACAATCTATAAATTATCAGACAATCTTCAAAAATAATCTTGGATTACTTCTCTAAAACCATTACACACATGGAGCGTTGGTCTTCAACCACAACGGTTTTGAAGGGTTCAAGCTTTTTCAAACCCAGGTCTTCTAATAGGTTTTCAATATCCTCAGGTGCAAGCCTATAGGAAAACGAAGTGTCTGATGGGTCCGGCAGGCCTATTGTGGTGGCCATTCGTATAAACAGCACCCCTTTTTTATCCAGTACCCGGATGAGTTCATAGATCATTTGATAAAAGGCTGTCCTATCTTGCGCAAAGTGAAGTACGGCACTGCAAATAATGGCATCAAAGAAATTGTCCTTCCATGGCAGCTCCTCAACGGTCCCATGAAGAAAGTTATCCTTTGGGGTTGATTTATACATCATTTGCACCATTTTTATAGCCATAGGATTGGTGTCAATACCGTAGATGTCATACCTGTTTTGCTCGAAATATCTAAGGTTACGTCCTTCGCCACATCCTGCATCAAGTATTCTTTTACATCCCTCAAACCGGCCCTTCAGTATCTGGTCCAGCAGGTAAATATCAACATTGCCAACGGCATTATTCAGATCTTTGTAGTGCATCTTTTAATGATTTATGAAATTCCTGTTTGCCACAGTCAATTAATTCTTTGCTTCTATAAAATTCGAACATACCACATGTTTCCCGCGAGATTCTTACCACGACATCTGGTTGGCTGTGCTCAATAATGTATTCCGAAATTCTGTCTTGCATGAGGTCGACAGACTTTACTACCAACTCAAAATAACTGAGCCTTTTCTGTTTGGTGCTGTTCTTTGGAAAGAAGCTGTTCCATTTTTCTATGAGTGGTGCAAATCGACCCTTTTCCTCTATCAGGGTTTGTTCCTGCTCTTTCAGCATACAAGGTACGGCTGCATTGACATCCGAAACGACAACAACATCACATGCTGATTGTTTAACATACGCTATGGGAATAGGGTTTAACACCCCTCCATCAACTAATTCAATGCCTTCCACCATACTTGGTTTTAACACAGAAGGGATGGCTGCTGAGGCCCTCAACGCTTTAAACAGGCTACCTGACTTAAACACCACCTCTTGTTTATTGACAATATCAGTTGCCACAGCAGCAAACGGGATTTGCAGGTCTTCAATATCGCAATCGGGGATAAAGGCTTTCATCTCATTAAAAACACGATCTCCGCGTACAAATCCCTGGGTACTTAATGTGAAGTCCATAAGCTTAAATACATCGATTTTATCCAGGTTACAGACCCACTCTTTAAATTCAGGCAGTTTACCTGCGGCAAACACTCCTCCTACTACTGCCCCCATGGAGCTACCGGCAATGGATTTGATCTCATATCCTTCTTCAAGAAGGCCTTCTATCACTCCGATATGTGCTACTCCCCTTGCGCCACCGCTGGAAAGTACCAGAGCTGCTGTTTTTTTAGTCATCATGCTGGTTACTCAATCAGGTTTAGGTCATATTGTCATCTGTAATTTCACAACATCTTATTAGTGTCGCAAGCTGAACCGGTATTTATTTATAAATTAATGGCTACAATGAAAGAATCACTGAAAAAAAGATTTGAAACCCTCGAGGCATCAAAAGCCAACCTGCTGTCATTGGTAAGTGGTGTGAGCCAAGAGGAGTTGAACAGCCCCCCTGAACCGGGCAAATGGTCAGTAGGGCAGTTGTTGCACCATTTGTTGCAAGTGGAGGTGCTTTCTTTACAGTATATGAGAAAGAAAGGGAGTAACCTGTCGGATAATGATAATACCTCTGTGCGGGAGCGACTTCGCATGTTTATGCTGAAGACTTCTCTTGCTCTTCCGCTTAAGTTTAAGGCCCCAAAAGTAGTGAGTGAAAACATGCCTGAGGAAGTTGATCTTCAGGACATAAGGGAGTCGTGGGAAGCAATAAGAAGTGAATTGGATCTTTTTATAGCTAACCTTCCTGATGATAAGCTCCGGCACAAGATCTTCAGGCATCCTTTTATTGGTATGATCAACATTAGTCAGGTACTGTCTTTTTATCAATCCCATTTTGATCACCACTTGCCACAGATTAGGCGCCTTTTGTCAAAAATAAAGAATGAAGCAGATCGAAACTGATTGTTAGCCAGTGGTTTTTTATATAAATTCCCTGCGAAACTTAACCGATATGAAACGACCTTACTTGCTTTTCATCTTATTGAGCCTTTTTACAGTCGTCCAGGCACAAACACTTCAGTCTCCTGAAGAATTCCTTGGATATGAGCTGGGGGAGAGGTTTACCCGCCACCATAAAGTTGTGGAATATTTCAAACATGTTGCTGAAAGCCAGCAGAATGTACAATTGCAGCAGTATGGGGAAACCTATGAGCATCGACCATTGATCATGGCCATTCTTTCTTCACAAGAGAATATGGCCCGACTTGAGGAGATCAGAATATCCAATCTGGCTCGCACGGGTTTATCAGATGGACAGGCATCTGTTGGAGATGTGGCACTCGTATGGCTCAGTTATAACATCCACGGCAACGAAGCCTCTTCCATTGAGGCTTCAATGAAAACCATCCACACGCTATTGACGGATAGTAAGGCAAAGGAGTGGCTGAAAAAGACCGTTGTCATTATCGATCCCTGTGTCAATCCGGATGGAAGAGATCGTTATGCAAACTTTTATAATCAATACGGGAATAAAAACTTCAACCCTGACGGAGATGCCATGGAGCATCACGAGCCCTGGCCGGGAGGGCGCCCTAACCATTACTTGTTCGACCTGAACAGGGACTGGGCATGGCAAACGCAGAAAGAATCGGCAAGCCGGTCAAAGGTATATCACCAGTGGATGCCTCATGTACATGTCGATTTTCACGAACAGTTTATTAACAACCCTTACTATTTCGCCCCTGCAGCGGAGCCTTTTCATGAAGTAATTACCCCGTGGCAGCGGGAGTTCCAGACAACGATTGGTAAAAATCATGCAAAATATTTTGATGCTGAAGGCTGGTTATATTTCACCAAAGAAAGTTTCGACCTGCTTTATCCCAGCTATGGCGATACTTATCCTACCTACAATGGCGCCATTGGCATGACCTATGAACAGGCGGGTCATGGATATGCAGGCCTTGGTGTACTAACCGAATACGGTGATACGCTTACGCTAAAGGACAGGGTGGCCCACCACTTTACCACCGGCATTTCCACGGTTGAAATAACCGCGCAAAATGCACAAAAGGTAGTTGAAGAGTTTGCCAGGTACTTCAAGCAGAATATCAACAGTCCCGCAGCTACTTATAAAACCTACGTGGTGAAGGGCACCAACCATGCTGATAAGATCAGGAGTTTGGCGAGCTTTCTCGACAAGCACCATATCCAATACGGCACTACACGCATAAGCAAACCTGTAAAAGGATACAGCTATCTGTCCAAGTCATCAACATCAGTGTCTGTTGGCGCTAATGACTTAGTTATCAGCACGTATCAACCCATGTCTAAATTGATTACGGCATTGTTTGAGCCTGTTGCTAAACTCTCCGATACCCTTACGTACGACATCACTGCATGGTCGCTACCTTATGCCTATGGCCTCGATGCGTATGCGCTAACAGATAAAGTGGATATTAGCGGCAAGTACACAGTGAGCCCGGCCACAACACCGAAACCGGAAAGCAAAAATGTATATGCCTATATGTTGGAATATAAAAGCCTTCAGGATGTGAAATTTTTAGCGGCTGTTTTAAAAGAGGGTATTAATGCACGGGTGGCTCGCAAGCCTTTACAAATAGAGGGTAAATCTTTCGGGCGGGGGTCTATCGTAATAACCAGGAGAACCAATGAGCGGTTGGGTTCGGAGTTTGATAAAAAGATAGCGCAGTTGTCAAAAAAATATGACAGAAATGTGGTGCCTGTGTCTACCGGCTTTGCTGAAAACGGCACCGACCTCGGTTCGGCTGATGTAGCGCGGATAGAGACCCCAAAAATTGCGGTACTGGCAGGACCCCAAACTTCATCGCTGAATTTTGGTGAGATATGGCATTTCTTTGAGCAACAGATCGATTATCCAATCACCAATATTGGTATGGATTATTTCAGTTCAGTAGATCTAGATGATTATAACGTGCTGATTGTACCCCATGGATGGTATAGCGTGTTTAATGACGATATATTGGCAGAGATAAATTCCTGGGTGAGAAGTGGTGGCAAGCTGATAGCCATTGGCTCTGCGCTGAATTCGTTCAAGGACAAAAAGGGCTATGCACTGAAGGAATTTGCCACTGAAAAGGAGAAGAAAGAGGAAGAAAAAGAGCCTACTATTGAAGAGCAATTGCAAACCTACGCTGAGCAGGAGCGGGACCAGTTGAGCAGTGAGATCTTCGGAGCCATATTTAAGATCAACCTGGATAATACTCATCCCCTGGCGTATGGCTACGATAAGGAGTACTTCACTTTGAAAACCAACAACCTGAAATTTGCTTTCCTTGAAGAAGGTGGCAACGTGGGCGTTATCAAAGGAAAAACCGAACCTGTAAGCGGTTTTGCCGGCTACAAGGCCACGGAACGCCTGGAAAACAGCCTGGTGTTTGGTGTTGAAAACAAGGGCCGGGGGCAGGTGATCTATATGGTGGACAACCCACTGTTCCGTGCTTTTTGGGAAAATGGTAAGCTGCTGTTCTCCAATGCTGTTTTTATGGTGGGTAATTGATGGGAAGATTTGCTCCTTTTCCTGGCCCAAGTGTTACGCAATAGCGTCACTTGTGTCTCCATTTCAGTTTTTAAGCCTGGTGGATTAAGCGCGGAGGAAACGAAGGAGCAACAGAAATTATAAACCACCACGTCATCCTGGAATTGACGGTAGTGGATAATTGAATAATCATCTGACTATCAGCATGTAATGAAAACGTGTCATTGGTGTCCCAAGGGAGAGATATATACATCTTTAAAGCAGCTACTTGTGCATAGATTCCTCTCCCAATATGAAACTAAAGAACATTATGCCCTCCTTCAAAGGAGAAAAATACTAAACCAAATTATCGTGAAACCTTAAAACACTGTCCTCCGCTGGCGGAGGTGGCCAAAGGCCGGAGGTGGAGAAACTGAAGAGCACCGAACGTCATCGCTAAAGTCTCCCCGATCTGGGAAGATGCCCGAAGGACAGAGGGTACCCCTTACCCACCTCTGTATCTCCTCCCAGGAGGAGAGTAGTTCGCGTGCTTTGGATGAAGATTCGTTTTTCACTCAAGACTCACGACTCAATACTAAAGACTAAAAAATTGCCGACTTCCATAAACCTACCGGGCTTCGAAAGCTTGTCGCTAAAGTAACGTACTTCCGACTTCGGTCTTCCGACCCCAAAACCTCCCTCTGCCCCTCTAAGGGTCTCCAAAGGGGAAAATACTAAACCAAATTATCATGAAACCTTAATAGCACTGTCCTCCGCTGGCGGAGGTGGCCAAAGGCCGGAGGTGGAGAAACTGAAGAGCACCGAACGTCATCGCTAAAGTCTCCCCGATCTGGGAAGATGCCCGAAGGACAGAGAGGTACCCCTTACCCACCTCTCTATCTCCTCCCAGGAGGAGAGTAGTTCGCGTGCTTTGGATGAAGATTCGTTTTTCACTCAAGACTCACGACTCAATACTAAAGACTAAAAAATTGCCGACTTCCATAAACCTACCGGGCTTCGAAAGCTTGTCGCTAAAGTAGCCTTCTTCCGACTTCTGTCTTCGGGCTTCCGACTCAATACTAATAACTAAAGTACGATAGCCAACTTCGGATTTACCGATGGCTTCGATTCCTTGCGATGACCGTAAGAGATTGGTGTAGATTAGATTGAATCGTCAATGAAATAGAGTACTCAAGACCAACATAGAGAAAAATCTCTGCACCCTCTGTATTTTCTCTGTGCTCTCTGCGGTTAAAACCAACTATATAAACGAACACCCGTCTATTTCCAGGATTACATCCTTTCCAAATGCAGTTGATGGAGTTTGATAACCCGGAGTAAACTCTCCCTGTAGGATCTTTTCAGCAAACAACACGGCTGTTTTATACGTGAGGGTATACCCATTGGGCGTGATGAGGCGCAACTCTTTGCTTTGACCATCTTGTTCCGCCTTGCCCCACAGATACATTTGGCTTTTCTGACGCCTTACTTCTGAAGGTCCGGCCGGTTTTTTATCCGCCTGTTTTTTGAGGTAATTCTTAACCCATTTCATTCTGACCAGGAACCTGAGCCTATGCATCCATTTAAAAAGGCGCACTTGTTTGGGAGTGGCGCCAATATACACTTCGATGTTTGGGATTCCAGTGCTAAAATAAGCCGAAGCCACATCACCCCAGGAAATGCCCATTGAGATCTTCTCAAAAGGGCCATAATTTATCTTTTTTACACGCTGGCCCAGCGGATAGCTTTTCAGTTGATGTTCCTTACGAACGATCTGCCCTTCTCCCGAGCCTTCAATGGCTGTTTTTGCAGTACCCCGGGAGCTAAATCCGCTGGTGCTGGTAAACGCCAGCTCCAAATTATTAGCTCGTGGAACAAATGATTTGAGGTGCGCAGCCAGGCAGTCTGAAGGTACAACGTCAAAACCAGAGCCGGGAAGCAGCATGACCTTCTTTCGCCTGGCCTCATCTCCATAAGCATGCGCCATTTCAAATACCTGATACTCACCGGTGATGTCCAGGTAGTGTGTTTTGGCTTCGAGGCAGGAATGGATCATTTGGCGGGCGGTATACTTAAATGGGCCGGCACAGTGGATCACCACTTTTACGCGCGACAGTAAGTCAACCAGACGATGGCGGTCATTGAGGTCCACGGCATGGAAGGGATAACCGGTTTCATGAGCTATTTTTTCCAGTTTTTTCAGATTTCTACCGGAAAGGATAGCTTTCAAGCCCTTCCTTTTGGCTTCCCTGGCTATGAGCTCACCTGTATATCCATATGCACCATAGATGAGTACGTCTGACATTAACCCAGTCTTATATCATCAGATAATTCATTGCGGTTGTCCCGTGGTTTATTAACCCCTGCACGCTCTAAAAGTTCTCCACATAAATGAATTCCTTTGATGATACCACTGGCCGGATCTTTCGCTTTTATACCTTCTATGACTAGTTTTACTACAGCCTGCCACTCTTCCTGCTTCACGTTTTCGTTGATGCCGGAATCACCGATCACCTCTACCATATGCTCAAAATGGCTAACAAAGATCAATATCCCTGTTCTTTTTTTGGTGTTGAACACTTCCTCCTCCAAAAAAGCGATCAATGCCTTCTGTTCTACACGCTCGACCATAAGCTCTTTGGGCACGAATATTCTTTTTACTGTTTCCGAATACCTGGCCAGAACAAAGCCTAGCACACCCATGGAAAGTGTGAAAATAATGATCTCCAGGGGAGTTATTGGAAAAGGCAGTGCCCAGGTATAGGATAGCAACCCTACAATGAATAGCGCTGCTATTACGAATATGATCGCCCCTCGAAGGGCAGCTATCTCATACTCATCACTCTGATCAACAAAAAACGGAACGATCTCACCGGAAGTTTTACTTTCGGCTGCTTCTACAGCTTTCTTTATCTGCTGTTTTTCTTCTGCTGTAAATTTAAAACTGTTTTGTGCCATAATATTTTTACTTTACCAGCTACCTGAGGCCCCGCCACCACCAAAGCTACCACCGCCCCCGCTGAAACCACCGCCTCCGCCAAAACCTCCACCTCCACGGCCCCCAAAGCCACCTCCGTAGTATCCGCCACGGCTTCCACGACCCCCGGATAAAGCAAGTAGCGATATGAATACATACATGAATATCATAATAAATGCCGCACTTAAGCCGGCAAACAACAGCCCGGTGATCATAGCCCCTCCTGCTCCCAGCGACAACCCCTTCCATTTGCCCATTTTTTTACTGAGAACCTGCCCGATGATCACAAATACGATCACCAAAAAGAAGTAAGGGATGTCCGAGTCTTTCGTTGATGTGCTCTGTGGTGAAGGCTCGGGCAATTCTTCACCCTGTACCGCGCTCACTAAGGCATCCAGACCCTCCTCGATACCCGCATAGAAGTTTCCCTGACGGAAATTGGGTGTAATATAGGTATCGATGATCCTTTTCGCTGTGGCATCAGGTATGGCGCCTTCCAGCCCGTACCCTACTTCAATTCTTATGCGCCTGTCATTTTTGGCAATGAGCAGGATCACTCCATCGTCCACGCCTTTCCTCCCTATTTTCCACTGCTCGGCCAGCCGGATAGCATAGTCTTCGATCGGCTCAGGATCGGTGGTGGGTACGATCACGACAACGATTTGGCTGCCCTTATCACTCTCAACAGCCTGTAGCCTTCTTTCTAACTGCTCTACCTCGATGGTAGACAGCGTATTTGTCAGGTCAGTTACTCTATGCCAAAGTTCGGGAACAGGTTGCAGGTCCTGGGCATAAACAAACAGGACGGGAAACTGTAAGAAGAAGAGAAGGAGTAGCTTTTTCATCGGAGTATGTAAACTCTTTTTTAACATGTTGATAAACTTACTAAATAATCATTAATTTAAACCAATTGTAACTATCTAACTATGGCAAAACGAAAAGTACTGGTACTGACAGGCGGTGGCGACTGCCCGGGCCTGAATGCCGTAATACGAGGTATCGTTAAAAGAGCCAGAACCGAATCGGATTGGGAGGTGATAGGAAGTATGGAAGCCTTTAACGGGGTGATGAAGGAGCCGATGGAGCTAATGGACCTTAATGAAAAAACCACGGCAGGCATTCATGTGAAAGGAGGAACTATCCTGAAGACGACAAACAAGGGAAATCCATTTGATTTTCCTGTAAAGCAACCTGATGGCACTTATAAGATCGAAGACCGCTCCGGTGAGCTTATCGACAGACTAAAGAGTATTGGAGTAGAAGCAGTGATAAGCATTGGCGGTGATGGTTCGCAGCGGATCTCTCAGATGCTGTATGAAAAGGGGGTAAATATCATAGGTGTTCCTAAAACCATTGATAACGACCTGTCGGGAACTGATTTCACTTTCGGTTTTCGGACGGCCGTCCAAATAGCCACAGATAGTTTTGATAAACTGGTGACCACTGCTGAGAGTCACCATCGGGTGATGATCATGGAGGTGATGGGAAGAGGCGCCGGATGGATAGCTTTGCATACCGCTATAGCCGGGGGAGCAGAGGTATGTTTGATACCGGAGATCCCGTATGACATTAAGAAGGTGGTAGAAAGGTTAAACCAGCGCTACAACGAAGGAAAAGGTTTTGCCCATATTGTAGTAGCGGAGGGGGCGGTACCCATAGAGGGTACTGTTACCAGCAGGGAAAGCAAAGAAATTGGTTATGAGCACAAAAGGCTTGGAGGAGTGGCCTACAGACTTTCCGATCAGTTGAAAGAGGCCGGCTGTGAGGCTGATATAAGAGAAACCGTGCTTGGCCACACCCAAAGAGGAGGTACACCCATTGCCTTCGATAGAATACTGGCAACCATGTTTGGTGTGAAGGCTTTTGAATTGGTGCTGAAGGGGAGTTATGGAACGATGGTTTCTTACAAAAACAATAAGATCACTTCTGTATCATTGAAGGAAGCTACCAGCGAATATAATACGATCAATACTTCTTCATTTATGGTTCATGCGGCCAGAAGCATCGGTATTTCGTTTGGAGATTAATCCCGGAAATTGTCAGTCAAAATAGTGTCTCTAAGAAAGCGTCAATGTTGCGTTGTGCTTGCCCCAAAAGTGCTCTCGTGCCCTTAGTACGCTCCGTTTTTGGGGCTTCATCCCGCTCTTGGAGCGGGAACGTTTTCTTAAAGCCACATAGAGTTTTCTTACAAAAACTGAATACTTTATAAATAAGTATAGGAAGTATTTTAAAACCAATAGACAGATAAACAGTTTATCTGATAAACAAAAATTCATTTTATGGCGGATGAAAAGGAAATTCCCGGATTGAAAAAGACTACATTGGGAGCAGGATGCTTCTGGTGTGTTGAAGCTGTTTTTCAACAACTGGAAGGGGTGGAATCGGTGATATCAGGGTATACGGGTGGTAAAATTAAAAACCCTACCTACAGAGAGGTGTGTAGCGGGCTGACAGGACATGCCGAAGTGGCCCAAATCACCTATGATCCACAGGTGATCTCTTTTGAGGATATACTGGAGGTTTTTTGGAAAACACACGATCCTACCACACTCAATAAACAAGGAGCCGATGTAGGCACGCAATATCGGTCGGCCATATTTTATCATGACGATGAGCAAAAGAGAATTGCGGAGGTCATTAAAGAAGAACTAGACAGATCCGGGACCTTTGAAAAACCGATAGTTACAGAGATCACTCCTTTGGAAGATTTCTATCCGGCAGAAGATTATCATCAAAATTATTTCAACCAAAATCAGGAGCAACCCTATTGTCAATATGTAGTAGGACCAAAGGTTGAAAAGGTAAAAAGAGTATTTAAAGAAAAGCTAAAAGCATAAAGAAAGCTGCTCAAAAGTCATCCGGTACAGGATAACTTTT
Source organism: Fulvivirga imtechensis AK7 (assembly GCF_000331535.1). Lineage (GTDB taxonomy): Bacteria > Bacteroidota > Bacteroidia > Cytophagales > Cyclobacteriaceae > Fulvivirga > Fulvivirga imtechensis. The sequence continues at coordinate 57,674 of NZ_AMZN01000046.1, read as the reverse complement.
GAAGCAGCTTTAACATAGCACCGATCACTGTCGTTTTATTTTCTCAGCCGCTTGATGATCTTACCAATATTCACCCTTCTGTGGGTCGTGATTTTATAGGTATAAATATCATCAGGCAGTTTTGTAGCATCGAAAATGAATGAATAGGTCACACCTTTTTTGACCATACCTTCATATAATCTGCCGATTCTCCTTCCTTGTCCGTTGTAAACATCTACTGTTGCAAATTCATCAGCATGAGCGGCATAGCGTATAGTTGTACTTTCCATGAATGGGTTGGGATATGCCAGCACCTCTGCTTCCGGCCACGACTGTTTAGCAGACACTTCGTCATAGCTCACACAGCCACCATATTTGTAGCCCACTGTGAAATTCATCTCAGACAAAGTACTTGCGCAATCTGCATTATCAGTGCAGATGGTAAATTCAATATCAAACTCCTCAGGCATACCACCCTCACCAAAGCCACCGATGTCATCGATTTTGAAGCCCGACAGTCCTGTGGTCGGATCTGTACCAAATTCCATTTTCCAGTTTTCAGAGTTGGTCAAAGCTTCAATAGTGCCGCATTCAAGGCCAAACGAAACGTGCGACAATCCATGGACATGCTGTCCGTCATAAGATATAGTGGCTGAGTAGGTGTAGCAATTGCCTTCGACAGATACTAATACTACTTCTGTTTCAAAAGGATCATAACACCCATTACCGTCTCCACCAGTACCTCCACCACCGGAATCGCCATCTCCCGAGGCGCCATCGTCATCTCCACTATCTGAGCCATCACCGTCAGAACCGTCACCACCATCTCCACTTCCATCACCGCTGTCATCATCATCATCAGAAGAGCCGTCATTACCACCTGTACCATCATCACCGCCAGATCCATCGTCCGATCCGTTATCATCTCCGGTATCTGACCCGTCATCAGTACCATCATCCGATCCATTGTCAGTACCGTCATCAGATCCATCATCAGTTCCCTCATTCGGATCAGTAAGATCAGTACACTCTGTCAATGTAGGGTCTACGGAATAGGTATGGCTTGTTGAGCAACCATTACTGTCTGTTATTTCTACCGTATAATCACCGATAGCCAGCCCGGACACGTCTTCTGAGGTTGCACCATTTGACCAGGCAAATACATAAGGAGCGGCACCACCGGTTACTGAAAGATCGAGGCTGAACCCCTCAATTTCACAATTAGCATTATTAACAACAGCCGTTGCCGATATCCCGGCCGGGTCGTTAAGCACAAAATACAGCTTTCTCGAACAACCTGCGGCATCAGTGATGGTGACATTATAGATGCCACTGGTCAGTCCGGTGAGGTCTTTATCCATACTTCCGGTTGACCATAAATAGGAATAGGGGGCTGTTCCTCCCAAAGGGGCAACCTGTATAAAGCCATCGCCCGTTCCATGACAAGAAGGATCCTGCGTATTGCTGCTTACCTGAAAGGTTTCTGCCACTATTGAAATTCGGAGAGTGGCTTGGCAGCCTCCAGTATCGGTTACGGTTACTGTATAAAAACCTGCGGCTAAATTTTGGATATCCTCTGTTGTGGCACCGTTGGACCATAGATAAGTATATACTCCGGAACCACCTGAAACTGTAAGGTCTATGGCGCCACTGTTATTCTCAACACATGAAGTTCTTGTTGTTACGGCAGTCAGTTTCAATGGGTTCTCTTCCTTAACGATAAAAGACCTGCTGACACTGCATCCATTAGCATCTGTTACCTGCACCTGATACACTCCTGCCCCTAAAGCATCAATGTCTTCAGAAGTAGAGCCGTTAGACCAGGCATAAGCGTATGGAGCTGTTCCTCCTGATACCGTCAGGTCTAGGCTTCCGTTTGCTTCGGCACAACCTGTTGGTGTTGATAATGCCGATACCTCAATGGTCGTTATATTTTCTATCGAAACGGGGACTACTTTTTTACATCCTACTGCATCGGTTACAACCAGTTCATAATAGCCGGCACCCACACCATCAATGTTCCCTGTGGTTGCCCCATTTGACCATGCGTAGGTGTAAGGAGTCGTTCCTCCAATTACGGTCACCGATGCGCTGCCATCATTTTTGCCACCACAGGAAGCATCAGCTACATCTAATACCACTTCCATCGAGGCAGCCTGATTAATGAGGGCTGAGAGATTGAGTGATTCACCGGTAGCATCGGTAATAGTTACCGAATACTCTCCGGCAACAACGCCAGATATTGTCTGGTCACTTCCTCCATTCGACCATTGGTAGGTAAAAGGTTCCTGCCCGTCATCTATGATCACTGTTGCACTTCCGGTTGCCTCCCCAAAGCAGTTTATATCCTGTGTTTCAATATGAGCAGATAAATGGCTGCACACAACCTCAGTTTGCTCCCGGTAGATGCATTGCCCCGCCTTGTAAGCCACCTGTGGCGACCAGCAGTCGAGCGAATCACCGCATGAATCATTACTGCAGACAATAAAATCAACCGTAAATTCACCGGCTAGACCATCTTCTCCAAAGTCAGAGATATCATCAATCTTAAATCCATAGATACCGGTAGTAGGGTCTGTTAATCCAATTTCCTGTTTCCAGCCTCTCGAGTTGGAAACGCTAAGGATGTCACCACATGGTACCCCAACTGTGTAGTGAGATAGTGCATGCACACAGTTGCCATCATTAATGATCCGCAGCGAATATTGAAGACATCCGCTTTCCGTTTGGGTAATGTTGACCACCTCCGTTGAGAAACAAGATTCCCCACAATCCTTTCCTGCAGGGAGATGTGCAAAAGAATAAGTACTATATAAACAAAGCCAACTTAAAACAAGACACTTCCATATCGACAATTGCATAGTTCTTCTTTTAAGGTATATGTAGATGCTTTTCAAAGTAATCAGGTAAGTGGCATGATAGACAAGGCGCAGAATAGACCGGTAAGTGATTGATATTGAGGGTTAAGATAGCGGAGTGCGAAGCGTTGAGAGCATGGCGCTTAGTACGTGAAGACACTCATCCCATAGTCCCGACTTTAACCCATCTCTGTATCTCCTCCAAAGGGTGAAACTACTAAATCAAACCATCGTGAACCTTATTAGTACTGTCCTCCGCTGGCGGAGGTGGCCAAAGGCCAGAGGTGGAGAAACTGAAGAGCACCGAACGTCATCGCTAAAGTCTCCCCAACCTGGGGACAGATGTCTGAAGGACAGATGGCACCCCACCCACCTCTGTATCTCCTCCTGGGAGGAGAGCGGTTTCGCATGTTTGGATGAAGATTCGTCTCTCACTCACGACTCACGACTCAATACTAATGACTAAAATTTGCCTACTGCTTCTGCCGATTGCCTACTTCTATAGACCTGCCGGGTTCCGAAAGCTTGTCGCTAAAGTAACCTACTTCCGACTTCGGTCTTCGGACTTTCGACTCCCTAACCTCCCCCTAGTCCCCTCCAAAGGGTGAAACTACTAAATCAAATTATCGTGAACCTTATTAGTACTGTCCTCCGCTGGCGGAGGTGGCCAAAGGTCGGAGGTGGAGAAACTGAAGAGCACCGAACGTCATCGCTAAAGTCTCCCCGACCTGGGGACAGATGTCTGAAGGACAGATGGGCACCCCACTCACCTCTGTATCTCCTCCCAGGAGGAGAGTAGTTCGCATGCTTTGGATGAAGATTCGTTTTTCACTCACGACTCACGACTCAATACTAATGACTAAAAATTTGCCTACTGCTTCTGCCGATTGCCTACTTCTATAGACCTGCCGGGTTCCGAAAGCTGTCGCTAAAGTACCGTACTTCCGACTTCGGTCTTCGGGCTTCGGGCTTCCGGCTCAGCACACCCAATCTCATTTCACTACAATTTCTAGCATTAAATCCCTCCGATCTCCTAAATTTGTCGATTGTATTTGAGTGTGAATAATGACTTACTTCTAAATGAACTGGGAGCAACTACTTTCAAACCAACGGGCAGGAGAGAGCCCCAGACAGCATGACATCAGCCGGAGTGCTTTTGAGCAAGACTACGATAGAATAATATTTTCTCATCCTTTTCGCAGGCTTCAGGATAAAACGCAGGTACACCCTTTGCCTGAGTACGATTTTGTACACACCCGCCTTACGCACAGCCTGGAAGTATCCAGTGTAGGCCGTAGCCTGGGGAAAAGAGCCGGGCAGGTGCTTTTGCAAAGGCATAAGGAGCTTTCTGAAAAATTTTCAGTCCATGATCTTGGAGCTATTGTGGCAGCAGCATCATTGACTCACGACATTGGCAACCCTCCTTTCGGGCATTCCGGTGAAGATGCCATCTCGGAGTTTTTCCTTAATCATCCGGCTGCCAGACTTTTTCAAGATCAGGTAGATGAATGGCAATGGCAGGATCTTACGAATTTTGAGGGCAATGCTCAAGGCTTTAGAATACTCAATAAAGAGCGGTATCAGGGGTTGAAGCTAACCTATGCTACACTGGCTGCATTTAGTAAATATCCGAGAAAATCATTGCTGCCGGGGCGAGACAAGACCAGGAGAAGTCAGAAAAAATATGGCTTCTTTCAGGCGGAAAGCGCACTGTTTGAGGCTATTGCTGACAACGTAGGCCTGATCAGGTATGCAGACCATGTCTGGTCACGGCATCCATTGGCCTTCCTTGTAGAGGCTGCCGATGATATCTGTTATCAACTGATCGACTTGGAAGATGGCTGCCGGCTTAACCTGGTGAGCTACGATGATACCGTGGAGCTTTATGCAGGTATACTTCGCGATAAATTTGATCAGGCAAAGCTGGAACGCATAGAGAGTAACGATGAAAGGATCGGTACATTGCGTGCGCTTTCCATAGGAGTACTTATTGATGAGTGTTGCTCGCTGTTCCTCGATGAGGAAAAAAATCTGCTTAACGGTACATTTGACACCGCTCTTACCGATCAGATTAAAACTACCGAAGTGCTTAAAGACATTGAAAGTCTGTCTATCGAAAAAATTTACAGGGCGCGGTCGGTTATGGAGACAGAGGCTGCGGGATTTGAGGTGGTGCCGGGGCTGCTGGCTTCTTTTACTACGGCAGCCTTTGAGGTGATTAAAAACACCACATTGACAAAAAAAGACCAGTCAGCGCTGCGACTGCTTCCGGTCGAGATAAAAAATGAAATTTCCCAACATACCGATCTGTACAGCGCCCTGATGAGCTGCGTGGATTTTGTATCCGGGATGACGGATTCACACGCTATTTCACTTTATAGAAAAATAAAAGGAATATCTCTACCACGAACTTGATCAGTCGCCAGGTTTAATAGTTTTAAATTATACTTTAAGCCTAAAATGATTACCTTTGTGGTCTTATTCGGACATGTGGACAAAACTCTCGCATATAATTATTAAGTACAGGCTGCTACTGGTGTCGATACTGGTAGCAATTACTGCATTTATGGGGTACCATGCCCGTAATGCAGAGATGAGCTACGACTTTGCCAAAACAGTACCTTCCGATGATCCTGACATGGTTGTTTTTCAACAGTTTAAGCAGGAATTTGGTGAAGATGGAAACCTGGTAGCGCTGGGTATCAGAGATAGTAGCTTGTATACTCCTGAAAATTTTGAAAGACTTCGTGAGCTAAGCACTACAATAGCAGCTTTGCCAGGGGTAAACGATGTGCTTTCCCTGCCACTCATTCAACGGCTTGAAAAGGATACCGCAGAAAGAAGATTTGCGCTTAAGCCTATTTTTAATGAATCTGTGAAGGACCAGGAAACACTGGATAGCTTGCTAAAAGTAGCAGAAGGTCAGAAGTTTTACAGCGGCAGGTTGATCAATGACCAAAACGGTGCGACATTGATCCTGGTTTCTATTAACAGAGAAGTGCTGAATTCTCCAAAGCGGCTGGGCCTGACAGAAAGTATTATTGATGCAGGTACTCACTTTGAAGAAAGCACGAATATTGATCTCAAATATGCCGGATTACCATTTGTACGTTCGGTTGTAGCCGGTAAGGTGAGAAATGAAATGCAGATATTTCTTTTCCTTTCGGTTGCTGTGACGGCATTTATACTTTTTCTTTTCTTCCGCACCTGGGATGCCGTACTTTTTCCAATTATTGTTATTGCCGTAATAGTGGTTTGGGTACTGGGCTCTCTCGTACTATTTAATTATAAAATTACACTACTCACAGGGCTGATACCTCCCGTAATTGTTGTCATAGGCATACCCAATGCGGTATACCTGTTAAACAAGTATCACCAGGAGTTTGAAAAGCATGGAAACAAGATCATGGCGATCAGCCGTGTGATCAGAAAAATAGGACTGGTCACATTGATCACCAATTTCACCACCGCTATAGGCTTTCTGGTTTTGGCCACCACTGATATTACCATACTTAAAGAGTTTGGAATAGTGGCTGGTGTTAATATTATGGCCACTTTCCTTGTGAGCATAATACTTATACCGGCTGTATTCTCCTGGCTGCCCGCACCCGGAGGAAAGCAGTTAAAGCACCTCAAATTCAAAATACTTGATTTTGCGCTTACCAGAATGGATCTGCTCGTGCATAGGCACAGGATCTACATTTACGGCATCACAGTGGTGTTGGTAGTGGCTGCAGTTTTTGGCACTTTAAAGATCAGGGCAGTTTCCTATATGGTGGATGATATTCCTGCTGATAGTCAGATCAAGCAGGACCTGGCTTTTTTTGAAAGGCATTTCAGCGGTATCATGCCACTCGAGATTGTGATCGATACCCACGAGAGAAGAGGCGTAATAGACGTGAGAAATCTTCAGAAAGTGGAGCAGTTTGAAGAGTTTTTGGAATCTAATCAGGATATTTCAAAGCCTGTTTCAATTGTCAGCTTTGTGAAAGCTGCAAAGCAAGCGTTTTATAATAACAACCCCGCAAGGTATAGCCTTCCCGATAGACGTGAGAAGAACTTTATTTTTCCATACCTCCAGGGTCAAAATGATGAAAGCGGATTATTCAGCTCTTTTGTTGATTCTACCTTGCAGAAGATGAGGATATCCATGCAGGTAGCGGATATAGGCTCACACAAAATGGATTCGCTGATCAGTGAAGTGATACAACCGCAAATAGATTCCATGTTTGCAGAGTCGGGCATGACGTTAAGCATAACAGGAACCACACCTCTATTTATTAAAGGAAACAAATTTCTGATAGAGAATCTGCGAATGAGTCTTTTATTGGCATTTTTGATCATTTCTGTGATCATGGCAATTCTGTTTGTAAACTTCAGAATGATCCTCATTTCACTCATTCCAAATATCATCCCATTGGTGATTACAGCCGGTATCATGGGCTTCGCAGGTATTCCGTTGAAACCCAGTACCGCACTTATATTTAGCATTGTGTTTGGTATATCGGTTGATGACTCCATACATTTTTTAGCCAAGTACCGGCAGGAGCTTTTTGCCAATAAATTTTTCGTGCCCGTGGCTGTCAGTAAAACTTTGCGGGAAACAGGGGCTAGCATGATGTATACCTCCATCATACTGTTTGCTGGTTTTGTGATCTTTGCCGGGTCTGGTTTTGGCGGTACGGTAGCGCTGGGGATCCTGACTTCCGTGACGTTGCTAATAGCCATGTTCACCAACCTGATCCTACTTCCGTCATTGTTGATGTCTATTGATGATGGTAAGCGCAGAAAAGATGCACATCCGCTGATAGAACAATATGACGATGGTTTTTACCAGGAAGATGAAGACGAGGAAATAGATCTTGAACTGATCAGGGTAGGTAATAACGAGGCTGCCGAAAAAGAGAACGTTTCTGATAAAATTAAATCATAGAATACTTTAAAGGAGATCAAAAGGTGAAGTACAAAGAGTATAAAGGGCTCAATTATGCCGGAGTAGCTGATCGAATATTGAAATATTGGAAGGAAAACAAGATTTTTGAAAAATCTGTCGATCTACGTGAGGGGCATGAAACATTCACATTCTATGAAGGGCCACCTTCTGCCAACGGTACACCAGGTATTCACCATGTGATGGCTCGTGCTGTAAAAGATATCTTCTGCCGTTACAAAACGCTAAAAGGCTTTCAGGTAAAAAGAAAGGGTGGTTGGGATACCCATGGACTGCCAGTAGAGCTGCAGGTGGAAAAAGAGCTGGGCATTACAAAAGAAGATATCGGGAAAAAGATCTCCGTAGAAGAATATAATCAGAAATGCCGCGAAACGGTAATGAAATATAAAGATGAATGGGACGACCTGACACAAAAAATGGGTTATTGGGTCGACCTGGACAATCCTTACGTTACTTTCGACAGGGAATATATGGAGACGCTGTGGTACCTGCTGAAGCAACTCTACGATAAAGGGCTGCTTTACAAAGGATATACCATTCAGCCTTACTCCCCGGCAGCAGGTACAGGACTCAGTTCTCATGAGCTGAATCAGCCAGGCACGTACAGAGATGTGAAAGACACTACTGTGACGGCACAATTTAAGCTGAAAGGCGAGGAAAATACCCATTTTCTGGCCTGGACAACTACACCATGGACGCTAGCGGCAAATACTGCGTTGGCAGTAGGCGAAAAAATAGACTATGTAAAAGTAAAAACATATAATCCATATACCTTTGAACTGGTTTATGTCATTCTGGCTAAGGATAGAATGGGAGAATACTTCAACGAAAAGGCCAAAGAGGTGTCGTTCGAGGACTTTAAGGAAGGAGATAAATTAATTCCTTTCAAAATTGTGGAGGAATATAAAGGCAGGGATTTAACAGGTATTGAATACGAACAACTACTGCCCTATGTAGAACCAGATGGACCAGCCTTTAAGGTAATACCCGGAGATTTTGTTAGTACGGAAGATGGTACGGGCATCGTACACATCTCTCCTACTTTCGGTGCGGATGACCAAAGGGTAGCCAGGCAGGCAGGCATCGGTGCTATCCTTGTGAAAGATGAAGAAGGTAATGCCGGTCCCATTGTAGACAAGCAAGGGCGTTATGTGAAGGAGATCTCTGATTTTGCCGGTATTTATGTTAAAAACGAATACTACAAAGAGGGAGAGGCTCCGGAAAGATCGCTTGATGTGCAGATCGCTATTAAGCTCAAAGAGGAGAACAAAGCTTTTAAAGTAGAAAAATATGAACACCCTTATCCCCACTGCTGGAGAACGGATAAGCCGGTGTTGTACTACCCATTGGATTCATGGTTTATTAAAACTACTGCCATGAAAGACAGACTGGTGGAGTTGAACAAAACCATCAACTGGAAGCCGGAGTCTACCGGAACCGGTCGTTTTGGCAACTGGTTGGAAAACCTGGTAGACTGGAACCTGTCACGATCGAGGTTCTGGGGCACACCACTGCCTATTTGGGTTACAGAAGACAGAACAGAACAGAAATGTATCGGCTCCATAGAAGAGTTGAAAGCTGAAGTGCAAAAAGCTGTTAAAGCAGGTTTTATGTCCGAACCTATAGGCGATGACTTTGATCTGCACAGGCCTTACGTAGACCGCATATTTCTGGTAAGTGACAGCGGACAGAAAATGTATCGCGAACCGGACCTTATCGATGTATGGTTTGATTCGGGTGCTATGCCCTATGCTCAGTGGCACTACCCGTTTGAGAATAAAGATATTTTTGACACCAACTTCCCGGCTGATTTTATTGCCGAGGGAGTGGATCAGACCAGGGGCTGGTTCTTTACGCTTCATGCTATTGCAGTGATGCTGTACGATAATGTTGCTTTCAAGAATGTTATCGCCAATGGCCTTGTGCTGGATAAAAATGGCAACAAAATGTCTAAGAGATTGGGCAATGCCATCGATCCATTCAAAACATTAGCAGAGCACGGGCCGGATGCCACGCGCTGGTATATGATCTCCAATGCTAATCCCTGGGATAACCTCAAGTTTAACATGGAAGGCGTTGTAGAGGTGCAAAGAAGATTTTTCGGTACCCTTCACAATACTTATTCTTTCTTCGCATTGTATGCAAATCTGGATGGGTTTAACTACAAAGATGGTGAGATTGCCAATGGCGACAGGACAGAAAGCGATCGATGGATACTCTCCAAGTTGAATAGCCTGATAGAGAAAGTGGAGGCTTCTTATGAAGATTACGAGCCCACAAAGGCTGCTAGGCTGATCCAGGATTTCACCACCGATGATCTGAGCAATTGGTATGTAAGGCTGAACAGAAAGCGCTTCTGGAGAGGTGAATACAATGCGGATAAAAAGGCGGCATATCAGACGTTGTATACCTGTCTGGTTACCATTGCGAAGTTGGGCTCGCCAATAGCGCCATTTTATATGGATCAACTGTTTCAGGACCTAAACGCTGTTACGGGGCTGGAAGGCGCAGAGTCCGTACACCTGGCAGATTTTCCTGAGAAGGATGAGTCAGTGATAGATGTAGACCTGGAACAGCGTATGTCGTTAGCACAGAATATTTCATCTTTGGTACACTCACTCAGGAAGAAACATAAGATAAAAGTACGTCAGCCGCTATCAAAAATTTTACTGCCTGTAATAAATGACCAGTTTAAGAGACAAGTAAGTGCAGTAGAAGAGCTGATTTTGTCAGAGGTTAATATCAAGGAAGTAGAGTTTGTGGATGACGAGTCAGGGGTGCTGGTAAAGCATGTGAAACCTAATTTCCGAAAGCTGGGTCAGGAATACGGCCCCAGGGTGAAGGAAATATCCGGGAAGATCAACCAGTTTTCTACTGATGAGATAGCGCAGTTGGAAAACGAAAATAAACTTGTTGTGGAACTATCGGAGGGCACAGTGGAGTTAACGCTAGAGGATGTGGAGATCAACTACCAGGATATTCCCGGTTGGTCTGTGGCTTCCGAAGGAAGGTTAACAGTGGCGTTGGATATCACTATCTCTGATGAACTCAGGAAAGAAGGCATTGCACGAGACCTGGTAAACAGGGTGCAAAATCTTCGGAAGGATATGGGATTAGAAGTTCAGGACAAGATAAAAATTAATATAGAGAGAAACACTGATCTGGTGAATGCCGCGTTGGAAGCCAACAAAGAATATATTTGCAATGAAACACAGGCATTGTCACTGAACATTTTAGACAACCTGAGCGATGGAAGTGAACTGGAGATGGATGAGCACAAGCTTAAGGTTAAAATCGAAGCATAAATGAAGTTATATAAATATTACCTGGCGGCTCTGGGAGTTATAATTATTGACCAGACCGTAAAACTGCTGGTTCATTTTAATATGGACATGGGTACTCCCGGTGAGATTGACGTTTTTGGAGACTGGTTTAAACTACACTATCTGCTCAACCCGGGTATGGCTTTCGGTTTGAAATCAAGCCATGAGTACGGTAAGCTTTTGTTGACACTGTTCCGCCTTGGCGCTATGTTCGGAATTGGGTACTATATTTATTATCTCTATAAAAAGGGCGCAAAAGCAGGCTTGCTATGGTGTATGGGGCTGATCTTGGGAGGTGCCGTTGGGAATGTGATCGATAGTACTTTCTACGGAGTGTTTCTTAATAATGCTCCTGCCGGTTCGCCCTCTCCATGGTTTCACGGGCAGGTGATTGATATGCTGTTCTTCCCCCTTTTTGACGGCTACTATCCGGATTGGGTACCTGGCATAGGCGGTGATTATTTCCTCTTTTTCAGCCCGGTATTCAACATTGCGGATTCGTCCATATTTATAGGAGTTGTACTGATACTTCTGTTTCAAAAGCGCTTCTTTAAAGACAAAGAAGATAATGAAACCATTACCGAAGCTACTGTTTCCATGGATGAACATCATGTTGACAGAGAAAAGGAAGGAGCAATTATTTCATAGTTATATGTGGCTTGATCAGCCACATATGTATGTCATTGTTCGCAATTCAATCGGCTGTCGATAGCTCTGGTAGCCGAACGCATCCTCTCTTCAAACTCACCTCTAACCACTACATAGGGAAGATTCAGCGCTTCCAACTCGCTTTTGAAAAGGTTATAAAAGTACTCCATCAGATGCGGATATTCTCTTTGTGGATCATCTTCCCACGGTATATCGATGTAGGTGAGCAGGTATAGATCATATTTACGGGAGTTGATGGTAGAAAGGATCTCCTTCGGGCAGTAGCCGTACCTGTGTTCATACCATATTTTGATCACGATCAGATCAGTATCACAAATTAGTAATTTATTGGATTTGGCGGCTTTTTCATCTTCCGATCCCAACTGCCCTCTGGCGATCTCTATCAGGTCGCTTTCCTGGTACGGTCGTTGCAGTTGGTCGATATACTCACGAGCATACTCCGGCACCCACTCAGTTTGGTAGTGCGCAGCCAGCGCTGAAGATAAGGATGATTTGCCGGTTGACTCAGGCCCGATGACCACCACTTTTTTCAACTCCCTGCCTGATTGTTCATTGTTTTCTTCCATGCAAGATACCCGGATATCGCCAGACCGATATAGATCAAATACAGAATGGCATAAAAGTAAATGTCTTTGTAAAAATAGACGCCAGTGGCCACTACATCAACAAAAAACCAAAAGTACCAGTTTTCAATTTTCTTTCGTGCGGTTAGCCACATGGCTGTAATACTAAACACTGTGGTGGCACTGTCCCAATAGGGTAGGGATGCATCGGTACGGGATAGCAGGTAGCCTATAAGGAAAGTGCCGGCAAAAGAGGCTACGATGAATAATAATAATAGCGAGGCCGGGGTGTTCGTGACCGGCACCTCTTCTTCCTTGTCTTTATCCCCATGCACCCAATACCACCAACCGTAAATATTCAGCGCCAGAAAGAATACGTGCAGCGCAAAGTCAGCATATAATTTTTCCTGCCAGAATATTACAAATGATACTAATACATAAGCGATTCCCGCGGGCCATGTCCAGATGTTCTCACGGATGAGAAAGACAACCGCCAGCAGCCCGAATATTAGCCCGGCAGCCTCATACGGGTTGATGTTCGTTAAATATTGGACAGTCTGCTCTAAAATCTCGTGCATAGCAAAAGGTGACAAATATATCTTTTTATTTATTATTTTAGCAAAGTCTGAAGTGGCTATAACCCTAATCAGTAGCTCGTGAACAGGAGAAAAGCATTAAAAGGAATAGGTATTGGCGCTTCTGCCGGCCTGTTTCTGCCTACAATATTAACATCATGCAAGGAGGATGATCCCGGAGGGCCAGCCATTGATTATAATGGAAACGTTTTGGTTGTGGGCGCTGGCGTAGCGGGGCTTTATGTGGCCGATCTGCTGATGCAGAAGGGCTTGAATGTGACAGTATTGGAAGCCTCCGAAAGAATAGGCGGACGGATCTTATCTATAAGAGGGTTTGCCGACTTTCCGGTAGAGCTTGGTGCTGATACCATACGAACTGGCGAATCACTGCTGCTGAAGATCACCAGTGAGCTAAATATCCAGGTAAGCGATCTGGCTGAGGCCCGGGAAGACTTATTTTACCTTAACGGACAAACAAAAAACGCTGCCGGATGGGCTGCCGATTCCTCTTTTTCGGCTGCTCAAAATTTCATTAATAATCTTCCCTTCACAGATACTGATCAGTCTATTCTTCAGGCAATTCAGGAGGCAGGCATCACCGGTGATGCGTATCCCCTATTGGAAAGCCTGCTTGGTGACCAGTTGGGTTCTGACAATAGTCGGATCGGGATCAATGGCATAATTAAGTCACTCAACCTCCCAACCAACAATAAATTTTTAGCATTAGCTAATAACCCGCTACAGGACATTATCTTTTCCCGATTTTCCAACGTACTGGATCGAATTGAATATAATACCAAAGTGCTGTCTGTGGATTATTCCGGTGAAGAGGTGACTATTGGGACCAGCAACGGCAATTTAACTGCCAACAAAGTGGTTTTAACGGTTCCGGTTTCAATAATAAAAAGAGGGGATGTAAATTTTATTCCCGGTTTGCCTGATGATAAACTTCAGGCATTGAGTAGGATTGGTATGGATGGTGCCATGAAAATGATACTGAGGTTTAACCGAAATTTTTGGGGGCAGACTACTTTTAAGGTCTTTGGGGGAACAATGATACCTATGTACGAAGGAGCCGGATCTGTCAGAAGCTCCACTAACAGAACATTAATCGCTACGGCATTCGGAAGCGAGGCTGAAGCGTTGGCAGGCTTAAGTGATGAAGTAATAAAAGCTGATCTAATAGCTGAATTAGATGCAATGTTTGAAGGAAATGCCAGTACTAATAATGAATTGAATGCTTTTATAAAAAAAGATTGGTCGGCTGATGAGAATATCGGTGGCGGGTATTCCTATCCGCTGCCCGGAGGTAGCGACAATGATCGCGTTATATTATCGGCCCCGCTCCAGGATAAACTTTATTTTGCAGGAGAAGCGGCAAATGTTAATGGCAACTATGGCACAGTGCATGGAGCGCTCGAATCTGCAGAAAAGACTGTACAAGAAATTATTGATAGCATACTAGCAAAGTAGCCATGAAGAGTTCTCCGTACCATTTTATTCTTTTTGTTGTATTTGCCATTTTCCTGGGAGGTTGTGATTCCCTGGACAGAACCTCGGGAAAGAAGTCCGGCAAGAAAGAAGGAGTGGTCAAACAGTATTATCCGGATGGTTCGCTGAAAAATGAAATAACCTTTGCTGATGGTAAGAAGAATGGAGTAGCCAAAAATTACTATAAAAACGGTCGGCTAAGACAACAAGTCAGCTACCTGAATAATGTAAAACATGGCGATGTGATCACATATTATGAATCGGGAAGTAAATATCAGGTAACGCCTTATGTAAATGGAGAGATCCATGGCCTCAGGAAGAAGTTCCGGGTAGATGGCAGGCTGCTGGCGGAGGTGCCCTATGTTAATAACGAAGCCTGCAGGGGGCTGAAGGAATATTTGACCGATGGAGAGCTGAAAACCCGGTATCCCACTATTGTGGTTGAGGAAATAGACAATCTTTTGAGGTCAAATGAGTTTACTCTGAGAATATCTGTCTCTGATAATTCTAAAAAGGTTGTCTACTATATTGGTGAGCTGGACGAGCAAGGTTGTATTTCCGCTGATGCTATGCGGCTTGAACCTCAACGGCCGGGAGTCTTAGATATTAAATATCATCTCGGTCCGGGGATGTTTATAATGGAAGAGCTCAACATTATTGCAGTAGTACAGACCAGGTTGGGCAATCCTTATATCACCGAGAAAAAGTATAATCTGGCTATAGAAAACAGAGGCTAGCACCAGTGTTGAGTTAAGTGTGCTGTGCCGTATAAGTTGCAGTTATTTTTGTTCCAGGCAACGCAAAAAATATGAGCATCCCGAAAGCTTTCAAGCTTTCGGGACGTAAGCATTTTTAAGGCAGCATGGGACAAAAAGAACAAAGATTGGTATGGCTAAAGTATGCTTAACTCAACACTAGCTAGTACCTCGCTTTATCATTTGATCATACGCTGGCGCACCAATAGCTCATGGTTGCCAGGCGCATACCCCAAACCTTGTGCGATAATGCTTTTTGCTTTTGCGGTATACCCTTTTTTAAAGTAATATACCGCAGCCAGCGAGTACACCCGGCCAATATTTGTAGCATCAATCGTCATTTCAGGCTTGAAGTTTTTTTCAAACAATGCCTTGTACCTGATGGCATCATCAATTTTGTTAAGGTCAAATGAACGACCGCACTGGAGTAAGTACGCATTGACAAGCGCACTGTTAAATAGATTGTTCCCTGCCAGTTGCGGGTGCCTCTGCCGATAGTTTTCAAGACTTTTAATTACAACCAGATTATCACTCTCGTACATCAGGCTACGGCCAAGAGTTGTTACCAGGGCATTGTTTACATCCTGGTTGTCTGGCTTGAGCATAAAAGCATCTTCAAAAAAGGGTAGTGCATCTTTATACTTGCCCTGATTGTGTAAAATACGACCCCGCTCGTAAGCATATAAGTAGTGGATTTCCTGTTTCAGGGTATCATCGGCAATTCCTGCCACCAGCGCTTCATAGAATTTCCGGTAAGTCTCAGCATCCCCTTTATTGATGAGATATACATCATTGATACGGCTGAACTCCCCTAACATCATCTCGCGGGAGATGCCGAATTCTTTGAAACGGGAAAGCTTGCTCAGGTACTGCACATCATTGATATTTTTGTAATTATTCTTGTCAAGGATCTCAACATTCACAGCTATGAGTAAAGAAATAATTTTGTCGGTAGGATAAAAAAGGTATGCTTTTTCCAACTGGCTGTATGCCGCTTCCAGTTGTTGGCCTTCAAGTTTATAAATAGCGTCATTAGTATACTGTACCCCTACTAACTCCTCCAAATTGATTTCCTGGTCGGCAAAGTAGTACTGATCAAATAGCTGAGAAGCTGTTTTTGCCTGATATTCCTCTTGGCTTATCAGTTTGGTTTTTTTCATCTGCTCTACAAAAGCCTGTTTGTACCTTTCGCTAAAAGTGATGAACCCTCCGGTAGGGTCGGTAGTTTCAACAAGTATCCTTTCCGTATCAGGGTAAGCTACTACATAAACATGGGTAGGTTTTTCTTTGATGATAAATGGAATATCAAACCCTTTGAATACCATGCCATAGAGGGCAGATGCAGATACACAATTATAAAAACCATCGGAAAAAATGCTGCTGAACTCGTTTTGTAGTTCGTATTTTTTTAAGAAGCGGTCGTGAATACTGCTATAAATAGCTTTTATTCTTTTTTCAGGCTTCTTTCCTTTCAGCTTTTCAAGGTCAATTTGATCTAACTGTGATTGATAGTGTGAGGCAAACCGGTCATAGGTGGCAGCGTCCATTTGTGGGTTGATGGCCATGAACAGTGCGAGGTAATTATCTTTCGCCTGGGAGAAATGCTCATGGAAAATATCCTTCTCAAAGGTGGAATTAAAGTGGACATCTTTGAGAAAAACCAGGGAATCCTGACTATACCCAAAGGGTGTGAGGGCCAGGGCAAAAAATAAAAGGATAATCCGCTTCATTGTATCATTCAACTAAAACCGGAAAAATAAAGTTTGACCGGGTTAAAATTTCAATGTATAATAAATTAGATTTTTATGCAACTAAGCTGTGGCCTTTGCAGGTATTAATGAATAGGAGGTCGTGATACACTTAACTATTGTCTCTAAGAAAACGCCAATGTCCGCATTACGCTCGTTCCCGACAACTGTAACAACTGTACGGCACTCCGCTTTTTGGAACTTCGCAAGCCTTGACCTTAACGTTCTAAGTGGCTTTAAGAAAGGGCCTGTCCTTCAATCAGGGACCTAAAGCTTCAAATACTCAACTACAAAGCTATCGGGATAGCTTTTGCTGACTTCCCCTTTAAAATTTTCAGCCCTTTCCTGTGATTTGAAATGCCCAACGATCACCCGGTAATTTCGGATACCATCTATCCACCGTGACTGTACGATAACTTCTTTTTGATATGATCTTTTCAGGTTTTCTGATAGCTCAAGTACGCGTCCTAGCTCCTTGAAACTGCCAATCTGAATTCCGAAACCGTTGGGCTGAGTGCGTTCGACCTCCAGGTTAAAGAAGATATTGTTTTCAGTGCCTACGGGCTCCACCACCTCAGGTATATCCGTAGAGGCCATTTCTTCTGCTTGGTTGATTACCTCGATGTTTACTTTTGTTACGCCCTGATGGGTAAATCCCAGTTTCTGAGCTGCTGATTTCGAGAGGTCGATGATACGTCCTTTAACAAATGGCCCCCTGTCGTTGATCCTGACAATGACGGATTTATTGTTCTTTAAATTGGTCACCTTTACCATGGTGCCAAAAGGCAGAGACCTGTGTGCTGCCGTGAGTTTTGAATGTGAATATTTTTCTCCGCTGGCTGTAGGGCGCCCTTCAAACTTGTCAGCGTAAAAAGAGGCTTGTCCATTTTGAACCTGCGCATGAAGCAAACTGAAGGACAATACACCCAAAATTAACAGGGTCATTCTCATGGTGTTAAGGTTGGTTTGATCCATAGTAACGAAGTGATAAAAGGTTCAATTATACATAATATAAATTAATTCGAAAGGTTTCGTTTTTTATATGACCTAATCTGTTTAGTTTTGCCCGGCAAATAACACTAACGCTTATTTGCTATGTCCTTAGACAATTCCAAATTCATTTTAGAAGCCCTTACCTATGACGATGTGCTTCTTCAACCCGGTTATTCTGAAATTCTTCCCAGAGATACCGACACTTCAACACAGCTTACCAGAAACATAAGACTTAACATTCCTTTTGTATCTGCTGCTATGGATACCGTTTCCGAGGCCGAACTGGCTATTGCCATGGCGCTGGAAGGTGGCCTGGGATTTATCCACAAAAATATGTCCAAAGAGGCACAAGCTCAGCAGGTGCGTAAGGTGAAGCGATCTCAGAGTGGTATGATCCTGGATCCGATCACGCTGAATATCAATTCGAATGTATTGGATGCAGAGCACATCATGAGGGAATATAAAATAGGCGGTATACCTGTAGTTGATGAAAACAGAAGGTTGATCGGGATCATTACCAACCGGGACCTCCGGTTTCATAAGGACATGAGCACACCAATCTCGGAGATCATGACCAAAGACGATCTTATTACCGCCGAGGAGAATATTGGTTTGGATAAAGCAGAGGATATATTGCAGCAATATAAAATCGAAAAGCTTCCTATTGTAAACAAGGACGGTATTTTAACAGGTCTGATCACTTATAAAGATATTCTTAAGAACAGAAATAAACCCAATGCCTGTAAAGATGAGTACGGAAGGTTAAGAGTTGGGGCAGCAGTGGGTGTAACTCCTGATATACTCGAGCGTATTGAAGGTCTGAAAACAGCAGGAGTTGATGTGATCAGCATAGATACTGCGCATGGCCACTCCAAAGGGGTGATAGATGCCTGTAAGAAAGTGAAAAAGCATTTTCCTGATCTTGATCTTATCGTTGGAAACATTGCTACCGGTGAAGCTGCCAAAGCGTTGGTAGAGGCAGGTGCTGATGCCGTAAAAGTGGGAGTAGGACCAGGCAGTATTTGTACTACAAGAGTTATTGCCGGTGTTGGTGTGCCACAACTCTCAGCGGTATACGAATCGTCAAAGGCGATAAAAGGCTCAGGAGTACCTGTGATAGCCGACGGGGGCATACGTTTCTCCGGGGATGTCGTTAAAGCGCTCGCAGGTGGAGCTAATAGTGTGATGATTGGGTCACTTCTGGCCGGTACTGAAGAAGCTCCCGGAGAGGTGATAATCTACGAGGGAAGAAAATTCAAATCATATCGCGGTATGGGATCAGTGGAAGCTATGGAAGAAGGCTCCAAAGACCGCTATTTCCAGGATGCTGAAGATGATATTAAAAAGCTCGTCCCCGAAGGAATAGTAGGTCGCGTACCATATAAAGGTTTAGTTTCTGAAGTGTTGTATCAACTGGTTGGTGGCTTGAAAGCGGGTATGGGCTATTGTGGCGCTGCCAGTATCAAGAAGCTTCAGGAGGCTAAATTTGTCAAGATCACCGCAGCCGGCGTACAGGAAAGTCATCCACACGATATATATATCACCAGGGAGGCGCCTAACTATAGCCGGTAATAATATACAACAGGAATTAGCAGCGCTTTACAGAGTTCTGTTGGGCAAAATGTGTGCATCGTGTAATGAAATGACTGACGGTGCACTCATTATCTTTTTTCAGGTTAATAGCCTCTTCCTCAAATTCATTGACACCTTCATGTATTTCTAAAGAACTGCCTCAACATTTCTTAACTATTGCCTCGGCAAATCAATCGGAGTTCCCATCAAATGATGTCAAAATACCTTTCGGTAAGACAACAAAATCATTTAAATTAAAGGTTTGAATTGTGCATTATGAAGAATTTGTTGAAGCGTGATCTTTTGAAGAGTATTATTTCGGGACTATTGCTGACAGCAGCCTGGCCGCCTGTTTCCCTTACTCCTTTACTTTTAGTGGCATTCGTTCCTTTAATTTTAGTGATCAACCGGCAAACCTCTTTGAAAAAAATATGGGGCTACACATACCTCACTTTCTTTATCTGGACATTGGGTACTATGTATTGGATAGGCAATACCAATTTAAATACACAAGGTGTCGCGATAATTGCTATTGCCTGGACCTTGATCCCTTTCTTTCAAAGTTTACCGTTCATGGTCTTTGGCTGGATTAAAAAGGGCTTACCCTCTTCAATCAATTGGCTGGCTTTACCTGTACTTTGGGTGAGCTATGAATATTTGCATAGCAACTGGGAGTTCTCTTTTACATGGCTGCATTTGGGTTTTGGTTTAAGCCCGGTACCATGGCTAGCACAGTTTTATGAAATTACAGGCTATTTAGGCGGGTCGTTGTTGATTATGGTTTTCAATGTGCTGGTGTTTTTGATGATAAGGGATTATGGAAAAAAGCACTTTAGAAGGTGGGTGTATGCTACTACAGCTCTCATCATTATAATTGTAGCTACCAACACCCTTTTATATCCTCAGCCGAGGCACATCAAAACGATAAGGGTAGCTATTATTCAAAGTAATGATGACCCTTATGAAAAATTAGACCAAAATAGTCTTAAAAAACAGGTAGCTGATTTGCGTAGCATGCTGCTTCCACTTCAAAATGACAAAGTGGACCTGGTAGTATTGTCAGAAGGCTTTTTGAAAACTTCACCCATGGCCCCGCTGATATTGAATAATATCGATGAGCAACCGGCGGTGAAGGAAATAAAAGAGGTATCCAGGCAAATTAATGCCCCGATATTAGTTGGATTTATTGGATTTAAATTATATAGCTCGACAAAGTATGCTCCCGCCTCAGCGTTACCGACAGGTGATGGCAGGTACTTCAGTGGGTTTAACGGAGCCATGTTGGTGGCTTATGACCGGCCAACGCAGGTTCAGATGAAAAACAACCTGGTACCCTTCATGGAGAGAATTCCTTACCTCGAACAACTGTCCTTCTTTGAGAGATTTAGGCTAAGGCTAAACCAGGCAGCTCAGAGCTATGAAAAAGATGATGCTGTCAATGTTTTTGAGTATAAAAATATGCGTATCGGAACGCTGATATGCCTGGATGCTCTGTTTCCTTCTTATGCCACGGAATTTGTTAGTAAGCGAGCCAATATATTGGCGGTCATAGCCAATGATAGTTGGGCTGGTAATACTTCAGGGTATCAGCAGAATGCTCAATATGCTTCTACAGTCGCTATTTCTTTACGAAAAGACGTGATACGTAGCGCTACCACGGGGCTCTCCATGTTTGTTGATAAATCCGGGAAAAAGCGCAAGATCACCTCCTGGAATAAATCGGACACTATTATAGATGAAGTGCAGTTGAGCAGTCTCGATACGTTTTATGCATGTACCAATGATTGGCTGGGAGTGATGAGCCTGGTACTGCTGGCAGGCATAGTAATGTACGCTGTCGCGGCAAAAAAGAAGACGGCCGGAGCTTAATACGCTGATCGCTAAATTTCATCCACCATTATTACCCCCTTCTTTTTCCTTTACACGACCTTAAAATTTTTTAATTGTCCCGATTGCCATACAATAAAGCTTTCGGGAGGTTTCAATGTTGTCGCACCTTATTGAAAAACCAGTGATAAACACCTTAAAATGGATTCATGCAAGGTCGATCACTTATCTCGCTGCAAAGCAGATGGTCAATGGTGTACCTGTCATCATAAAGGTAGTGTAATAATGCCGAATAATTCTTAGTATGTTGCAATTGATGAAATATGAACAGGTGTAATTCTGTTTCATGTGATAAAAGAAGTATAATAATAAATTTTTTGTGATTTAGTACAGAATATGGCTATAAGACACATTTTCGAGCCGGTTTTTGCGCTCTGATATAGTCTTATTATGGGAGTTATTTTCCTCTTTTGGGAATTTTGTAAGCAAATACTTGTGCCTCCATTTAGCTAATATATGACATCAAAATGGTGTTTATTAACTCAATAGGTCATTTGTGGTATTTTAAAAGGACGCAGAACGGAAAACTGGCAGAAGTGGCAAATTCTTTGAGTATGTCTTTTGCCGGAAATATTTGGTCTCATTAGTATGAAAAACTTACACCAGGAGAATAGAAGCAAAGAAGAGTTATCTTCGGTTAATATTACAGGAACTAGTAGAGAGACTTACATTGATGGATTGAGTGCAGCAGGATTAAAATTTGTAAGGATTGCCCTGCTTTTGATAGTCGTTCAGTTGGTATCTTATCACCACTCTTTGGCCTGTTGGCCAACCGGTAATGTTACCTGGACAGGCAACAGTAATTCGAATTGGAACAACGCAGCAAACTACAGTGGAAACTGGGGAGCCTTGCCCGGTAACCGTGACAGGGTGATAATAGATCCCGATAACTATACCAATGCACCTGTAATTAATAGTACACCTTCTTTTACGCCAGCATCTATTATGGTGAGAGATGGCGGAAGCCTTACAGTTAACGTTTCAGCCGCTACTAGCTATGTTGAAATTGGGGGTGATGATAATTCCATAGTGGTAAAAAGCGGAGTGAAGCTTTCTGTTAACAGTGATTTTCTGCTGAGTTCCAACGGGGGAAGAGTTACTCTCTCAGGTGGTGGAGATGTTGATGTCAAAAACGACCTGATCTTTGAGAATAATGCCACCCGACTGGTAAACAATTTAACTGGCCAACTTTCAGTGGATGGTGATGCCATTTTTGAAGCCATAGGATCGCGGTTGGACAACAACGGAAACGTTTCGATAGAGGGGGATCTGCGGACTGATGGTATATTGGATATAAACAACAGGGTGAATAATAACTCAGATGCAGTATTGACTATCGGGGGCGATATAGACTTCAAGGGGGCTGCCAGCTATATAGACAATGAAGGTACAATCACCCAATCAGGAAATTTTGCCGGAATAGACCTGTTATCTTTATTTGACAACAAATCCGGGGGCACTTGGAATTGGACTTATACAGGTGGTGCGCCCGATTGGAATGTGGTTTCAGTGCTAACATCAAGCGGTACCATTGTGTACGGGGGCTTAGGGAGCCAGGCAGTATTACCTCTGGAATACAACAACCTGGTAATATCCGGATCCGGTACAAAGCAGCTTCAGGCCGCAACCACTGTAAATGGATCATTGACATTATCAGGAGGCTATGTGGCGCTTAATGATGCCGATCTTACAATTGGTAATAGTGGTAGCATAAATAATGCGTCTGCCTCGCAATTTATTATTACCAATGGGAACGGTCGTTTAACTCAAAATAACCTTGGCTCCGGTGGTCGAACAGGTAATATTCTGTTCCCTGTCGGGACTGCCACTTCCAGTTATACTCCACTTACCATCAACAATTCCGGGGTGGCGGATAACTATTCGATACGACTTGAATCAGGCCTTTATGATGATGGTTATTCGGGGCCAGCGCAAACGGCTAATGCAGTAAACAAAACCTGGTTTATCGATGAAGCAGTTGAGGGGGGCTCCGATGTAACATTGACGTTGCAATGGAATGTTTCAGACCAACTGAGTGGGTTTAGCCCAACTGCCGTGAGAATTATACACTACGATGGCAGCTTGTGGGAGCGTATGTCAGAAGGTGCTGCCTCCGGCACAGGGCCGTTTACCATGTCTGCGTCAGGGGTCTCCTCTTTCTCTCCGTTTGGAGTTGAAGGTGAGGATGGCGTGCTTCCTGTTGAGCTCATGACCTTCAACGCAGCTATGCATGGAGAGGCTGCATTGTTGAAATGGGCAACCGCTTCCGAACTTAATAACGACTATTTTACAATAGAAAAGACAACTGATCTTGAGCATTTTGAGGAAATCGGAATTGTACAGGGTAAAGGTACCACAGATGAGAGAAGTGATTATGAATTCTATGATCGTGATCCTTCGTATGGAATATCTTACTACAGACTAAAACAAACTGATTTTGATGGTACATTTACCTACTCTGAAGTTACAAAAATAGATAACAAAACAGGATCAGAGGTGCCAGGCTTCAAAATGTACCCTGTTCCTAACCGGGGTGAGCACCTGACAATCAGGGCTACAGGTTTGTCTTCAGATGAAGAGTGTGCTCTGGCGATAGTTAATCTGCAGGGACAACTCGTATATCAAGGGTCTGTAAGAATATATAACAATGAGGAAGTGACTCTGAATTTTGGTCAGAAGCTACCCCAGGGCATTTACACCCTCAGGCTAAACGCCACCACACCTATTGTAAAACAGTTTGTGGTTAAGTAGTGTCTCTAAGAAAACGCCAATGTCTGCGTTACGCTCGCCCCAAAAATACTCACGTAGAACAAAGCTTGGAATGGCTAAAGTATGCTTAACACAACACTAGCTAGTTACGGCATCTGCTCTTCAGCGAGTCATAGGTGCGACAATGGTTAACGTATGTTCATAACTATCCTTTAAGGTTGTTGCTGCGAAAGCGTGAAAATAAAAGCGTTGTTCATTGAATAACCCTCCCGACTATCAGTAAAGCTGCATGTATTAGGTCATTAGACTATAAAAAGAAAGGCATGTAAAGTAAAATTATCATAAAGATAATTTGAGAGAAATTCCCTTTTTTGTTGCTTATAACATGCACGATTAAAGTACTATGCATAGTGTGAAATCATTTCATTATGGGCCTGAAAGTCTAAAAATGGGAAGAAATTGCCTGTCTTAATGCCATCAGCATTTGCTACCAGTGATTGGATGTTGAAATTAACTATCTTACCATCAGTATATTATAAAGTGTGCCTTTATTGCAGTTACCGGGCAGCTCCTGTTTCGACACAAAGTGAAAATGTTGTTTTTTAGCTTAAAACATACTTTTAAGATAAAATTTTCATAAAATGATATTTTTAAAGTAAATTGCGTTAATATGGACTATTTGTTACTAAGACAATCTATGAACAACTAGCTGATAATTTGAAGTCTGATATTATGAAACATTTCATCAAAATTCTCTTACTGGTGTTGATTGTTAATCTAGCTGATTATTCCAAATCAATGGCGTGCCTTACCTATACCTGGACTGGGGCATCAAGTTCTGATTGGGGAGATTCGGGAAACTGGGAAGATGATTTTGGGGGTAATGGAGTACCATGGATCTTTGATTACGCAGTTATTGATAAAAGCCAATATGGAACAGCTCCAGATCCGATATTGTCAAGCTCGGAGAACAATCCGTTACAGGTTATCCTGAGTAATAGTGCAAGTCTTACATTAAATAATGATTTTGGTACTAATCAGATAACGACCACAGGTGTAGGAAATCAATTAATTGTAAATGGAGGAGTTACGTTGAGTGCAAATAATTTAGTGCTTTCAGCCGATAACGCTGAGATTAGCATTAGTGGTAATGGAGATATCGACATAGGAGCTTCTATTTATTTTCAGAACAACAACACAAGCCTGACTAATAACCTGACAGGAGAGCTTGATATTGGGGACGATGTGGTTTTTGAGGCAAACAATGCATTGCTGATAAATAATGGCACAATATCTATAACCGATGATATACGCACCACGGGTGCAACAAGAGATGGTAACACTGTCATTAATAACGTAGGGGCAGTATTAAATATAGGAGACAGGATTAATTTTCAATCGGCAGATGGAGTTTTTCAAAATGCAGGTACGATTAATCAAACAGGTAATTTTGTTAACATTAGTACCAATTGTAGTTTTATAAATCTGTCAACGGGTGTCTGGAGTTGGACCTATACAGGTACTCCGCATTCTAATCTGGCAGGTGCATTAACTGCGGGTGGTACTATGATTTATGCAGGTACAGGAGCTCAGCAGATCCAGCCTGTAATTTATGAAAACGTTATAATATCCGGCTCTGGTACAAAGCAGCTTCAGGGCAATACCACAGTAAATGGAACTTTGACGCTATCAGCCGGATATGTGGCGCTCAATGATGCTGATCTTACTATTGGCAATAACGGAAGTATTGCTAATGCCTCTTCATCACGTTTTATCATTACGAATGGTAATGGCCGTTTATCACAAAATAATATTGGTTCAGGAGGCAAAGCAGGTGATATTTTGTTTCCGGTGGGTAGAAGTTCCTCCAGTTATACACCGCTTACATTGAATAATTCGGCAGGTACTGCCGACAATTTTGCGGTAAGATTGGTGTCCGCAATTTACGATAATGGGTATTCCGGGACAGTACAAACTGCTAACGCAGTGAATAAGACATGGTTTATCGATGAAGAGGTAGCCGGGGGGTCAGACGTATCCCTAACGCTTCAGTGGGGTGTATCCGATCAGCTATCAGGTTTTAGTCCATTAAATGTAAGGTTGATTCACTATGATGGCAGTCAATGGGAGAGAATGGCCGAGGGTGCAGCCTCCGGAACAGGACCTTATACCATGTCTGCATCAGGTATTACTTCATTCTCGCCATTCGGTATTGAAGGTGAGGATGGCGTACTTCCAGTAGAACTTGTATCATTCAATGCTGCTCTGCAAAGCGAAGCTGTATTGCTAGAATGGGCAACAGCTTCAGAGCTGAACAATGATTTCTTCACTATAGAAAAAACTACTGACCTTGAGAATTTCCAAGAAGTAGGCACGGTGAAAGGCAAAGGAACTACAGAAGAGAGAAATGACTATAAATTCTTCGATCTAAATCCCTCACAAGGGGTGTTTTATTATAGGCTTAAGCAAACCGATTTTGATGGCACCTTTACTTATTCTGATATCGAAAAAGTAGTCAATACAGCTTCCGGGTCTGCAGAGGCGAACCTGAACATCTACCCAGTGCCAAATAAAGGCGAATTCATAAAGCTAATGGCACATGGAATGGCATCGGATGGCAAGAGATCAGTGACCGTAATGAATGTGCAAGGGCAAATAATTTACGAGGGCCCCGTACTGATCAGCAATAATGAGGAGATCACGCTCAACTTTGACCAAAAGCTTCCCCAGGGTATCTACACCGTAAGAGTACAGGGTTCAGAACCAATGGTGAAGCAATTTACCGTGAACTAGTTTTTTGTAAATTAATAGATTGAAAGGTGTCAGAAAGGGCGCCTTTCTGCTTTTATGTAAAGCGCTGGGGCTGTATATTGAATAATGAGGTGGCTTTAGGATTTTTTGGAGAATGATTACTTCAACTTGCAGTCATTCAGTTGGATATATTTCATAAAGATTGTATCTTTAAAAGATTTTGCCTGTAGGGTTTATGCTGCATCAGGCTTTTTTAGTGTCTCTTCAGCATGGTCCCACAGGATGATTAACCTAAACCCAAACCCAACCAATGAAACTGATAAAACAGTATCATAATACCGGAAACAGACTCCCTGTGGCTATTGGTGTTATTTTAATTTCAGTATTATTATTCTTCTCCTCGTTAACGCTACAAGCGCAATATTATTATCTCGAAAGGTTTAACACCCAACCCAATGGCGCTACCAGCGATGCTGACAATACTCCATGGACAACCATCCAGGGCTCATCCGGGTCTTTGGCTGTTGATGCCAGCTTCCAGGACTTAACTGCCAGTTCGGTGGGAACAGAGGCTGTATGGGAATCAGGATCTATTGCCATTTCCGGAAGTACTTCAATATCGGTGGATGTATTGGAATATAGCAACGCTGAGCCCTCCGATTATGTAAAAGTATACTATAAACTGGATGGTAGCCCGACTGAAGTAGAATTTGCCAGCTTCAATGATGACTTCGGAAGTGGCACTGCCACAACCACAGTTTCAGGATCAAGTGTAGTTATAGTAGTCAGGTTTCTCAACGATCAGGAATTCCATACCATAGATAATGTAGTGGTAGAGAGTGCAGTTGGAGGGGCCACTTTATACTCCATAGCAGATGGCGATTGGGATGATGGCGCTATCTGGTCCACCACGGGTTATGCCGGGGCGGCTTGCAACTGCTTTCCTAACGGAAGTACACCTGTTAATATTGGAAATACCCGCACTGTCAATTTAAATGTGGATGCTGAAGTAAATGACATTACCATTGAAAATACCGGAAGCCTGCTATTTACAGCCGGTAATGTTGAGTTGAATGTTATGAACGATGGTACCTTTACCATTAACAGCGGAGGTACATTCGATGAAAATGGGCAGACCAACTCGGACCTGGACTTTGAGGGGGGCTCGGGTACAAGTCAATTAGTGGTCCATTCGGGCTCAACATTTAGCATCGACAGGTTGTATATGTTTGGTGCCAACACTTTAAATATAAGTGGTGATGGCGATATTACACTGTTGGAAGACTTTCATATCAGCGCTGCAGGGACGATAAACAATAATTCTACCGGAACATTTACTATAGGCGATGACCTGTTGTTCAATGACGACAACGCTACATTCACTAATTACGGAGATATAATAATAACTGATGATCTATTGGCAGGGACAGGCGATGATGGTAATACATTTACCAATGCCTCAGGCGCCCACCTGGATATCGGAGGAGATATTAACCTTTCCGGTAGTAATATGACCATCAACAATTCCGGTACGCTTAGTCAGTCAGGTAATTTTCTTAATATCGGGAGCAGCAGCAGTTTCAACAATCTTGGCGGTAGTTTCTGGTTCTGGGGTTATACCGGAGGGGTGGCCTATGATGCTGATATGCCCAATGTTTTCAATGCAGCGGGTACTGTAAGGTATAATGGCGCAGGTGACCAGTTAGTGATGCCATTGTCTTACAACAATCTGGGCATTGCCGGAGGAGGAACAAAATCATTGCAGGGCGTTACCAGCGTAAGTGGTATGATGTACCTGACCAACGGATTCGTTGCCCTGGGAGACCATAATTTGACTATAGGAAACAGTGGAAGCATTGCCAATGCCTCTTCGGCAAGGTATGTTGTAATCGATGGAAATGGTAGCCTTATTCAAAACAATATCGGCACGGGAGGAAGAAGTGGAGGAGTTTTATTTCCTGTTGGAATAAACACAACCAGCTATACACCTCTGACTATCAACAACTCCGGTACGGCAGATAATTTCACAGTGAGGGTTTGTTCTAATATTTACGAAGAGGGAGGTTGCGCTACCGGTACCATGCAGTCGGTGAATGTGGTAGACAGAACCTGGTTTATCGATGAGGCTGTCGTGGGTGGATCAAGCGCGACACTGGTTTTTCAATGGGGAGCCACTAATGAGCTTTCGGGCTTTGATCGTGCTGACATCAACATAGTGCATCATAATGGCGCTTACTGGGAAACCGTAGGAAACACCTCTGCTACAGGTACAGGGCCTTATACGGCAAGTGTTTCAGGTGTCACATCATTCTCTCCTTTTGGGGTTGAAGATGCTACAGACACTCCGCTTCCTGTTGAGCTGCTCTTTTTTAATGCTAAAAGTAAATCGCATTATGTAGCGCTGACCTGGGAGACTGCTTCGGAATTAAACAACGACTTTTTTACAGTGGAGCGATCAGTGGACCTGGTGTCATTTACTGAAGTTGGTTCAGTGAGGGGAAAGGGTACTTCACATGAGATTTCGAGGTACTATTTAGCAGACAATGCTCCACTGAAAGGCAAAGCGTATTACAGACTGAGGCAAACAGATTTTGATGGTTCCTTCACTTATTCAGCTCCGGTGAAAGTAGAATATGTGGTTATGCAGAGCGACCAGCTACAGGTGTACCCGGTGCCTAATGAAGGAGACTATATCAATATTTTAAACCCGCAACTGAAGGAAGACAGGGTATGCACCATTCATGTAATTGACGGTCAGGGTAAAAAAGTACTCAGCGTTGAAAGGAATGTTCAACAGGGCGTGCCGCTGTTAATTCACTTCAAACATCCTCTTTCACCTGGAATCTATACATTGCTGTTTCATGATGGGGAGCTTAAAAGTCAAGCTTTTATCGTTAAATAGTCCATTTATTTCGTTAAATGTATCATTACTACCATTAAATGGTATGTCTTGATGGTGCAAATCGCGCTGTAAACATACCAGCCTTAGTTTTTGCTTTTTATTCAAAAGCAACTGATAATCAAGTTGTTTACCTTGTAGGTTGGTTTTCAATGTCATTTTGACATTGTGCCGGCTTTTTGAATACATTATCCACTAAAACCAACTAAGACATGGATGTTATCAACAAAAAGCTGTGGCTCATACTTCTTTTCATGATTGTCAGCCCAACCGTATTTGCGCAAGACATAATTTGGCAGGAAGATTTTTCAACTTACCCTAATGGGACCACAGCAGGCTCAGACATTAATTTGCCAGCAGGCAATGATTGGACTATTGACCAACACGGAGGAGGTATTTTTTCAGTACAGGGTGCAGAATTTCAAGCTTCCGGTCTGTCAACTGAAGCAGTTTGGACGTCAGAAATCATAGATATTTCTGTCAGCAACTATGCCAGACTTAGTATAGATGCCAACTGGATTATCACCGCTTTTTTTAATAACAGCGACTATATCCGGATGTACTATAGACTGGACGGAGGTCCTGAAGAATTATTTTTTGAACAAGAAAGCGGTTTTTTTACCGTTGGAGGATCAGCGACAGCTTCACGGGTGTTATCGGGTAACAGCCTGCAGATAGTAATACGCGTGAGTACAGATGACTTTATTTATTTTGATAATGTTACGCTGGCCACAGTTCCGGTGCTTTACTCACGAAGGAACGGCCCCTGGAACAATGGCACCGTATGGTCGGCTGACGATTTTTCGGGAGAACAAGATGCATGTAGCTGTACACCTACCGGGTCGGAAGTAGTGGTAATTGGAGATGGAGATCAGGTGGTGATCAATACTGATGCTACCGCGGCAGCCGTGGTTATTCACAATACCGGCATTTTACGATGGACAGGCAATGCCAGTCTCAATATTGCCTCCGGTTTTGTGGATATACAGTCCGGTGGTACAATTAGTAATAATGGTAATGTTGCCAACATGCGTTTTAACAATCCTCTTTCTGCCCATTTGCACAACTCAGGCAGTTATACCATGACTAATCTGGTCCTTCCCACCGCTGGCGCTCGGCTTGAGCTTACCGGTAACTCGGCCATTACGGTGCTCAACGATATAGATTTTGAGCAAAGGAACACCGTATTGGTCAATAATTCTGCGGCAGGCTTGACTGCAAATCGTATTCTGTTCGATAATGATAACTCAACGCTCATTAACAATGGAGTTATTTCCTTGAACGGTAATATAGAAGCGGGCGCTGGTGATGATGATAATATTATTACCAATACTGCGGGGGGCACCCTGACATTTAGCAATATATCCCTCAACAATGCCAATCTTACCATTAGCAACTCAGGTGTGATCAACCAAACGGGTAATTTTATTAACGGAAGCATCGACACCGGTAGCAGGTTTAATAATTTGCATGGTGGTGTTTGGAACTGGAGCCATACTGGTGGAGGGCATGATACTTCAGTAAATGCCATCCTCAACTGTTCTGATGGCACAAACACATTTAACTACAATGGTGCGGGGCCACAGAACATTATACCGGTGAACTACAGCAACCTGACTGTATCCGGATCTGATGCCAAATCTGCTCAAACGGAACTTGATGTAAACGGAGACCTTTATATTACCGGCTCTTCTCAACTTAATCCTGGCGCTAACAATATTCGTCTTGCGGGAAACTGGACCAATAATAGTGACAATGCCAATCCCTTTAATGAGGGCACGGGTACCGTAATATTCGATGGAATTACGGATCAGACTATTGCCACAACAGGTGAGGAAAGCTTTGGCGGATTGGCAATAATAAAAGGCGGTGGCCGTGTGCTATTGTCTTCCGATGTTCGTGTGGCCGGCACCCTGACATTGAACAGTGGTAATATCGATGTGGGAGGTAGCAATATGATCATTGCAGCCACAGGTCGTATTTCCGGTGGGGCAGTATCAAGTTTCATAGTTGTGAATAACGGACACCTGACCCAGAGTAATATCGGGTCGGGAGGAAGGACGGGGCCTATCTTGTTTCCGGTAGGAGTTTCTTCATCGTCATATACTCCGCTTACTTTCGATAATTCCACGGGCGTGGCAGACAACTTTAGTGTAACCTTATGTGATAAAATAAATTCTGGCGGGGATTGTGGCACGGCAGGCATTGCTGCAGATGCAGTGGGACGCATGTGGTTTATAGAGGAGGAGACGATTGGCGGCTCTGACGCCACGCTAACATTGCAGTGGTCAGCCTCTGACGAACTTCCGGGTTTTGACAGAGCCGATGTTAACCTGCTACACCACGATGGCTCCCACTGGGAGGTGATGTACAACGGCCCTTCTGCAGGTAGCGGACCTTATACCGCGACAGCTTCGGGGATCACCTCTTTTTCTCCGTTTGGTGTAGAGTCGGCAGCCTCAGCGCCACTACCGGTTGATCTTATTTACTTTAAGGCGGAACTTACCGGAGATCAGGTAAACTTATCCTGGAGTACTGCATTGGAAATTAACAACGACTTCTTTACCATAGAGAGAACGACAGACCTTAAAAATTTTGAAGTTGTAGCCACTATACAAGGAATGGGAAACGCTGACGTGAAGAATAACTATACCGCCACAGACTTCTCCCCTGTTGAGGGCACTTCATATTACATCTTGAAGCAAACCGATTTCGATGGCACTTCCAGATACTTTGATCTGGTAGGGGTGAATTATAACATTACCGATCAACAGCAAAAAATAGCGCTTTTCCCGGTCCCTGCCAATGGGGAATACCTTAATGTACGCTTAACAGCTTTTGAAACAGGGGATCTTATACAGGTAGAGGTTTATGATCTTCATGGTAAAACAGTACATGGGCAGACAGCTCCTCCGGGAGCCGGCACGCTGCAATTAGTTTTCCAGAACAAGCTTTCTCCGGGGCTGTATACCTTGCGGGTTAACAGCCCTCACCCGGTGATAGAAAGCTTTACAGTGAAATAATTTTTAAACAATTAACGTGAGTTCGATATAGGATGACTGCCCTTTTTAAAGCATTTTATATCGAACTCACGTTAATTAATTAGTGTCTATAAGAAAACGCAATTTATCGTCATTGCGAGACTTAACATTTTTCACAAAAACGCACAAAATGAGATGACGAATTGTTCTGTTGAAAAGCTGCAGCGAAAGAAATGGGACATCAACTTGTTGCAAATCCAAATGTTGAATAATACGTCATCGGTAACGAAGTGCCGGCAATCCTCTCATCTTTGGCGTGTATTAAGAGGGGGATCACTTCGATTCCTCCCCGTGGCAAGCCCGGAACAGGCGCGATGACGACAAGAGTTTTCTTAGAGTAGACACTAATTAGGGGAGAAATTTAAGCCACTTTAGAATGAAGTGGCTTTTCTTATTATACGGGAAAGGATAATTTATTATCTTCAACCCGCATTATACAATTGCGTTGCAGACTTACGTTTTTAAAAGCAATGTTCAGCAGAAAGGCTATAATAAGATTAAGTACGGTTTTTGCCATCATATCGTGGGTGGGGCTGTTATTTACTGACCTTTCTGTAGTATTTAGCGCGACCAATAATCTGAAACCGGGCATTAGTGCAGACATACCGCCCGTCATGCTTAGCCTGTTTATTTTATCCTTATTCATATTTTTTAAGTATAGGATTGAAAAGGCAGAAAGCATCAATTTTGTGGACCTGCTGTGGAAGGTTTTTGTAACAGGTCTGATAACAACGATCGTATCATTAGCCTTTAGATTGTTTCTGAACCTGCTTGGTAGTACAAAGCTGGTTCAAAATGTAATCTTCCTTGACTTCATATACCTGATCAATCTCGGGCTTATCTGTTCATTTCTGATATCGACATTCATCGTATGGAAAAGGTTGATCCTTTATCAGAAGTCCAAATTTTTGCTTACCGTTTGGCAGATATTTGAGTATTCGCTGTTGTTCAGCCTGCTTTACAACGTTTTGCCGATCCCTGCGGTAAGAGACCTGGAAGAATATTATTCTGTGCTGCTGGTGCTCATGGGAGTTTTCCTTTCTGCAAACATGAAATGGGTGGCCTACCTCAATTTTAAGCAGAAGTGGAAAAGCATTCTGCTTATAGCCTTGGCCATGTTTTACCTGGGCTATTTTGCTTTTACCCTTTTTAGTCTGGCAAGTGATATTGCTGCATCAACAGCAGCATTTGCGGATTTCAGGAGTAATGTATTTATAACGTCCCTGATAGCATTTATTTTTATATACGCACTGTTCTCGCTACTGGTGATACTATTCAATTTACCTACTTCATCAGTTTTCGAACAAAAGCTCGAAGAAGTGGTTAATTTCCAAAGACTTAGTCAGTCAATCCAGACTGAGCAAAGCGAGGAACGGGTGTATGATATTCTGCTTGAGAGCGCAGTAAGTACCGTGTTTGCAGACGCAGCCTGGATTGAAATTTCATCGAATGGCCAAAAAAGTCAGTTCTATACACAGGGGATCACTGTAAAGGAGATCGAGGCAATAAAAAAACATATTAGCGACAACAATGTAAGAGGCGTATTAGATAGAAGTAGTGACAAAACGATAAACCTGAATAAATATTTATCCACCCTTAAAGGGTCAAGATTTAGGTCTATTATGGCTTTTCCCATATATGTAAAAAACCAGCAGTTGGGTACACTTGCCCTGCTTAAGGATGTAAGCGATGGCTTTAACAAAGAAATGACCAAGATCATCGATACTTTCACAAACCAGGCGGGGATATCCATAGAAAACTTCAGATTGCTGTCAGAGGCGCTTGAGAATGAACGCTATAAAGAGGAATTAAAAATTGCCAAAAGAGTGCAAAGCAGCTTACTACCTAAGGTGCTGGATCACGATGGGGACTATGAAATAATGGCTTTTTCTGAAGCTGCTGACGAGGTTGGGGGTGATTATTATGATTCTTACAGGGTTGGCAAATACAAAATAGCCCTGGTCATCAGCGATGTTTCCGGCAAGGGGACTTCTGCGGCCTTTCACATGTCTCAAATGAAAGGGATTTTCCACAGCCTGGCGCAGTTGGATCTGTCTCCGAAAGATTTTTTAGTAAGGGCAAACAAGGCGCTGAGTTTCTGCCTCGATAAGGCCTCTTTTATTACAACTTCCTTTTTTGTAATTAATAGCAAATCGAAAACAGTGGAGTTTGCAAGAGCAGGACATTGTCCTACACTATTTTATGATGCCGAACATGACCAGGCATCCTATTTTCAGAACAAGGGGTTAGGCTTGGGGATACTTCGAAATGATGAATTTGGGAATTACATACAAACCAATACTTTTCATTATAAATGTGGCGACATAGTAGTGCTTTACACAGATGGGATAACTGAGGCCAAGAATGCCAAAGGAGAGGAGTTTGGATATGAAAGACTACAGAAGTTTATAGAGCGTGTTCATAAAAAAAGCGTTCAGGAGATACAAAAAGATCTGATCAGGGAACTATACGAATTTTCGGGAACCAGATCGATTGATGATGATTATACAACATTGATCATCAAGTTCAAATAGAGTAAGTACAAACATTAGTTTAGATATTACGTAAAATAATTATGGTTGACATTAAAAGAATTAAGGAAGGCGAATACGAAGTGATAGCTATCAAGGGAGAAGTAGATGCCAGTTCTTCAATTGAATTAGATAGTGCCATCAGTGATGCTATAAATGATGGAACCAAAAAGCTGCTGGTAGATTGTACATCGCTTGAGTACATTTCTTCAGCCGGGTTAGGTGTTTTTATGTCTTATATTGAAGAATTCAAGAAGAATAATGTTAACCTTGTTATTTTTGGTCTTAATGATAAAGTTGCCAACGTTTTTGGGATACTTGGCCTCGACCAGTTGTTGAAAATTGAAGGAACTAAAATGGAGGCAAAAGCTTTACTAGGATGAAGTACTGTTATAAAGTGCCGTGCAAGAAGGAAAAGCTCAAGGAGATAAGGTGCTTTGTGAAGGAAGTGCTGGATAAGCATGGGCTTTCGGAGGTAGAAGTAAGTACGCTGGTGCTTGCTATTGATGAAGTTTGTGCTAACCTGATGATACATTCACACGGCTGCAACCCAAAAGAATCTATAGAGATTGAGATCAAGGTTGATAAGGGCAAAGGCCTTGAGTTTAATATAATTGACAACGCAGAAATATTTGATATCAATGATTACCAGGAGCCTTCCATTGAAGATATTATAAAAAAGCAAAGAAAGGGAGGTATTGGCTTGATACTGGTCAAAAGGATCATGGATGACATTCAAATCATATCTGATAAAAAGAAACACGTTTGCCGCCTCGTAAAAAAGATCCATATTAATTAAAGCCTTCTCACCACTAATTCTTTAATATTCCCACATTTTCCGTTGAAATTCATTAAAATTGCAAGGTTTTGGAAAAAAATATTTAGAATGAAGCATCAGTTATTTCTGGCTTTACTACTCCTTGCTGCGTGTAAAGCCCCCTCAGATATATCAGGTACAGGAAAAAAAAACAATAATCAGCCAAAAGAGCTTCTTAACGTAGCAGGCGAACCTGTGCCAACCGATGAATTTATCTATGTCTATAAAAAGAATAACGTTAACAATGACAGTGCCTTCACTCGTCAGGATATAAACGAATACCTTGATCTTTATATCAATTTCAAATTGAAGGTTGCAGAGGCAAAAAAAAGGGGGATGGACACGACTGAGGCCTTCTATAGAGAATTCTCTACCTATAGAGAACAACTGAAGAAGCCCTACCTGACAGAAAACCTGGTGACAGAAAAACTTATCAAAGAAGCCTACGAAAGATATAAGACAGAGGTAAACGCTTCTCATATATTGATTGCAGTAGATGAAAAAGCATCTGCTGAAGATACGCTAAAAGCATATAATAAAATTGTTGATATTCGTAAAAGGGCCCTGGAGGGAACGGATTTTGCGGAGTTAGCTGCGGAGTATTCAGATGATCCATCGGCAAGATCAAACGGGGGTAATTTAGGATATTTTACTTCATTTCAGATGGTATATCCGTTTGAATCAGCCGCGTACGATACAGATAAGGGAGCTATTTCCCAGCCTGTGAGAACCCGTTTTGGTTACCATCTCGTTAAGGTTTTAGATAAGCGGCCGAGCCAGGGCAGCGCTGAGGTTTCTCATATAATGATACGTATCCAGTCCAATAAATCAGATTCGCTGGCCGCCCGAAATAAAATATTTGAGATCTATGATCAGGCCAATGGAGGCGTGAATTGGGATGACCTGGCCAGACAATTTTCCGAGGATATCAATACTAAAAATGCCGGTGGTAAGCTCAGGCCTTTCAAAGTAGGACAGATGCCATATAGTTTCCAGGAGGCAGCCTTTAACCTTGAGGAGCCGGGAGATATCTCAGATCCCGTGATGACCCCGTATGGCTGGCATATTATCAGGCTGGAAAAGAAAATCCCGTTGGAAAGCTTTGAGGAAATGGAACCCTCAATCAAGTCCAGAATAGACAGGGACTCAAGAGCACAGCTCAACAGGAAATTTTTGATCAGCAGACTGAAGAAAGAAAACAGCTTTAAGGAGACTGCCTTCAAGAATCAACTATGGAGCTATGCCGACAGTAGTTTGATCAGGGGTAGTTGGAAATATTCAACAGAGAACAACGTTTTAAATGAGCCACTCTTTTTAATAGGTGAGCGAACTTACACCGTAAAGGATTTCTTCACCTATGTACAGAGCAAACAAAAGCCGGCCTCGTATGGTCCTGAAGTTTATATGCAGGTGTTGTACAATAATTTTATAGAAGATACCATTATATCATATGAGGAGGACCACCTCGAGGACAAGTACATTGATTATAAAATGCTTGTGAAGGAATATAAAGAAGGAATTTTGCTTTTTGAACTCATGGAGCGTGAAGTTTGGAATAAGGCTGTTCAGGATACAGTGGGGTTGAAGCAATATTTTGATGACAATCTGGCTAAGTATGTGTGGGACCAAAGGGTGAGTGCAATTGTCTACAACTCGGATAACAACACGGTTTTAGCTGATATTGAACAGCTTATTAATTCCGGGGATTCTCTTTATTTATCAAAAAAGGACCTGGAAAGGAAATATAATAATAAAACCGCTTTAACTTTACAGGTTGAGGAAGGACTTTTTGAAAGGGGAGATCATCCTGTTATTGATAAGATTAAATGGGAGCAAGGCATCCAGCGTATAAACTGGAACGGGAGGTATAACCTGGTATTGATCCGGGAGGTACTTCCGGCCTCATCTAAGGAGCTAAACGAGATCAGGGGATTGGTGATTTCCGACTACCAAAACCACCTGGAGAAACAATGGGTGGAAAAGCTGAAAGAAAAATATACAGTTGAAGTAAATAAGGAAGGGCTAAACTACATTTATGACCAATTGGAAAAATAGAAGTTTGCTGTTGCTGTTCTGCGGGTTGTTTATAATCAGTTGCGACCTGATCAAAATGAAAGAAGACCCGAAAAAGAAAGCGTCATTGAGTGACCCCATTGCCAGGGTGCGCGATCAGTATCTGTACCCTGAAGATGTTGAAGGGATAGCCCCAGCCGGTATGAGTAAAGAAGATAGCACCGAACGTGTTCAACGTTTTGTTAATAACTGGATACACAAGCAGTTACTCATTCAGGAAGCAGCCACTAAGATAGAATTTGACGAAGCTGATATAGAGCGCAAGATCCTTGACTATAAATATAGTCTTATGGGGTATGAGTATCAGGCATACTATGTAAATAAAAATTTGAACACCATCGTTTCGGATGAGGAGGTTGAAAAATATTATGAAGAGAACATCGATAACTTTGTTTTAAAGCAAAACATAGTGAGGGGCAAATTTATAAAAGTACCCAGGGGGGCGCCAAAAACTAAAAAGATAAAGTCACTGTTAATGTCGCAAAAGGTGGATGATATCGAAGAGTTGAATTCGTATTGTCTGAGCTTTGCTACTCAATATCAACTGGATGACAGCGTGTGGATGGTGTTTGATGAAGTGATCAAAAACTCACCCCTGGCTGAAATACCCAATAAAGTACAATTCCTGAAAAATCAGCGGTTTGTGGAGAGTTCGGATGATCAATTCCTATATTTCCTTAAGATAGAGGAGTACCGCATATCGGATAATGTATCTCCTCTTGAATTTGTTAAGGAAGACATAAAAAATATTATTATTAACAAGCGAAAAGTTGGGCTGGCCAAACAGCTTGAAGAGGATGTATATGAAAGAGCAACAAAAGACAAGTCATTTGAAATATATAATTAGCGCTATTTACATAGGCTTGTTGGGCATGGCGCCAATAGCCGGACAATCCCAGCAAAATGGGCTGGTCGTGGATAAGATTATAGCCAAGGTAGATAATTACATCGTTTTGAAATCCGATCTGGAATCCACATATCTTAATTATCTGGCCAGCGGGAATCCTGCTACTCCGGAGGCAAAATGCAGGATACTGGCTCAACTGATCAGCCAAAAGCTCATGGTGGCGAAGGCAGAGATCGATTCTGTAATTGTAACTGATGCTGAAGTGGACAATAATCTGGATAGACGAATGCAAATGATACTTTCACAG
Source organism: Fulvivirga imtechensis AK7 (assembly GCF_000331535.1). Lineage (GTDB taxonomy): Bacteria > Bacteroidota > Bacteroidia > Cytophagales > Cyclobacteriaceae > Fulvivirga > Fulvivirga imtechensis. The sequence goes on along the minus strand of NZ_AMZN01000046.1, from coordinate 18,335 downwards.
TATGGTGGATCAGCGGAGCAACTGGAGGAATATTATGGTAAAACCATAGAAGAATTTCAGGCTGATATCCGTGATCAGGTAAAGGAGCAGTTGGTGGTGCAACGCATGCAGGAATCTATCACTTCAGGTATAAAGGTTACACCTTCAGAAGTGAGGAAGTTCTTTAGCAAAATACCACAGGATAGTTTACCATACTTTTCCACAGAGGTGGAAGTGGCACAAGTAGTAAAGATACCTTCAGTAGGAAGGGATGAGATCGCAGAGGCCAAGCGCAAACTAAATGAAATAAGGGATAAAGTGCTGGCAGGAGAAAGTTTTGAGACGCTGGCCAAGGAATATTCCCAAGACCCGGGTAGTGCCAAATTTGGTGGTAACCTTGGTTTTGCCAAAAGAGGAATGATGGCTCCGGAGTTTGAGGCTGCAGCACTCAAGCTTAAGCCCAACGAAATATCGAAACCTTTTGAAACGCAGTTTGGGGTGCATATTGTGCAGCTCCTGGAAAGGCGCGGAAATGAGTATAACAGCAGACACATACTGCTTATGGCCGCTCCTTCACAAGATGATATTAAACATGCTACCAATTACCTCGATAGTATAAGGAGTAAGATCCTTGCCGATAGCATTTCTTTCGAAAAGGCAGCCAAGGAATATTCAGATGATATTTACACAGCAGGTAACGGAGGCTTTTTTATGGACCAGGTAGGTGGCACAAGAGTGTCGGTTGAAGACCTGGACCCTGTGGTTTTCTTTACTATTGATAGTATGAAGGTAGGGGATATCAGCCGGCCCATGAACTTTAGAACGGATGACGGTAAGGAGGCGGTAAGGATATTATATTATAAATCCAAAGTAAGGCCACATCAGGCCAACCTTCGTGAGGATTGGCAGAAGATACAGGCAGCAGCATTGAATGAGAAGAAAACAAAGGCATTGAACACCTGGTTTAACAAAGCACGGGAAGATGTGTTCATCAGTATAGATAAAACCTATGACCACTGCGGTATCATGAATTAACGAACCAAAAGGTAGACAGGTACGTAAAATAGCGGATGAAAGGCGATGTGATTATTTGCCTATAACAAAAATGATATTGAAGAGGATTGGTCCTCCGAACAATAAATAATCTCAAATGAAGGAATTCAACTCAGAAGTAGAAGCAGCAGATGCCTTACATCGGGCTTATCAAAAATTATCAGATGAAATTTCTAAAGTTGTTATCGGTCAGGATGAGGTTGTCAGGCTATTGTTGACTTCCATTTTTTGTCAGGGGCACTGCTTGCTGGTAGGAGTGCCAGGACTTGCTAAAACACTGCTGATCCAGACCATAGCTTCCGCTCTCGATCTTAAGTTTAACAGGATACAGTTTACTCCGGACCTGATGCCCTCAGATATATTGGGAGCAGAAACTCTTGATAGGGATAGGAATTTCAAATTCATCAAAGGCCCTATTTTTGCTAACATTATTCTGGCGGATGAGATCAACAGAACTCCTCCTAAGACACAAGCTGCCCTGTTGGAATCCATGCAGGAGTATGCAGTGACTATTGCCGGTCAGAGGTATGAGTTGCAAAAGCCGTTTTTTGTTCTGGCCACGCAAAATCCAATTGAGCAGGAGGGTACATACCCTTTACCAGAGGCGCAACTCGACAGGTTCATGTTTAATGTTTTGCTGGACTACCCCGCCTATGAAAAGGAGGTGGATATTGTGAAAAGCACTACTACAGATGTAAGAACTACCATTGGACATGTGCTGAGTGGCGAGGAAATAATTTACTATCAAAGCCTGGTCAGAAAGGTCCCGGTGGCTGATAATGTGATCGAATATGCTGTGAATCTCGTGCATAAAACCCGCCCGGGTACAGAGAAAGCAGCGCCTGTTACAGACCAATATTTGGAATGGGGAGCAGGGCCTCGTGCTTCTCAATACCTGGTGATTGGAGCAAAATGTAATGCCTTGCTCAATGGCAAGTATTCTCCTGATATTGAAGATGTAATCGCAGTTGCCAAACCGACACTGCGTCACAGGGTAGTGAGAAATTTTAAGGCAGAGGCCGAAGGGGTGTCAATTGATAATATTATTGATCAACTGATCAAAGGTTAGAGGAGCTTAGATGGATCCTTCGTGCCTGCTTATGACGTAATTGTATAATTCACTGATTACCAATAATATGAATGGCTGTTGTACCGAACTTAGTAAGATCCTTCTCTGATCAATGTCATCTGGTCATTCTGAGGCGCCCAACAACTTTCAGTTGATTTTGAGGATAATGACATTACGTCATCATTAACCACAGAGGAAGCAGAGGAGGAACAGAAGTCATAAACCACCACGTCATCCTGGAATTTTCGTAGAGCAACGGAGAAAATATTCAGGATCCCCCAGATCAATGGCAGAAGCTAAAGTTCAGTCACAGTCACAGCCAGTAGCGAGGAGATCCCGGATCTTCACTGCGTTACGTCCGGGATGACGGTAGCGGGGGAATTGAATAATATATTGACTATCAGAATGTAATGAAACTTGTCATTGGGAGTGATAGCGAAGAACCTTACCAAGAGCAGAAGGCAAGGAATTATTTTGTATTAGTTGGCGGGTTCATCAGCAATGGTTAAAATTCTCCCGTTGAGGCTTGACCGGTATTTTCTCAGCGGAAATTGTGCCGGTCCTCCTGTGGGATACCCGGTTTTGAAGTTGAACGATGAATTGCAACAGGGGTCTGACATGTATAGTTCCGAAGAATGTACATTAACCGTGGCACAAGCATCATATGGCCTGTAGGAGCAATTCCTTTCGTATACATGGAATGTGGAGGCATTTTCGCGGTAAACAATTATTCCACGGACACCCTGGGACAGTGTAATATACCCCCCATCAAATGACAGATCATTATATGCCGGTAAGTCCAGAGATATACGGATATCGTCAAAGGTAGCATAAGGAATCTCATCCCGTGGAACGTCTTCATTGCAGGAAAATAGGATTGATATAAAGCCGAAGATGGCCAACATCATTCTATTTATAGTCATAAAATCCTTTGCCTGTTTTTCTGCCATGATGTCCTGCATCTACTTTCTGCTGTTGTATTCTGCTGGGCCTGAACTTTGGATCCTGGTAAAAGGAGTTGAACATCGAGGTGGTAACACTGAAGTTGGTATCAACACCAATAAGATCCATGAGTTGAAAGGGCCCCATTTTGAATCCTGAAGCTTGTATCAAAGTATCTATTGTTTCGATACTGGCGACACCCTCTTCCAATACCTTTAACCCCTCGACATAAAAGTGCCTGGCCACCCTGTTAACGATAAATCCGGGAGAATCATTTGCCATAACGGCAACTTTATTCAGTTTTTCAGCAAATTCTCTGGTCAGCATAGCTACTTCAGGGCTGGTTGCCGCTCCTGAGATCACCTCTACCAGCTTCATGATATAAGCAGGGTTGAAGAAGTGCATGCCCACAAACCGATCCGGATGCTTCAACTGCGCACCGATCTGGGTAATAGGAATAGAAGAAGTGTTTGATGCCAAAATAGCGTCTTCCTTGTTTATTTGCTCCAGTTGAGTAAAAACAGCACGCTTAATATCCAGCTTTTCGACTATGGCTTCAACGATAAAATCTGCAACCACTTCAGTGATCTTGGTAGAAGTGGAGATCAGCGCCAATGCCTGCTGCTTTTCAGCCCCGGTTACTTTGCCTTTTTCGATTCCTTTTTTGAGATTTCCTTCTATGAGATTGATTGCATTTTCCAACGCCTTTTCATCGATATCATAAAGAATAGTCTGGTAGCCTGCCATAGCGGAAATTTGCGCTATGCCCTGGCCCATGGTGCCAGCGCCAATTACTCCTACGCTTTTAATATCGTCAATGCTTTTCATCAATGTAAAGTTGAAAACTGCTTGAGAAACCGTACGTCATTTTCAGTGTACAGGCGCAGGTCGTTCACCTGGAACTTAAGTTGTGTGATTCGTTCTATTCCCATTCCGAAAGCAAACCCGGTATATTCTTCATTATCGATGCCACAGTTGGCCAGCACATTTGGATCAACCATTCCCGACCCTGCTATTTCAACCCATCCGGTATGTTTACAGAGTTGACAGCCATCACCCTTGCATATTTGACAAGAGATGTCAATCTCAGCGCTAGGCTCAGTAAAAGGGAAATATGAGGGTCTGAAACGGATCTTCGTGTCTTTCCCGAACATTTCTTTAGCAAAATGATACAATGTTTGCTTTAAATCAACGAAGCTAACATTCTTATCCACATAAAGGCCTTCCACCTGGTGAAATACGCAATGCGCCCTGGCAGAAATAGCTTCATTGCGATAAACACGCCCTGGCATGATAGAGCGGATCGGTGGCTTCTGTTTGTGCATGAGCCTTACCTGCACATTAGAGGTATGTGTACGCAACAAGATATCCGGATTTCTTTCGATGAAGAAAGTGTCCTGCATCTCCCGTGCAGGGTGATTTTCAGGGAAGTTGAGCGCCGTGAAATTATGAAAATCGTCTTCGATTTCAGGTCCGTCTGCTACATTAAACCCGATCCTTTCAAAGATCTGGATGATCTGATTTCGAACATAAGTCAACGGATGCATGCTACCCACTGTATGTCCTGCAGCCGGTAGTGTCAGGTCCTCATGTTCCATAGTTGTTCCCTGTCCGCCCGATTCCAGTTGCTCAATCAAAGCTTTAAACTTTGACTGTGCAGCCTGCTTTACTTCATTAAGTTTCATGCCAAAGGCCTTCTTATCCTCGTTAGGAACATTTTTCAGTTCATTGAATAAGTCGCCAATGACGCTCTTTTTACTAATGTATTTTAAGCGGAATTGCTCGAGTTCCTGTTGATTGGTTGCTTCAGCGGTGGCCAGGTCCTTTAATATAGCGTCTACTTTTTCCTGCATAACTTAATTTAAATGATCATTCCTGCAGCTACCGTTTCATTGGTAGACTCGTCTATAAGTATTACACTACCCGTAATTCTGTTTCGGCTATACCTATCGTAGAACAAGGGTTTTGTTACGCGCAAGCTCACGCGGGCAATATCATTCATGCCAATGTTTTTGTCATCCTCAATTCTATGTAAGGTATTGATGTCCATTTTGTAGTGGATATTTTTGACCATACATCTGGCATCGCTGGTAGTGTGTCTGATACCATACTTCCCGCTTGCTACCAATGGTTTGGCATTCATCCAACACAACATAACGTCTATATCCTGACCGATATTAGGTTTGTTGTTTTCTCTCACGATCATATCACCCCTGCTGATGTCAATATCATCCTCCAGTTGCATAGTTACCGACATTGGAGGGAAAGCTTCTTCGAGTTTATCATTAAAAACTTCGATACTCTTTATTTTAGAAGTAAACCCTGAAGGTAATACCGCTACTGTATCGCCAGGTTTGAAAATTCCACCGGCTATTCTACCAGCATAGCCTCTGTAGTCATGGTATTCATCAGAGTGAGGTCTGATAACATGCTGTACCGGGAATCGGCTGTCAATGTGGTTATGGTCGCTTCCAATGTGAATATTTTCTAAAAGGTAAAGCAGCGTCCCTCCTTTATGCCATGGCATATTCTCGGACTCATTTACTACGTTATCTCCTTTTAAGGCACTGATAGGAAGGAATCGTATATCCTTAACATCTAATTTTGATGAAAACGATTCAATTTCTTCTTTAATACGGTTGTATACCTTTTCATCATAGTCCACAAGGTCCATTTTGTTAATACAGAACACTACGTGTGGGATACCGAGTAGAGCTGCGATAAAAGTATGCCTGTGGGTCTGCTCCACCACACCGTTTCTTGCATCTACCAGAATGAGGGCCAGGTTAGCAGTAGAGGCTCCCGTAACCATGTTTCTTGTGTACTGTATATGACCAGGAGTGTCAGCAATGATGAATTTTCTTTTCGGGGTGGCGAAGTATCTGTAAGCAACATCGATGGTGATGCCCTGCTCTCGTTCAGCCCTGAGACCATCTGTCAGAAGCGCCAGGTTAACATTGGCGTCTCCTTTTTTACGGCTGGATTCCTCGATGGCTTCATATTGATCTTCGAATATTGACTTGGAGTCGTATAACAGGCGGCCTATTAATGTACTTTTTCCATCATCTACGCTTCCGGCTGTGGTGAAGCGAAGCAACTCCATGTCGAGGTATGCTTTTGAGTCTACTGTATTATCACTCATTTTATTTATAGCTTATTCGTTATTTATTATGAAATGTTATGAAATCGGAAATTTTTAGAAATCAGAAATAGGAATCTGAAATTGAAAGGTTTAAGATTCAGCATTCTTCTTAATAATTGAGATGAATATTGAAACTAACGCATCGGACTCTTCGATTAGATTTTCTAAGTCATCGCATACTAATATGCCGCTTTCCTTAATCAGCTCGAGCCAGAAAATTGCTTCGTCAGCTTCTTCAACGACAATACTGAGCTTGGCTCTGAATTCTTTTCCGCTTCTTCCTCTAAAGGCCGATCTGGTATTTGCACCCACAGAAGTTCCACTTCTTAGCAGTTGCTTTCCCAATATTTGTGCTTCAGTTGTTTTAGGCAAACTTTGAAAAACCTTAATAATGTCCAAAGAATATTTTTTAGTTCGTTGCTGAAGATTCTTAGGCTGATCCATTTTTTTAATTTGCGAATTACTATTTCCTATTTCCTATTTTAAAAGTATCCTTGTTTTTTTCGATCTTCCATGGCCGCTTCAGATCGTTTGTCATCCGAGCGAGTGCCTCGTTCGGTTACCCGTGACGCAGCCACTTCATTAATGATTGAGGTAAGATCAGCCGCGTCAGATTCAACGGCTCCTGTACAGGTCATATCACCAATGGTTCTGAATCTTACGGTCTTTTTGATAGGTGCCTCAGTATCCCTTCTTTGAATGAAGTCGCAGCATGCCATAATGGTATTGTCTCTCAGGAACACTTCACGTTCATGTGCAAAATACAACGAAGGAAGTTCAATGTTCTCCTGAAGGATATATTGCCATACATCCATTTCCGTCCAGTTACTGATAGGGAATACCCTAAAGTTTTCGCCAAAGTGCTTGCGGCCGTTGAATATATTCCATAGCTCAGGTCGCTGGTTTTTAGGATCCCACTGGCCGAATTCATCGCGGTGAGAAAAGAACCGCTCTTTTGCCCTCGCTTTTTCTTCATCACGTCTGGCTCCGCCTATGCAGGCATCAAATTTATATTTTTCGATCGTATCAAGTAGGGTTACGGTTTGCAGTCCATTTCGACTGGCATTATAACCCTTCTCTTCTACTGCCTTTCCCTCGTCAATAGATTCTTGTACAGAGCCCACGATAAGCTGAGCGCCTAACTTTTCTACAAAGCTATCCCTAAAGTTAATGGTCTCGGGAAAATTGTGCCCGGTGTCAATGTGTACCAAAGGAAATGGTACTTTGGCCGGGAAGAAAGCCTTTTTGGCCAAATGTGCTACGGTAATGGAATCCTTACCTCCTGAAAACAGGATAGCCGGATTTTCAAACTGTGATGCCACTTCGCGAATGACATAAATTGCCTCCGCTTCAAGTTCTTTAAGATGCGTTAAATTGTAAGCCCTCATGTTATCCTTTGCTGTATTTTACTTTTGGAAGAATGAATTCTAATAATTGATTTAAATTTTCTTCAGCAGAACGATCTGCCGTGTTTAATTCAATGTCCGGATTTTCCGGATCTTCAAATGGAGAGTCGATACCTGTAAAGCTTTTGATCTCCCCCCGCCTTGCCTTGGCATATAAGCCTTTGACATCTCGTTTTTCGCAAACTTCAAGCGGACAGTTGATAAAGACTTCACAGTACTTATCTCCTAATATTTCCTTTGCCATAGCCCTGATTTGCACTGTAGGACTAATCAGCGAACAAATTGTTATAACACCGTTTTGTGCTAAAAGTTTGGATGCTTCTGCAGCTCTTCTGATATTTTCCGTCCGGTCTTCTTCGCTGAAACCCAGATTGTTATTGATTCCGGTTCTCAGGTTATCACCGTCAAGCAGCGCAGTAAGGTAGCCTTCTTTATGCAGGCGGTTTTCAAGGGCTCTTGCTATTGTGCTTTTACCAGAGCCTGACAAACCAACCATCCATATCACAATTGATTTTTGATTTAAAAGAGCTTCTTTTTTCTCAGCAGGGAGTATGGTATCAAATATGGGATGTATGTTTTCAGCCATATGTAGCAAATTTGAACGGCAAAAATACAATTAAATAAATTAATATGTAAAGGAGCCGCACATTTGTGTAGTTTTGTTTTCGTTTATTTTAACCACCTGACATTCGGATTGTTATCATCTGTAAATAAAAAACAGTAACAGCTGTGGCAGCTTAAAAGGCTGCAAAGACCAATACTCAAGACTAAATACTAACTACTAAATTTATCCATGGAGTTTAATATTAAAGAAGAAGAACTGATCAGTTTATCAAGAAAGGCCGGGGAGGCTATCCTTGAGGTTTATAATAATGTTGACCTTGCCAGTGAGGTAGACTATAAAGGAGATGATTCACCACTTACTCATGCAGACAAGGCTTCTCATGAGGTTATAATGAAGGGGTTAAAAGAATTATACCCTAATGTTCCCATTATTTCTGAAGAAGGGGCACACATTAAGTATGAAGACAGGAAAGATTATGAATACTACTGGTTGGTGGACCCCTTAGATGGCACCAAAGAGTTTATCAATAGGAATGGACAATTTACAGTGAATATTGCGCTAATGCACAAGAATACTCCTGTGGCTGGCTTCATCTATACACCTGCACATGATAGTTTATATGTGGGTATAAAAGGTAAAGGAGCGTATAAGGTGGAAAAAGGAGAGAAGAATGAATTGCAGGTAAATAATTCTACCGGAAATCGCATAGCAGTACGAAGCAAATCACATGCGTCTCCTGAGGAAGATGGTGTATTGAAGCAGTATGGTGTTGTGAACGATATTTCAGTGGGCAGCTCTCTAAAATTCTGTATGGTAGCCGAGGGTAAGGCAGACATTTACTATCGCCACGGCCCTACCATGGAGTGGGATACCGCAGCCGGACAGGCAGTGCTGGAGAGTGCTGGTGGTAAAGTATTGAAAGGAACGGGACCGGAAGTATTTAGTTACAATAAAGAAAATTTGTTGAATAGCAGCTTTTTGTGTCTTGGTTTTTAGACGGTAGCCCATTCCGGGTTGTTGTTAACCGCAGAGGAAGCTGAGAAATCGAGATCTCGGAGAATTCCTCTGTGTCCCTCTGCGAAACCTCTGATAGCTCTGCGGTTGAACTTTTCCAACAAGTAATCTTAAGAGCGATTCAGTTTCCGGATAATCAGAAAATCCAGGGTCAGGCTAAGGATAATTGACAAGATCAGAATTAGCGGTAGTAATAGTGCGTCCCCCAACTCAGAACATGCAATGGCCAGGACTATGTACCCCACATTTAATGCTCCCAGCGAAAGGGCAGTTTGAGAGTGCGTAAGGCCCAGTCTCATCAAAGCATGATGCATATGATTTTTATCGGGGGTAAAAGGTGACTGTCTCTTGGATAATCTTAAGATGAAGATCCTTAAGGTATCGAAAAGTGGAATGATAATAATACAGATAGCAGTGGTGATGGAAGCTTTAAACCGGAAGGGACTCTCTACCGGCAAATTGTAATTAGCATCAATAAAATTAATTGCAAGCACTGAGAACATAAAACCAATGACCAGTGCTCCCGTGTCTCCCATAAAAATTTTTGAAGGCTCCCAGTTAAAGGTTAGAAATGCCACAACTGCACCAACCATGCTTAGGGCCAGGATAGCTGTCAATGTTTCTCCGATTAAAAAAAACCATATGCCAAAGGTAGAGAGTGCTATAGTGGCAATAGTACCAGCCAGTCCATCCAGGCCATCAATAAGATTAAAAGAATTTGTGATGACTATAATAGTAAAGACAGTAAGTACGTAACTCACAAACTCGGGTAGTTCGTAGATATCAAAAAGACCATAGAAAGATTTCAATCCGGTACTGGTAAAAATGACCACCATCGAAGCTGCAATGAGCTGCCCGATGAGTTTATAAAGCGGCCTTAACGGGATTATATCATCCCGCATTCCCACGACAAAAATGACTGATACCCCAGCCAGTATGAATTTAAAATCCTGAAATCCATCAAGTGGCATCCAGATGACCAGGGATACGAAAAACCCGAGGAATATAGCAATTCCACCCAATGAAGGAGTGATCTTTTTATGTATCTTCCTTCGCCCCGGGGTATCCATCATTTTCTTTTTCTTTCTGGAAAATTTGATGATCACCGGTATTACCAAAAAGGTAATAATAAACGAAGTAGCTATTGCTAATGTAATCGAAGTCATCTAGGGGTTATTAGATGCGCAAAGGTAAGGAAATATGATTATGTTAAAAATTAAAATATTTGAATGTTTTCGTGTGTACGTTTAGTTTTGCCCGTAAATTAGTAGCTGTGAAGATTCTTTTCTTATCGGACAATTTTCCTCCGGAATATAATGCTCCTGCAACTAGAACATATGAACATTGCAAGGAGTGGGTAAAGTTGGGAGCAAAGGTTACTGTAATCACTTGCTTCCCCAATTTCCCTCAAGGGAAGATTTTTGAAGGATATAAAAATAAGCTGTGGGAGGAAGAATGGATTGATGGTATTCGCGTTATTCGAGTGTGGAGCTTTATAAGTTCTAATAAGGGATTTTTTAGGCGAACAATAGATTTTCTAAGTTATGCTTTTATGGCGTTCTTTGCTGGCCTGTTTATTAAAACTGATATTATTATAGCGACCTCACCTCAGTTCTTTACTGCTGTTTCGGGATATTTCCTTTCTGTATTTAAGAGAAAAAAGTGGATAATGGAGGTCAGGGACTTGTGGCCGGAATCTATTTCTGCCGTAAATGCTGTAAAGGGTAATATAATTATCAAGTGGCTAGAAAAGTTAGAATTGTTCCTCTATCGTAATTGTGCACGAATTGTCGTGGTTACTGATGCCTTCAAAAAAGACATGATTAATAGAGGGATCGATGGTAGTAAAATATTTGTTGTAAAAAATGGTGCCAACCTGTCTCGATTTTCTCCCTTGCCGCCAAATAGTGAAATTAAGGCGAAATTGAATCTAAATGGTAGCTTTGTGATTGGCTACATAGGTACTCATGGCTTAGCCCACAGTCTTGAGTTTATTGTTACAGCGATCTCTAAGATGCAAAATAGCAAAGTTAAATTTTTGTTTATTGGTGACGGTGCGGAAAAGGAGAATGTTGTCAGTAAGGCGCAAGCGCTAAGTGTAGAAAATGTGATTTTTTGTCCACCTGTCGAAAAAGCTAAAGTTCGTGATTATTTATCCGTAATAGATGCAGCTTTGGTGCCCTTAAAAAAGTCGGATACATTTAAATGTGTTATCCCTTCTAAAATTTTCGAATCAGCGGCAATGGGTAAGCCTATACTACTTGGAGTGGATGGTGAATCCAGAGCGATAATAGAGAAGTATGAGGCAGGATTATATTTTGAGCCTGAAAATGAGAAGGATTTTATCGAGAAGGTAAAAGAGTTAGTGAATCAAGGAGATCAGGAAAAGTTCAAAAATGGCTGCTTCAAATTGGCCTCTGATTTTAATCGTGAAAAGTTGGCTAAGGAAATGTACTCTATTGTTTCTGGAGCTGCGAAGAATTACAAATAGGATCAAGTCAGTGTAATTGTCATCTTCAATTTATCTCTAAAAGTAACAATTGCTTTAGTAGTTTCATTTACCCGATTAAAGCCATAAGCAACGTGACACCTTTGGAGTCGTATATCGATATCATCACCTACAAAGCTTATTGTAAAATTACTAGCAGTTAATTGATTATCAATAATTTGTGGATCGACTGTATGGTCAAAGTGGATAAAGGATTTCCCACTTCTATTTTTGCCATTTTCAAGAGTGTCAATAATTGTTATCTCCTCATCGCGGAATAGCCATTCTCTTTGGTGGATAATCCCTAGCTTTTTATAACCATTATGCCTGGCCGAAATAGACCTTTCATTTTCTTCAATCTTAAAAACCTTAGCTCTTCGACCTACGCGAAAGCCTGCCCATACGTGGCTTTGCTCAGTATTGCCTACCATTACTGTGTTATGTGCTGCTGTACTTCTTTGATAATCGCGGAGGGGGCCTATTTCATATGTCGATATAGCAGTATCAATAACTACTGGTTTTTCATTGATATTTAAAATAAAGTTGAAAGTATCACTGTGAGCATGACCGGGAATATAATCTGGACCAATATGTCCGATGTCTATGAATAACTCGTAATTTTTTTTTTGTATTAACCTATACCCTGAGGAACATAAGCTTATTTGTCCAGAAGGGATTTTTAAATGATGAGCGTAACGAAACAATTGATCCGTGGCGGGTGCTATTCCACCAACAGAATCATTGACATGAGGAACGCTTCCATTAGTGAAGGTGATTTTTCTAAGCCATGAGAGCATGAGAGAAGCTTTTTGCTGTAGGAAGAAGTTTAGACCACTTTTGTTCCAGTTATTCTGTGTTAGATTGATGCAATCCAACAAACGGAACAGTAGAATTTGGTGATACATAGGAGACAATTCGAAATGGGCACCATCTTTTAAAACCTGCTCATTTAACTCGTCCCTTAGTAACTTGTCTGCCTTTTTAAAAAGGGTTTCATCTTCAAAGTAATAAGCACCGTATAGGAGTGAGAAGGCATTCTCGAGCAAATGGTTTCCCATAAGATGATATTCGAGATTTTGATATAAATATCTGTAAGTTGAGTAGAGAAAGTCGTCAACTATTTGATCGCTCCTTTTATGAAGGGTGAGAAACTTGATCCAATTTATGTTCCTGAGTGATATAGGATATGGTTCCAAGCCATCTTTTAAAACCTCACTGTTTTGTATATAACTTCTAATCAGTTGAAGACCCAATTCTGGAGAAAGATCTTTCTGATTAAGAAAATCAAAATAGTTTAGATTATAACACCATAGTTTTCCATGGTGAGGGTAATTCCAATCTATTTTGGACAGCCTTTCGAAATTTTGCGATACATTCAAAAAAGTAAATTCAGCTTCTTTGACGTAAGAGCGGTTAGCTACGATAGATGGCAGTAAAGTCAGTGGCTTGGAGTTCTTGCTGAAATTGATCAATTTGAACTTATTGCCTATTACTCTATTCTTTAAAAAGTAAAACCCACGAAAATAAATTTGCATGGGTTTTAAATACTTAAGGGTATTATAATACAGCGCTAACTTACTCAACATCTATCCAAGATTTTTCTTTTAAACTTTTAATGGCCGCAAAGGTAGCTTTTGTGACATTAACTATTTCATTTAGGGAAATTATTGGTTCTCCCCCTTCTACAAGGAAGTTTTTGTAAAGTCGGAACTGATCTGTATGCCCCTTATCCTGTCTTGTTTTTTTATCAGAAGCACGTTTAAATCCGTAGAACTTTGTTTTGCGAAAGTTATCAATTATTGCGGTTCTTTCATTCGAGTATACCTCTATGCGTTCTTTTGAATATGCCTTGCTTCCATTAGAAAAGTAGTTAATAACACCATTTGAGCCATTTTCAAACTTTAAAATAATGGAAGCATTGTCTGTGTCTTCAGCAGGATTTAGCCCTAAGCCGCTCATACACACTGATTTAACTGCACTGCCTGTCAGAAAAACCAGTAGATCAATAAAATGACAAGCTTCTCCCACAATTCGGCCACCGCCTATTTCAAGGTCATGTACCCAAACATCTTTTGGGATATGTCCCGCATTCATTGTGGCTGAAATATTGATAGGCCCAGGATTACTGCCTAAGGCTTTTTTAATGACCTGCGCATGTGGAGAAAATCTTCTATTGAACCCTACAGTAATACTCTTACTTGACTTTTGTTGAGCATTAATTACTTCGTTCAATTGTTGATTGTTCAGCGCTAGCGGTTTTTCCACAAAAACATGTTTGTTGTGATTTAAGGCCTCTGCAGCAATAGAGGCATGACTGCTGTGCCTGGTTGTAATAAAAACTGAGTCTATTTCTGCATCTTCCAATATTATCTTATAATCAGAAGTTGAATTGGCTATTTTAAACTTTTTAGCAAGCGTGGTACTAGACAATCCAGAAGAACTTGCTAAATATTTAACATCAGCGTTGCATTTGGTCAATGCAGGTAAAATGGTCGATGATGTGAAGTTTCCAGATCCAATTATGCCGATTACACCTTTCACAGTGGAATAGGATTTTGTATTCAGCTTTACATTACTTGATTGCAATGGGTTGTCACTGTATTTAATTAACGTAGCAATGGATTTTGAATCCGAAATTTTATCGTAAATAGAAACAACATCTTCCAAAGAAACCTCTTCAGTAATCAGAGGCTTAACATCCAGATTTTTGGTTTGCATGGCATGTAGCACTGCCTCGAAATTACGCTTCTCTGTCCATCGTACGTAAGGCAAGGGATAATCATTACCTTTCAACTCATACTCCTCATCATATCTACCAGGTCCGTAACTACAGGATACTTGAAAGCTTAATTCCTTTTCATAAAAGTCTGAGCGATTAATGTCCAGGCCAATCACACCAACAAGTATTATTCTACCCCTCTTTCGACTCATTTGAGCTGCTTGGGATATGATGTCGTTCCTTTTATTGGAAGCGGTAATGACTACACCATCAGCACCTATATTATTTGTGAAGCTGGTTACAAAGTTGACTGGGTCTGTGCCATCAGCAAGATTGACCGCAGTTATGCCTTTACTCTTCGCCAAATCCACTTTTGTGGCATCAAAATCAAATCCTATGACTTTACAACCATTCGCTTTGAGTAATTCAGCGGTTATTAAACCAATAAGTCCTAAACCAACAACAACAATCGTTTCCCCAAAGGTCGGGTTACATAGGCGTATGCCTTGTAAACCAATAGCACCGATGATAGTAAAAGCTGCTTCTTGATCTGTTACTTCATCAGGTATTTTAGCGACTAGGTTTTTCGGTACATTTACAATCTCCGCATGCGGCCCGTTTGAAACTACTCTATCACCAATCGAAAATTCCGTGACACCATTTCCGATACCAATAACTTTACCAACATTACAATAACCTAAGGGGAGTGGTTGATTTAGTTTATTGAAAACAGCATCCACCGTAGGCTTGATACCATCTGTCTTCATTTTATCTAGTACCTGTTTTACCTTTTCTGGTTGCTGACGTGCTTTATCAAGGAAGTTAGCTTTGCCAAATTCAACCAACATCCTTTCAGTGCCAAGCGAAATTAAGCTTTGAGTGGTTTGTATTTGTATATGTCCTCTTTTAATCTGCGGTGCAGGTACTTCTTCAAGCACTGTTTCTCCGGATTTTAAGTTTTGGATAATTTGTTTCATGTTCTGTTTATTGAAGGAGATAAACTTTTGTGCCGTCTATTGAATTAAAAGATAAACTGGCAAAAAATGCAAGGGTACACTTGAATACATTTTGCATGATTCCGGATAGCAGCTTTTGCATATGAATAAATTTATACTTCATAATTTAAAATGAGGTAAAAAAGACAATACAATTAATATGGATCCTTAATAGGGTTTTGAACTTAATTATAACTGCATTGTTGATCATCTTCTGAAAACGATATTCTTTTAAAGTTGACTGTGTTTTTGACCATGTCTGCAATAATAAGCATCAAGTAAGTAGAAACTTCTATTTCTTTCCAATTCCTTTGGTCTTTCTTCTTTAGAAAAGGCTGGTTGATAGCAAGAACATGACCAACGTCCTTAGGAAAAAATCTTTTTGAATATTTTTTTTCCTTCTCCCATATAGTAATTTTTTGGAAATCATCAATCTTCGCTATTAAATTGGCATCTTGAAAATTAATTGTCTCATTAATACCTTCAAAAGGCTCATTTCTTGACGTTATCATTATATTTATTATGTCTGAGACATCTGTACTGATAGAAATGCTGAGATCATCATCGGGGTGTGCAGTATTGCTATAAACAATTCCGACTTCAAAGACTTTGGGTACATTGCCACGCTTGAACATTAAATGAACCATTAGGTCAATCCAATGCCCTACATTTCCACAGATCCTTGTACCTTCCTGAGGATTTCTGTACCAATGACTTTCTTCTATGAAATGACCTGAGATAAAGCAACCCATACTAAACGATTGACCTTTATTTTGTATTTTTTTCGCAATTATTCTTATAGCCTTGGAGAAGGGTCGATTATAGCCACAGAAGATTTTGGAGTTTGAGTTTCTAACATGTGCACTAAGGTTATTGAATTGATTAAAATTAACAGAGATGGGCTTTTCAATATATACATCTTTTTGCGCTTTAATTGCCTCTATTGCATACTCAGTATGACTAAAATGATTGCTCGCTATATATACTATTTTGCAATCTTTGTTATTAATTAATGTATTTGGATTGACTGATGACTTATACCCGTAAAAATTTCCGGTGAACTGTGACCGTTCCTTGTCAATATCAAAACACTCTAAAAACAATTTACCCTGATGCTTTAGAATAATATAAGAAATAGTTGCAAAGCCGAATTGGCCACATCCTATTAGTGATACAATCTTTTGACTATTCACTTTATACCACGATGGTAATAGATATTTCATCCATTTTTTTCTTGTTCGGGAAGCTGTTTTTACCAAGGTTCTTGAGTATCCGTATAATTGCAAAAACCTATATATCTTTAGCAACTGATACCTCATGCGTTAAAAATTTTTTCTAGTGTTTTTATGTGCATTCTGTATATCTCATTTGGATTTGGTAAACTTTTTACGACCTGATCGGCTTGTGCAATTTTTTTTTCATAAAGCTCTTTATCTGTCAAAAGCTTATGAATCTTCTCCGCAGCATCCTTTTCATTCTTTGGTGCAAAATATAATGCACCCTCTTGACAGATTTCACGACAAAAAGGTAAGTCAGTTGTGACAACTGGAGTTCCCGTTGCCATAGCCTCAATGTGGGTTGCACTGAAGACTTCTAATAGAGTGGGAAGAAAAACAACATCAGATTTATAATACCATTTTAAACATTCCTCTAATGAAATTCTCCCTAAATTTTTTATTTGATCCTCTACTCTTAAATTTTTACTTAATCTCCTTAGTTTCTTTATCTCGTTATTATTTATCCACTCCGGAATCGTTGTTAAAAATTGGAAATTAGTAACACCAAGTTTTTTTAGTTCATAGGCAACTTCTGGTATGATGCTTAAATTTTTATGTGGATATGGAGCTGCCAAACATAAAATATTAACGATGTTCTTTGGTTGTTTATTTATTTTTTTAAAAATCTCTGCGTGCGTATTGGGAACTACAAAAATTCGTTGAGTACTTATACCAAGATTTTCATTAATCTTTCTTTTTGCATCCTGGGTCTGTGTAATTACGAAATGAGTTTTTTTTATGAAAAACCTTTGAATTATGTTTTTAAGATAAATTACCAGTAGATCTTTACCTTTAAAAGTGCTATAGGCTATTTTGTCCGCTCCGATTAGGGTCGGGTTGGTTAGTCGAATGACTTCTTTTGATTTGAAATTTATGTATGACGGTGCACCTACTGAATATACAAGGTCGGGTTTGATTTTTTCTTCAAATTTTAAAATCCGCATACGTGAGTTCCATGAGTTGAATATTTTAGCTGGTGATTTATCAGTTATTAAAGTACGACTGCTTTCTAAGCGAAATGGCTTAAGCTCATTTATTTCCTTTGAGATAATATAATAGTAATCATGTTCTGTATTGTTTAAAGTATATTGAATTAGGTTTGTTGCGACTTGCAGAGCTCCTCCTTGATTGATAGTCGAGGTATTTATTAAAATTTTCATTTTCACGTTTTCTATCTACAAAACAGGTCTATACCTTTCAACCGGCAAAATTAGTTCAAAAGTGATAACTTTTACACTTAGCCAGCTAAATTGTTGTAAATGTTTGAAATATCTACCAGATGGAGATTTTTGGAGCAAATGGGTTGTTATTAGTAGCTACTTCAACACTTCAACAACGAGTTGGTTAACTGAATTTTATTTTTTATTAAAATGTTGGAATTGGAAATGTGATAGCAGGGGGATGAAGAAAGCCACCGGTATAATTCCAGCTCTGCTATTCAGGTAAGATTCAAAAATACATGCTATCAAGAATATTACTAAGACTCCACAAGTGAAATAATTGCGTTTTTTTATCTCGCTCGATAGCGGAATAAAAAAAATACTGAACAGTAGAATTATACCAATAATTCCAAAAGCAATACTCGAATGGAGTAGCTGGCTATGGGCTCCGTAGTTTAGATGTGCAATGCTTATGTAGCCGTTCTCCTGTTTTCGACACCTTTGTTTGATTTTCCTAAAAAAGGCT
>NZ_AMZN01000045.1 GCF_000331535.1 Fulvivirga imtechensis AK7 | reverse complement strand
TGACATGGGTGGTTTACAACCTCTGTTTCCTCAGTTTCTGCTATGGTAATGATGGTGTATTGTCATTACCCTCAAAATCAACTCAAAGTTGTTGGTTACCTCGGGATGACACCCTTAACTTTTAATAGCATTGTATGAGAGCAGGAATCTCCTGGTCTTTTACATCATGCTTATTTTAATTAACTTTTATTGTCCGGAACCTGTTAACTTTACAAAAAATTACATCTTTTCTTTCTGGCATTGGCACCTCAAAAAAAGAAAAAATTTACAGAAGGCAAGATCTTCCATTCATTGGCTACCCTGGCGTTGCCTATCATACTCGCCAATATCCTCCACACCGCCTATCAGTTGATCGACACTTTCTGGCTCGGAAGGCTGGGGGCCAATGCTGTGGCCGCAGTAAGCATCAGCTTTCCAATCCTTTTCCTTATTTTGTCGCTTGGAGGCGGCCTGACTCTGGCCGGAACGGTGATCGTTTCTCACCACAAGGGGGCGGATGACCAGCGACAGGTAAATTTCAGCTCATCTCAAACGGTGTTTGTTATTTTCTTTATCTCTATCCTGTTGGCTGCCACTGGCTACTTCGCGGCACCACCTTTGATGAAGCTGGTAGGTGCGGGGCCCGAGATCCTTGCTGATTCCGTGGCTTACTTCCAGGTCTCTTCTCTGGGCTTTGTATTTCTTTTCATGTTCTTCGTTTTTCAGTCGCTGATGCGGGGAATCGGCAATGTACTGCTCCCCATGTACATCATCCTTGTCACCGTATTCCTCAACCTGATCCTCGACCCGCTATTCATTTTCGGTTATGGTCCCATTCCAGGGTATGGCGTGGCTGGTGCTGCTATAGCCAGCATTATCACTCAAGGCCTGTCAGCGGCAGCAGGACTTTTCGTCCTCTTCAGGGGAAAGATGGGGATCAGGATCAAGTGGTCATATATGAAATTCGACTTTTTATGGACTAAAAAACTGTTTGAACTGGGCATTCCAGCCAGCCTGGAGCAATCATCAAGGGCCGCGGGGATGACCGTTATGGTGATGCTGGTAACCAGTTTCGGAAGTGATGTGGTGGCTGCCTATGGCATTGGCGCCAGGTTATTGAGCCTGGTGATCATACCAGCGTTGGGTTTTGCCATCGCTACCACCACCCTGATAGGACAGAATATCGGAGCTGCAAAGATCAAAAGGGCTGAAAAGATCGGCAACCTCAGCACTAAAATCGCCTTTTTCGGACTAACCGGAGTGGGTATGTTGCTATTCGCCTTTGCGGAACCACTCACCGCGTTCTTTGTTCCGAATGACCCCAAGGTGATCAAGGATGGCGCTCTTTTTATCAAAGTGATGGCGCCAAGCTTTGGCTTGCTGGGAGTTCAGCAAGTGCTCAACGGGGTATTCAACGGAGCCGGGTTTACCAAGGCTTCCATGCTCATCTCTATTTTCAGCCTGTGGATCATTCGCTTTCCCATCGCCTTTGTGATGTCATACAAAACACCTCTGGCGTTTGAAGGTATCTGGTGGGCATTTCCCATTTCCAACCTCCTGGCAGCCGCAGTGGCATTTATCTACTATAAAATGGGCTATTGGAAAGTCAGGGCCATCAGAAGAAGGCATCACAATGTAATCGCATGATGGGTGCTTCACTTGCCTGACACTACTCCCACCATACTATCGGCAGTGCCATAAAAGAGGTACCACTTGTCGTGAAAATATACTAAACCTTCTATGAAAGTAGTACCGTCTGCATACTGCCCCGACTTCTCAAAAGGCATTTCAGGTTTTATGAAAGGCCTATCCGTCCGGTCCAGGAGCTTCCAGGGCTCATTCGCATCAAACAAAGCCTGTCCACCAGTGTATATCCGATTTCCCAGCTCCTCAACACCAATCTCTTTTGAGTTACCAGCATTGTATAGCACTACTATCCCGCCATCAGTGAGCACAGGAGGCGGACCGGCTTCTACCAACCATGAGTCAAAATATCCGGGCCGGGGACTCATTACCGGTACAAGATTGCCCTCGTGATTTTCCACCGGTTCCCAATGAACCAGATCCTCGGAGCTGGCCAGCCAGATGTGCGGCACACCAAAGTACATCCAATACCGTCCCTTTATCCTGGCAGCTATCAGTTTGCCATCCTTCATCTCTGTAACTATGGCACCTGATTTCGTCTCACGATTGTGGTATTTCCCATTTTTCCAGTTTCTGAAAACAGGGCCATGCTTCACCCATTTTCTCAGATCTTTGGATGTGGCCACCGCCAGGCGCGGATATTCCCTGTTCCATTGCGTATATGTAAGCACAAAAGTACCATCAGTGGTCTCCACGATCCGCGGGTCCTCAGTACCTCCCGTCCATTCAAATTCCTTTTGGTTATCATTATCAGGAAAAAACACCGGTTCTTTTTCCCTGGTGTAGGTCTCTCCGTCTGCGCTTACCGCCATACCCAGCCTGGAGGTATGTCCCCCGATCTCCTTTTCACCCAGCCTTTCTTCCGCCCGGTACAACACATATATTTTTCCATCTTTTACTACGGCAGCAGGGTTAAATGTGGCCATAGACTCCCACTGCACTTCTTTTCCTGTCATGGGATCTTTAAAAACGGTGGATGTGGTAGGGGCTATGATGGGCTGCTGATCTTTTGTCCTTACGAAAGGACCCAGCATCCAATCTTTTTCCTGCGACAGGACATGCTGAAATGACAGGGTCCAGCCGAGTACCACCAGTGTAATAAGTTTTTTCATACCAGTAAAACGTTATACCATTAACAAATATAACCGAATTACTGTAATACCCTGACAGTCTTCAATTTACTACACCTTCTCCAGTACCAGCTTCAATTTATCCCTTACTTCACCGGCAATCCCTGCCAAATCTTCGTTTTCCACAGCCTGCATAGAAGCTATAGGATCTACCACTGCCACTTCAATAGTATCTACATCTTTCTGCTGTACAATAACATTGCATGGCAGCATAGTGCCTATCTTGTCTTCTGCGCGCAACGCCTTGTAGGCAAACTGCGGATTACAGGCTCCCAGGATCCTGTAAGGCTTGAAGTCTACACCCAACTTCTTCTTAAATGTTTCCCTGACATCAATCTCGGTCAGCACTCCGAAACCTTCCTCTTTCAAAGCTTCCGTTACCTTTTTGATGGCTTCTTCGAAGCTGATATCTTTAAATTCTTTGCTACTGTAATACTGCATACAACCTCCATTTTTTTACGTATAAAACCTATTAAACTCCAAAGTGTTCAGAGGACTCCTCTTGTTCTAATAGCGGCCCTACCACCATGTTAGTCGACTTAAAAATAAAGAGTCCACACGTTTAGGTAAGTAACAATAGTTACAATATACCACCGGCATTGTTGTACTTTTGCAGTAATCGTAAATTAGAAAGACTATGATAAGAACTCTGCTATTGATCATGATTACCACCAGCCTTTCCCTGGCAGGTTGTAATACAACCACCAATCCGTCAACAGAGGAAGAAAAACAGGCCGTACAATCGGCCGGCATTGAGCGGGTGAGCAGTGATAAATTTGAAAAAATGATACTGCGACATGGTGAGGCCGTTCAGTTGCTCGATGTGCGGACTCCCGAGGAGTATGCCGGTGGCTGCCTGGAAAATGCACGCAACATCGACTACTACGATCCTGATTTCAAGAATAAGGTGGCTGAACTTAAAAAAGATGAACCTGTGTTTATTTACTGTGCAGTCGGTGGCAGAAGTGCTGCGGCCGCCAAAGTTTTGCAAGAGCAAGGGTTCACCTGGGTAATAGACCTCGCAGGTGGTATTACCGACTGGAAAAGAAGTGGCAGGAGTGTTAAGTAGGCAGTTGGCAGAAGCAATAGGCAAACAAAAGGTCGTAATGAGTCGTGAGTACTTAGCAGAGAAGACTACGAGGCAAATGACTATCTCAGGACTCAAGACTCAAGACTAAAAACAGACATGAATTATTACCAACTTATCATCGATTCGTATTCGGGCTATGCCAACTATCTGTGGCAGGAGATCACCTCGCCTTCCTGGCATAACTATTTTTACTGGCTTATTGGTGTGTCTCTGGTGTTTTTTGGGGTGGAATGGCTCAGGCCATGGAGGAAAGACCAGCCTCCGTTTAGAAAGGATTTCTGGCTGGACGTATTCTACATGTTCTTCAATTTCTTTTTGTTCTCATTGATTATCTACAATGCAGCCTCCAATGTGGTGGTGCAGTTTTTTAATGATACACTGGCCTCCATCGGTATTACTAACCTGGTCGCCTTTGAGGTGATGAGCTGGCCGCTATGGGCTCACCTGCTGCTGGGTTTTGTAGTTCGCGATTTTGTACAGTGGTGGATACACCGGTTGCTACATCGCGTGCCTGCACTTTGGGAGTTCCACAAAGTACATCACTCCGTAGAACAGATGGGCTTTGCCGCGCACCTGCGCTTCCACTGGATGGAAAACGTGGTCTACCGTTCGATAGAATACATTCCGCTGGCCCTCATCGGCATCGGTTTGAGGGACTTCTTTATCATTCACATCTTCACACTGGCAGTAGGGCATTTTAACCACTCCAATTTCAGATTGAACCTGGGACCATTAAAGTACATCTTTAACAACCCACAGATGCACATCTGGCACCATGCCTATGACCTACCCAAAGACAAGCAGATGGGTGTCAATTTCGGCCTTACACTGAGTATTTGGGACTACCTGTTCCGCACCAGCTATATTCCCTACGAGGGACGGGATATCCGGCTGGGATTTCCTGGTGTGGAGCAGTTTCCAAAGGGGTTTGTGGGGCAGAATTTGCATGGATTGGTGAAGAGGAGAAAGGCTGGAGTTCCGACAAGAGCAGTTAGGAAAAAACAGTAGTCGGTAGTTGGCACCTAACGGAAGACGGGTGAATAAGCTCGATGCTGTAAGCGCTCAAAACTGCTCTACCCTCATTGGGTGGGCTCACGGTAAATACTTCAGCCAAGCCTCTAGCCAAGTTGTAGAGGCCTGGCGTCACTCAGGCTATTTTTCTAATTTTTCTTTTAGGTACTGGTATAAGGTCGTTGGTAAACAAACAGCATCCGGGTTTTCAGGCACCACAATATCGTCAATCACTGCTTGTGTCATATCCACTAGATTGGCTGTTGTGCTGGCTGTGAATCCCGCAGAGGCAAGCGTTTCATTCCACTTTTCTTTTGGAACAGGCTGTAGCTCCACATGCTTATCCAATAGCTTTGAAAATGTTTCAGCTACCTGGCGAGAGCTATATTTTTGCGGTCCCACAAGTTCAAAAACGTCACTGGATCGAGATTTGTGGGCGATTACTTTTGCTATGAATGTAGCCACATCAATGGGTGAATTCATATCAACTTCCAGGTCTTCCGGGAAAAAAGTAGGCAAAACACCGTATTGTTCAACAGTCTCTAAAAAACCCAGCCAATTACTGAAGTAGTAAGATGGACGAATAAATATTTTCTCGATATCCAGATCAGCAAATCCCTGCTCAAGCATTCTCGACATGAGAACATTCCCTGTGTTTGCTTCGACATGAGCGCCTATACACGATAATCCGACAACTCTCTTAATACCATTTGCATGAATGGCTTGCTTATAATTATTGATGATCTGCTGTGTTTCTCCAATAATGTCGTTGGAAGCCGGATCTTCTGGTGTCAGCAGAAATACCGTATTACCCCCTTCCAGAGCATCTGTTAACTGCTCCGGGTTAAAAAGGTCTGCCGTTCTAATTTCCACCTGGCTATCAAAACCCGGATTCCGACTTCGTATAACTGCCCTAACGGGTAAGTTATGGCTTATTAATTCTTTAACGATATTTGAACCAACTTGTCCTGATGCTCCTAAAATGATGTTCATATTCTGTCGTTTTTTGGTTTCACCCAAGATAGATGCACCAAATGACAACACTATGTCAGTAGCTGAATAAAAATTTTTACACGTATTCTAAAATTCTAGTGGGGGTGATGGAGAAAGTATTTAGCACCCTTGAACTGACGGGGCAAAGCTCAATATTTTAAATCAACAAAATGTCACTCCGTAATAGTAAATAGATCTCTTTCGAATTTGCCATTTACAATCTGCCATATCCAATATGTTCGGTCAGGCACATCTCCAAACTCGTCAAAGTCAAGGGAACTATTTATACCACTGTAGTTAATATCCTTTCCTTTTCTGATCAGTTTTTCAATTTCCTTAAAATCGTCAGCAGTGACCTTTTGACCCGATTGCGATACTTTACGTAAATGAGTAGCTATTGTATTCGGCACTGTTGATTGTCCGTCAAGCATCGCTAATGTCAATAGGTAGACGATGTCATATGCGTCAGCAGTTCCCTCTGCTACGGGTTTCCGGCCATACCACTTTTCGAATTTCCTTTCAAATTCCGTACCTGCCAAACTTTTAAAGGCAGTGCCATACATACCCTCTATCACAGTCAGATCTGCTTTTTCCAACAGTTGGCTATACTTGATGGCATCTGAGCCAATGAGCACCGGTTTATGATCCTTAAAAAGTCCGCCTTCTTCAATCTGATAAGACATATTTGAAATTCCATCAACGCTACAGACTACGTATAATACATCCGGTTTCTCTTTCAGAACTTTTCTTAGATGCGGAATCAGATCATAATTATCGGGATTAACAAGCGGACTAAGCCGGTCCTCACCAACTATTTTACCTCCGTATTTTTCGAAATTATTTCTAAACTCATTGGCAAGACCTTCGCCATGGTAATCATCCATATAAAAAAGCGCTGCTGTTTTAAGACCTAATTTGTTGGCAGCAAAAGAAGCTGCTATTTTTCCCTGCCGGATATCGGTAGACGTTGTTCTGAATATGAGATCTTTATCATCCAGCTTCGACACCCGAGTAGAGGTGGAGTTAGGCGAAATTAATACTGCAGGATACTCATGTAAGACCTCGCGTGCTATTTTTATGGTATTTGTAGAGCTCATTGGCCCAATCAAACTGGTTACCTGGTACTTCACAATAAGCTCTTTTGCCTTTTCCACAGCAAAATTCCCATCACCTCCGTCATCAGCCGAAATCAGATAGAGTTTCTTCCCTAATATCCCTCCTGAATCATTGATTTCATCGATAGCCATTTGGGCTCCTTGCTGCAACTCCTGTGTATATTCAGGGTCAGATGAAAAAGGCATTATTAGCCCCAGATTAATAGTTTTACCTGAAAAAGCAACTGTACTATCCACTTGTATGGGCATGCTAGATTTCTCAACATCTACAGCCGCAAGCTCACGAATATCAAGATCTGATATTTCGTTATCCTGAGAATAGAGATTCGAACATATAAAAAGTGTAATAATAAATAGCCTTCTCATTTCCCAGTAAATTTTTAAGTCAAGAATTTAAATTACCCGCGCCAACAAATTTGTAAGATACAAAATCTGAACGACAATGTAGAACTTCATTTTCTAGAACAGTACATTTTACTTTTTTAGTTTTCAAATTGAATAATCTGAAGTTATACTTCAATATGAGAACATACCATTTGTCTGGTATGCTATTCCTTGATGATATTTGAACCAACTTATCCTGATACTCCTAAATGAGATTCATATTTCTTATAGTTTATGGCTTTTGACTAAGATAAATCTACCCCATGGCAACGTCATGACCGTAGTTGAATAACCATTTTTTTACTACATCATTTTGAAATTTTATAGAGCCACACAGTTACGTATCCAGAATCTCCCGCTATGGTGCCTGTAAACTTGTTTTAGAGGGTTAAAATACATGATGCTGTCGCTATCTTCCTGAGACCATAGTAAGATACCTTGGGCAGGAGCTTTTTGCATCCAATTTAGGATTAAAGAATTTTAAGCAAATTTTAAGAAACCGCTAAAAAGAACTTAACTTATAAGAGAAGATATTTGTATTATGAGAATCCTGATCGTAGAAGACGAACCCGGCATAGCGAATTTCCTCAGGCAGGGTCTGGAGGAAGAATCTTTCGCTGTGGATGTGGCAGAAGAAGGCACTCATGGCCTGCAGCTCGCCCTCTCCGGCAATTATGATCTACTACTGCTCGACTGGATGGTACCGGGGATCAGTGGTATTGAGATCTGCCGACAGTTCAGAAAGGAACATCCTAATGTTCCTATCATCCTTCTCACAGCCAAAGACACCGTGCAGGAGACGGTTTTCGGCCTTCAGACCGGTGCCAACGACTACATTAAAAAACCCTTTCATTTCGAAGAGTTGCTGGAGCGCATCCGGGTACAGCTAAGACCAAAATCGGGTGAACATTCTAAATTTACCCTCGGTCCCATTATTCTGGATACGAGCACGCACCAGGTGCTCAAAAATGGAGAAGAAATACAACTGACACAGAAAGAGTTTGCCCTGCTGGAGTACCTGATGAGGAACAAAGGCAGAGTATGTCGCAGGACCCGGATCATTGAAAGTGTGTGGGATATCCACTTCGAATACAACACCGGGGTCATTGATGTGTACATTAATGCATTGAGAAGGAAGCTGCATCTCAGCGAAGACAAGAACTATATTCAAACCGTTAGAGGAGTGGGTTATATCGCCAAAGAAATATGAAATCTACTTTTAAAAACCGTATTGCACTGTATTACATGATAGCTACGGCAATTATCATCGCTTTTGTCTTTGGTATTGTTTTCTTCATTGTCAAGGGCACCGTATATCAAAACCTGGACAATGACCTGTCTATTGAAGCTCAAAAACATACTCAAGAAATCGCTTTCAAAGGCGATAGCATCTATTTTATAAATAAAGCGGAATGGGCAGAACGGGAACATCGCCAGGCGGAGGTCAATCCGGTGTTTATCCAGGTGCTGGATAGGCATGGTCGGCTTATGGATAAATCTCCGAACCTGAAGGAACAACGGCTCCCGTTTTCGAGAACGGATTTCGGTGTCCACTTCGATACCGAACTTAATGACAGGGCTATTCGTCAGGTACAACTTCCCGTTGAGAAGAACGGTGCCATGAAAGGATATATTCTGGCAGCCGTATCGTTAGAATCCTCCAAAACTGTTATTCAAGACCTGAAAAATGTCCTTCTCATCTCCTACCCTGTGGTACTGATCGGAGTATTCTTTATATCGCGCTTTCTTGCAGGCAGGAGTATTGTCCCGGTGAAGGAAATTACGGACACTTCAAAACGGATCACTCAAAAAAACCTGAAGGAGCGTGTGCCTCTGCCAGCCAACCGGGATGAATTATACGATATGGCCTCCTCTATCAACGCTTTATTACAACGTATTGAAAATGCTATGCTAAGAGAGCGGCAGTTCACATCTGATGCTTCACATGAGTTAAGAACGCCTCTGTCGTCTTTACGGGGCACTTTGGAGATCCTGATCAGAAAACCCCGGTCTCAGGCCGAATATGAAGAAAAGGTCCGGTACAGCCTGTCTGAAATAGACCGTATGACCTCCATCATCGAACAGCTTTTACTACTGGCCCGCTTTGACGAAAACGGCAAACCTGAACAAATAGCACTGGTCACTCTTATTGACGAGATCGTTGACAGGTATACAAAAGAAATAGTGCAAAAAAGGCTTAGAATAAATTTTACCTCTCAGGTTAAGGATGCTCTTGTCCCCCGGTATTATTCTAACCTGATCCTTGACAATGTAATCAACAATGCAATAAAATATTCCAAAGATAACTCAGAACTGCTCATTAACATTTACTCCGCAGATAACCACATCGTATGCCAGGTAAAAGACAACGGTATCGGTATCAAAAAAGAGGATCTTGAGCATTTGTTCAATCCCTTTTTCCGTTCCGATGCCCTCAACCACAGGCACATTTCCGGGACAGGCCTCGGCCTGTCTATTGCCGGTAAAGCAGCAGACGCCATCGGTGCCAAAGTATTAGTAAATAGTGAGTTGAATATGGGTACTACAGTGACGGTAAAGTTCTGAGAACTTAAAAACCATAAGCCTGAAGATGGAATGAAAAATGCTCTCTCCGATTGGTTTGTGCTATTAGACACACCTGTGATCTTCATTTTTACCTTCATAAAGTATGGCTAGTATTGAAAAAGAAAACAACTAAATACCTCATCATCTACAACAACGCTCATTGCTCCACCCTTACACACTACATATTTTTAAGGAAATCTTAAGAAACGGCTGAGCAAAGTCTTAGGCAACCGGAGCTACCTTTGATTGATCATTTAAAACTTCAAAAAAATGCTTGAGCGCATCATTAACTACAGCATTCACCACAAACTCATCGTATTTCTGTTCACCGCAGTCATTATAGGGTTTGGCATCTATTCGCTCATGAATATTCCTATCGGAGCAGTACCTGACGTTACTAACAACCAGGTGCAGGTGATCACGACTTCCCGCAACCTTGCTACTCAGGATGTCGAAAAGTTCCTTACCTACCCGGTAGAACTGGAAATGGCCAACTTACCCGGGGTCCGTGAGATCCGCTCTGTTTCAAAGTTTGGTCTATCTGTGGTAACAGTTGTTTTCGATGACGACATGGGTACCTACCTGCCCCGCCAGTTGATTGCCGAAAAGATCAAAAATGCAGAAGAAAAAATACCAGCCGGTTTTGGGCAACCGTTTATGGGGCCCATCAGTACAGGACTTGGCGAAATCTATCAGTACATAATCGATGTGAAGCCGGGCTACGAAGACAAATACTCCATCACCGACCTCCGCACAATCCAGGATTGGGTGGTGAAGCGCCAACTGGCAGGGATACCGGGCGTGGTAGAAGTCAACACCTGGGGCGGATACCTGAAGCAATATGAAGTATCACTGAGCCCTGAGCGGCTGCGTGCCATGAAACTTTCCATTTCGGAAGTTTACCAGGCACTTGAACAAAATAATAGTGTTGCCGGAGGCGGATATATTGAAAAACTCAATGAGAGCTACTTCATCCGGGGAGAAGGGCTTGTCAAATCGCTGGAAGACATTGAAAATATCGTGCTAGCCAACCGGAATGGTGTACCTGTTTTCATAAAAGACGTTGCAACTGTGCGTTTTGGTCATGCCACCCGGTTTGGAGCGATCACCGGTAATGGAGAAGGCGAGAAGGTGCTTGGACAAGTTATGATGCTCAAAGACGCTAATTCTAAGGCGGTCATTGAAGCCGTAAAAGCCAGGGTTGACGAAATGCAATCCTCCCTCCCACCGGGAATCGTGATCAACCCGTTCCTGGAGCGCAGCGAACTAATAAGAAAGACAACCTTCACAATAGCAGAAAACCTCGTCCTGGGCTGCTTGATAGTAATATTTGTTGTGGTACTGCTACTGGGCAACATCAGATCCGGTCTGGTAGTGGCATCAGTCATTCCACTAAGCTTATTTTTCGCCCTATCCCTGATGTATATTTTTGGTGTTGATGCCAACCTGATGAGCCTTGGTGCTATTGACTTTGGTATCATCATTGACGGAGCTGTGATCATTGTAGAATTCATTGCTTTTAAGATCACTAGTGAAAGGAGCAAGTTGCTTTCGCTGCCGTCATATGAAAAACAGACATTTATTGATAAAATCACTTATCAGGGAGCGACTAAAATGATGCACTCTGCTGTTTTCGGGCAGCTCATTATCATCATAGTCTTTATACCCATCCTGTCTCTTGTTAATGTCGAAGGAAAAATGTTCAAGCCTATGGCGCTGGTTTTCACTTTCGCTCTTACCGGCGCTATGATCTTGTGTTTTACCTATGTCCCGGTAATGGCCTCTCTTTTTATTAAGCCTTCGGATCCTGAGAGAAAAACTGTTTCCTCTCTGCTCATTTCATTCCTGGAAAGGAAATATGAGCCTGCCATTACCTGGGCATTACGTAAAAAGGGGATGGTACTAAGTCTCGCCATCAGCCTGTTAATCGTTGTGGCGCTGATATTTTCCAAAATGGGTGGCGAATTTGTTCCTACCCTTGATGAAGGCGACTTTGTGATCCAACCTGTCTTAAAAACAGGCACCTCATTGAGCAAAACCATCGAAATGACCACTCGTATGGAAAAGATCCTCAAAACTTTTCCGGAAGTAGATCAGGTGGTAAGTCGAATCGGAGCGGCTGAAGTGCCTACGGATCCGATGTCAATGGAAGAGAGTGACGTGATCATTAAGTTGAAACCGCGAAGTGAATGGGTATCTGCTAACAGCAAAGATGAGCTGGCGGACCAGTTTAAGGAAGCTTTATCAGAGATCCCGGGTATTGATTATGAGTTTACCCAGCCTATTGAAATGCGCTTCAATGAACTCATTACCGGTGTACGGGCGGATCTTGCCATCAAGATATTTGGCGAGGATCTTGATGTGCTGTACAAGAAAGCTTTGGAGGTCCAAAAAGCTATTCAACACGTAGAAGGCGCAGCGGACATCACCGTGGAAAAAGTGGCGGGCCTGCCCCAGATGTCCGTGCAGTACGACCGTCAGAAGATCGCAAAATACGGACTCAACATCAAAGATCTCAACAGGGTAATCACCATGGGTTTTGCTGGTGTACCAGCCGGAACAGTATTTGAAGGAGAAAAGCAATTCGACCTGGTCGCCCGATTTGCCCAACAACACCGTCAGAATATCAAAAACATAGAAAGGGCTTCAATACAATTACCGGATGGCAGCCACTTACCCTTGAGTGAATTCGCAACCATCGGCTATACGAAAGGACCTGCAAAAATATCCCGTGACAATACGAAACGTAGGATTGTTATTGGTGTAAACGTACGTAACCGTGATCTTGAATCCGTGGTAACTGATGTCAGCAATATCATCGATCGCGAGATCACTCTCCCCATCGGATATACTGTAGCCTACGGTGGCCAGTTTGAAAACCTGCGTACTGCCCGTGACAGGCTGATGATAGCGGTCCCGATTGCCCTGGTACTGATCTTTGTGTTGTTGTACTTTGCCTTCGACTCGGTAAAAGAGGCTTTGATGATCTACAGTGCCATTCCCTTGTCAGCGGTTGGTGGCGTGTTGTTGCTATACCTGCGGGGCCTGCCTTTCAGTATTTCAGCAGGTGTCGGGTTCATAGCGCTTTTCGGAATAGCCGTACTCAATGGCATAGTTCTTATAGAACATTTTAAGGAGTTGAAGGCTCAAGGTATAATAGATATCAACAGGCGGATCATCACCGGTACACGACAACGACTACGTCCTGTTTTACTTACCGCCTCGGCTGCCGCCCTGGGCTTTCTGCCCATGGCGATTTCAAATTCGGCCGGGGCTGAAGTACAGCGTCCGCTGGCCACAGTTGTAGTGGGTGGGCTCATCACAGCCACAGCACTTACCTTGATTGTGCTACCGGTGCTTTATGCGATTTTTGATAAGAAAGAGTACCTTCCTGAAAATAGAAAACTTCACCCGGCTGTAGTAGTGGTCGCTTTACTGACAGCATTGCCTTTTACTTCCTATGCACAAACGCAACCGATCACTGTTAATGAGGCCGTTCATATCGCTTTAAAAAACAATAAAGGCCTACGCGCATCCGCAGAGCGCATAGATCAGTATCAACAACTGGCGGGCACAGCATTTGACCCCGCCAAGACAGAGGTTTATTACGCTTACGATGAGAACAACTTTGCCAAAAATGGTCTGCCATTAAAGGTTTGGGGTGTTAGCCAGTCACTACAGTTTCCAACCGTCTACAACACCCGAAAAAAAGTGCAAAAAAACAGGATCGCTATGGCACAGCAACAGTACCTGCTGGATGAACTGCAAGTGACTAAAGAGGTATCAAAAGCCTGTTATCAGGTGATGTACTGGCAAAGCCTGGTCAGCAACTATCAGTACCTGGACAGCCTGTATAGTCATTTTGCATTTGCCGCCAACCGCAGGTTTGAGCTTGGTGAAACAAACTACCTTGAAAAGCTGACAGCAGAAACCAAGCAACGGGAAATGGCGCTGCTACTTCAACAAGGGCAGGAAGGTATTAGAAAATCATATATCCTGCTTCACCAATGGATGCAGACGGACTCGGCATACTACATTTCGGAGACTACCATGTCGCGCCTTACTTTGGAAATTGATACACTTATCCATCCTGGGTTAAGATATTTCCAGGAAGCACGGCAACTTTCGAAAAGCAACCTTGCTTTGGAGAAACAGCAACTCCTGCCAGATTTAAGGCTGGAAGCTTTCCAGGGGACCAATAGTGGCATTGACGCCAGGCGGTACTCCGGGTTTCAGGTAGGTGTAGCCATACCGCTGTTCTTCGGCGGTCATAAAGCCAGAATCAGAGCAGCAAGCACAGAGGTCAGTATCAGGGATAGCGAGTCCGAAAATTATAAGATCCAATTAGATGCTAAATACCAGTCGCTACTATCCGATATGAATAAATATGGGAAAGCACTGGAATACTACAATGGCATCGGAATAAATCTGGCCAAAGAGCTGGTCCAAAATGCAACTAAAGCTTTCCAAAACGGTGAGATTGACTTTTTGCAATATATCCAGCTATTGGAAAGCGCTAAAGATATAGAGATAAACTACCTCGATAATCTTTTAAAGTATAATACAACCGTTCTGGAAGCCAATTATTTACTTTATTAATCGACTGACATGAAAAATATTAAGTTAAACAGACTGCTTGCCATAGGAGTCATCAGCTTGTGGTCATGCAATGATAAAGCGCCTGGTGTAACTCCCGAAGAAGGTGATACAAATATCATTAGTGTTACTACTTCTCAGTTCACCTCCTCAAATATGGCGCTGGACACGCTAACGGTGCATAATTTTCATCGTTCCGTTATTGCCAACGGGATGATTGACGTCCCTCCTGAGAACAAGGCTTCTGTCAGCGCTTACTTTAGTGGTTATATCAAGGAAATTAAGCTACTCCCGGGGCAGTTGGTCAAAAAAGGGCAGGTGCTGTTCACCCTGGAAAACCCGGAATATGTACAAATTCAACGTGAGTACCTGGAATCCAAGGGACAACTGAAGTATCTGAAGGCTGACTATGAACGCCAAAAGGCACTGGCCAGCGACAAAGTGACCAGTCAAAAGAGTTTTTTGAAAGCTGAGGCGGATTACGAGGTTATTTTGGCTACTCATCAGTCACTGAGAAAGAAACTGGTTATGATGAATATTTCGCCCGACCGTGTAAGCGGGAATAATATCCTTTCTTCCATCACCGTAACCTCACCTATCTCCGGTTTTGTTACGTCTGTGAATGCCATTAAAGGGATGTTCCTCACTCCTTCTGACATTGCGGTGACCATTACCAACACAGATCATTTGCACCTGGAGTTGAATATATTTGAAAAAGATCTGTTAGCCATTCGGGAAGGACAAGCCATCAAATTCCGCATTCAAAACACTGATGAGGAGTTTGATGCCACCGTGTACCTGATCGGAAAATCCGTCGATCCTGAAAAGCGAACTGTTGCCATACACGGACATCTTAGGGATGAAAGCCGGATACACGCATTTGCTCCGGGTATGTACATAGAAGGTGAAATCCAGACATCTGTTCATTCAGCCCCGTCCCTGCCGGCAGAAGCAGTGGTAAATGTTGAAAACAACTATTATGTATTGGTAAAACGAGGCGTGCAGGATGAAGCCCTTATGTTGGAAAAGAGGGAAGTAATGGTGGGCACAAGTGACAATGCCTATACCGAGATCCTTAATGCCTCAGACTTTAGGAAAGGAACTGAGTTTCTAACGAAAGGAGCATTTAATCTGGTGCTGGAGTAGTTAGCAGGTATTGCCCTGCTACGGCTATACCAGCCGTTGAATCACAGTTCATTTTTAAGACCCGTTTAATTCCCGTATTTGTTGACGATGGCCATCTGCCCGGCATGATAGGTTGTGTGAGATATAATTCTGCCAAAAGCTTCAGCTTTTGTTTTGGTGCCAAATTCCCGGGTTGAGATGACCACTTGCCAGTCGTCATCTGTTTGTCGTTCAACAATATCCCGGAGCCGCCCAAAAGAGTGAGTCACATACTCCTTTAACTCCTGCAGGTTGGTCCATTCACCCGTATCCTTTTGAGCCACGACCGTCTTTGCCTGTACCTTGATATCTCTACCGCCAAATACATTTTTGGCAAAAAGCAGTTCCACATCACCGATATGGCGAATTAAAAAACCAACACTATTGGGCACACCTTCCAGCTTCTTTTTTAAATCAGCTTCACTCAAACTACTCAACTGATTAGTAAACCTGGTCCGGGCCTCTATCCACAACTCAATAAGTATTTCTGTCTTAGTTTTCATACTTAGTAAAACGCAAGAGAAACTCCACAAGTTATCAACATTGGTAATGGGCGTGCCCCTTAAGGATTCTCATCTTTGCTATATTCCCTTCACTCTTGTATATTGTCCGCCATTATTCATTAAAAAAAACCTAAACAAATATGAAACTCCTAAAACCAACTGCATGGTTACTCCTGCTTACAGTGGCACTGCTGAGTTGTAGCGAACCTGCACCACAACAGTCTGAGGCTCCGGAAAAAGAATCATTCGAATACCTGGCTGAACAATTCGCAGATCTAAAGATCATTCGCTATCAAATCCCTGATTTTGATAAGTTAACAACACAACAAAAAACGTTGGTCTACTACCTTACACAAGCCGGTCTGGCAGGTCGTGATATCATGTGGGACCAAAACTACAGGCATAATCTCAAGATCAGACATGCCCTGGAAAATATTGTGAAGAACTATAGCGGTGATAAAGAAACCGATGACTGGAAAAATTTCATGACCTATGTGAAAAGGATATGGTTTTCCAATGGTATCCACCACCACTATTCCAACAACAAGATCATGCCTGACTTTTCCAGGGAATATTTCAATGAGCTGATGTCGGCTACGTCTACAGAACTTGACAAGTCTGTTGTTGAAGTGCTGTTCAATCCCGACACAGATAACAAAAAAGTAAATCTGGACCCTACCAAGGGCTTGCTGAAAGGCTCCGCAGTTAATTTCTATGCTCCGGACATCACCGAGGAAGAAGTGGATGCTTTCTATGCCACTAAAGTAGATACCAAAGATCCCACTCCGGTATGGTACGGCCTTAACTCCAGGATGGTCAAAGAAAATGGTGAGCTCAAAGAGCAGGTTTATAAAATTGACGGTCTGTATGGCCCAGCCATAGAAAAAATCACGTACTGGCTCGAAAAGGCTACTACTGTGGCTGAAAATGAACCACAAAAGAAAGCGCTTGAGTTGCTGATCGAATATTACAAAACCGGAGATCTCAAAACATGGGATGAATACAACATAGCCTGGGTCAACGCTACGGAAGGTGATATTGACTATATTAATGGGTTCATAGAAGTATATAATGACCCCATGGGATACCGTGGATCCTACGAGTCTATTATAGAGATCAAGGATTTTGAAGCCTCGGAAAGAATGGCTACCCTCTCTGCCAATGCACAATGGTTTGAAGACAATGCCCCCATTCTGGATGAAAACAAGAAAGAAAATGTAGTAGGCATTACCTACAAAGTGGTAAATGTAGCAGGTGAAGCCGGTGATGCCTCTCCATCTACGCCTATTGGAGTGAACCTGCCCAACTCCGACTGGATCAGGGCGCAGCATGGTTCGAAATCTGTCAGCCTGGGCAATATTGTGTCTGCCTATGACGGTGCTTCCGGTACTGGTATGCTTGAGGAGTTTTCATATAGCGAGGAAGAAATAAAACGGGCGAAAGAATATTCCGAATTAGGTGACAAGCTGCACACTGCACTGCATGAGGTAATTGGACATGCCTCAGGAAAGCTTAATGAAGGCGTGGGAACGCCTAAGGAAACCCTAAAAAGCTATGCCTCAGCCCTGGAAGAAGGCCGTGCTGATCTTATAGCCTTATACTACCTCATGGATCCAAAGTTAGTGGAACTGGGATTGATCCCCAGCCTGGAAGTAGGGAAGGAAGAGTATGACAGCTATATAAAAAACGGATTAATGCTACAGCTAAGAAGGCTTCAGCCAGGCGAGGTGATAGAAGAAGCACATATGCGCAACCGTCAGATGATAGCCCAGTGGGCGTATGAGAAAGGAAAAGAGGACAATGTGATTGAGAAAAAGACCAAAGATGGAAAAACCTATTTTGTGGTCAATGATTATGAAAAGCTGAGGACACTTTTCGGAGAGTTGTTAAAAGAGATACAGCGAATTAAATCAGAAGGAGATTATGAAGCGGGTAAAAACCTGATAGAGAACTATGGCGTACAGGTAGACCAGGAGCTTCATAAGGAAGTACTCCAAAGGGCTGAAAAGCTGAAAACCGCTCCTTATGGAGGGTTTATTAACCCTGTGCTGGTGCCAGTGACAGACGAGTCGGGGAATATAACCGATGTGAAAGTAGAATACCCTAAGGATTTTACAGAACAGATGCTATTTTACGCTGAAAATTATTCCAATCTGCCCGTGGAATAATAGCTAGTGTTGAGTTAGGCATACTTAGCCATACCAAGCTTTGTTCTTTTTGTCCCATGCTGCCTTAAAAAAAACTTACGTAGTGCCTTTAAGAAACGTCAATCTCCGCGTTACGCTCGTTCCAAAAATGCTCTCGTACCTCAGTACGCTCCGCTTTTCGGAACTTCACAAGCCTTGACCTTGACCTTTTCTTAAAGCCACTTAGAAGTTTTCTTACAACTACGTAGCTTCGGCTATGCTTATATTGTTTGTGTTGCCTGGACAAAAATAACTGCAACTTATATGGCACAGTACACTTGACTCAACACTAGCAGGAAAAACGGCAAAACCCGCTTCGGAAGTGCCTGAAGCGGGTTTTGTTGGTACTTCTCAAAGCGGCTTGCAACGGTAACTCTCTGACTGCCTGAAAACACAATCCGAATTAACCTGGGTTAACACTTATATTTGTTTTAACTCTGATGACAATGTGTTAAATAGTTGTACATCCGCTGCAATGGTCGATGTATCTTTTATTTGCGTCAATAGGGAGTTTCCTCGTTTTAATAACTCCTGTATTTTATTCATATTTCCATCACGGTAGGCAATGTCCAGCCGTAATGCTATTAACCTGAAAAGCATTCTCTTTTCTGTGCCATTGTCAGTCGTCAATATTCTGTCTATTAGGTTAGCCGCTGCTGTCAGATCATCTTTGCCGTTTGCCAGTCTGCAGGCTAACTCGAATGCTTTCTCCAGGGCGGTACTTTCCTTTGGTTTTACGTCATTTTCCTCGAATAGCACGCTGTTTTCTTTTACAATAGGTTGTCCTATTCTGATATAATTTCCTGAAGGATCAACAATTACAAATTGACGTACACCATACGCAGGAATATCCTTTAAAGGATTTATCCTTGGAATGCCTTTAAGAGGAATTTTACCATATTGTTTTTTCAGTCCTGACCTGCAGTTGGTGTAAAATGTTTCGATATCATCAACTCTGAGATAGCATGAACTAAAATTTGACTCCGGTTTGAGCTTCAACCCAAAAAAATGGACTTCAATACCCTTTATTTTGAGCCCAATATAATTATTTGGGGCTTTTTGCTGATAAGTGATGGTACAACCCAAAGCCCTGTAAAACTCAGTGGTATCCTTTATAGAATTACTGGGAAGCATAGGTATTGCAAATTCTCTTATTTCATTCTTTGCCATAGTTATCCGGGGGACTATTCTTAATAATGTCTCTAAAAAACGTCTATGTCTGGATTATGCTTGCCCAAAAAAATGTTCTTGTATGGGACTCCCGTCTTTGGGACTTCACACCGGTGTGCCTTAGCGGTGCGAAAGCGCAAGCCCTTACTCTGCTCATGCGGTTATGCGAAGGCAAGCTTGACCTTAACGTTTTCTTAAAGCCACTTAGAGTTTTCTTACAAGCGTTAAATAATATTGTTGCTTTCAGCATCAGATAACGATAATAACCAGTCGTTGGTTGGTTAAACAGGTAAGTTATTTTCCTACCGCAGATACCTGAAGAAAAAGTAAGAACTCAGAACACGGCTACCCCTCCAATTCCGAGCAATAGAAGCCTATTCTGAGCACGCTATTTTCTATTTCTGCAGGTTGGATATTACGCTTACATTCTACCCGCAATACATTTTCATGGTCTTTAAGATCGACATTTACCTGTAGCACTCCCTCAATTCTCTCCAGCTCCCTGCATGCCAGTCGCGCCTTTCGAATGCTATTGAGGTTGGTCCTAAAAACCAAAATTTGGTCATATATGATCATTTCATCTACTAAATCTTTTGGTGCCATAGTTGTTGTGAGTTTTTGAAATAGTTATTTTTGTGATTAATTATTTTAGCTTAGCAAATAATTATCTTAGCAACAAAGATAAAAATAACTGATCAATGAGCAAGAAAAGAGCAGGAGAAAGTTTGCGAGAACAACTTAATATGGCGGGACGCCAGTTTTCCGATTCTACGATTCTTTTTCACGAATTCGTAGCCCATAACGCCGGGCTGGCAGGGGCAGACCATAAGTATCTCAGTATATTGCTACAGCAAGGTGCCATGACTGCCGGAGAGCTGGCTGAGCATACGGGCCTTACTACCGGGGCCATTACCGGGGTGATCGACCGGCTTGAAAAAACAGGTTTTGTAAAAAGGGACAGAGACCCGGATGACAGAAGAAAAGTGGTGATAGTACCCGATCAACAGAAAGCTCAAAAGGTATTCGGGCCGGTATTTGGTAGATTAATTGACCAAATGACAGTGCTTTACGATCAATTTAGCCCTGAGGAGCTAGACACGATCTGCAGCTATATGGAAAAAACAACGGTTTTGATCAAGGAGCTGGTACAGGAATTAGGCTCTAATAATAAGAAATAGGCTACCCGGATCACTTTATCGTTAGATCAACCTGGCTACTTTTGCAAGCAGGTCGCTCATTTGAAAGGGTTTGGCTATATAATCATCAGCGGCAACTGATTTTGAAATGATGCCAACATCACGATTGGCAGAGAAAATGATCACAGGAATAGCTTTGGTCTCCTCATTATTTTTTAAGGTCTTACAAACCTCGCTGCCGTTGATCCCCGACATCCACAAGTCAAGAAGGATCAGGTCGGGATAGTCATGCTGTATCTCCAAAACTGATTCGCCATCTGTAGTGGTCTCCACCTCATATCCTCCAACGTCTTCAAGCATAATTTTCATTACATCCAGAATACCGGGATCATCATCAGCGACCAATATTTTTTCTGACTTTATTCATTCTAAGATACTTTTAGTATTACGTGAGCTTACATGGGTTTCAAGCGGTAAGGAAAAATAAAAAGTTGAGCCTTTGCCTTTTTCACTTGCTACCCAGGTCTTTCCATTTTGACGATGAATGATCCCTGCCGAGATATATAGCCCCAAACCTAAGCCTGGATAGGTCTCATGACCGGGGTCCCCTACCCTGAAAAACCGTTCGAACACCCGAGGAATATCTTCTGGCGCGAGTCCCAATCCAAAATCCTTTACAGAAAAAATCAATTCACTGCCCCGCACCTCTGTTCTAACGATGATACTGTCTGCCCTGGGTGAATACTTGATGGCATTTGTCAGGTAGTTGGTGATTACTTGTCCCAGTCTGTCTCTGTCACCCAGTATCAGTCTTGTTTCGTCCAGATCGGTCTCTATCCGGTGCCTCCTGCTTGTACGCTGCACCAATTCTGTGACATCCCTTACCAACTCATTGAAATCAAAGTATTCTTCTCTGAACTGCAGCTTACCCTGCTCAATACGGGTAACATCCAGCAAGTCAGTAATAAGATTGTTGAGCCTGTTGATCTGAGCATCCATTTTCACCAGCATCTCTTCTGCAAGCTCGTCATCGCTATTTTTTAAGCGGTTCTGTAATAGCTCAGCATATGCTTTGATACTGGTAACGGGCGTTTTTAATTCATGGCTTGCTATGCCTATAAAATCATCTTTTTGCTGTTCCAGTTCTTTCAGCTTTGTAATATCACGCGAAACAGCGATCAGCCTCTCCACATGCTCCTCTGTTCCATAAATAGGTGCAATGAGTACATCCCACCACCTGACACCGATGCGGCCGGTGTCCGAGCTACACTGAAAATGTGCTATCCTGCCATTTTGAGCCTTTCCAATGGTATCCAATACCATGTCGCTATATTCTTCGTGCCATAAGAAGCGTACATGCCTGCCATGATACTGGTCAAAA
The DNA here is from genome assembly GCF_000331535.1 of Fulvivirga imtechensis AK7. Taxonomy (GTDB): domain Bacteria; phylum Bacteroidota; class Bacteroidia; order Cytophagales; family Cyclobacteriaceae; genus Fulvivirga; species Fulvivirga imtechensis. The sequence goes on along the minus strand of NZ_AMZN01000045.1, from coordinate 59,117 downwards.
TCATTAATATCCAACATCTTTAGTCCCTGAGGGTTCATAGATAAGATCTCACCCTCAATATCCAGCGCTATCACACAATCAGGACTGCTCTCAAATAATGTACGGCTAAATTCTTCACTGAGCCGCAGCGCCTCTTCCACCTCCATCAGTTCGCTGACATCCGTATTTGTTCCAAACCAATGCAAGATCTCTCCACTTTCGTTGCGAATAGGAATGGCACGGGAAAGAAACCACCTGTAATTACCATCTATACCTCTGAGCGGGAAGGTATCCTCCCATATATCTCCGCTTTTAATCGCAATGCTGAATTTCTCTACTACACGATCAACGTGGTGGGGATGGTGCAACTTTTTCCATCCCCACCCGCCTACATCCTTAAAAGAGGCGCCTGTATAGTCATACCATCGCTGATTATACCACGTAATAGCACCGGTTTCATCTGTCATCCATGCCAGTTGAGCAATATTATCGGCAATGGTACGAAATCGTTTTTCACTTTTTTGCAGGGCCACGCTCTGCTCCTGGATCTGCGTAAGCATATGGTTGAATGCATCGGTAAGCACGCCTATTTCATCTTCACTTTGTTTAACCACCCTAACCGAATAATCTTTATTTTCTGATATTCCATGCGCAATATTGGCAAGATCTATTATAGGCTGTGATATGCGCTCCTGAAGCTTGGAAGAAAGCAGCCATGCCAATAGGAGTGAAAGAATGAACACCGAGAGCACAATAGCCCCAAAAACGAGGAACTGCCTGCTCAATACTTTCAGATTGTACATCATATAAAAGGTGCCTATACGATGCTCCCCTAATATTACGGGAATAAATCCATGCAAATAGAAATTATCAAAGTAATAACCATCTCTTACTACCCTTCCGGGCAAAAGTTCGTTTTGAAACTCTTTCGGGTACTTGGAAAATAGCTCTCCGTGCTCATCATATAATGCAGCCGCAACTATGTGCTCCTGTCCTCTGAGGGCCAGCAAAAGGTCATAAGCTTCTTCTTTACTATCAAACGCAAGGGCCGCTGTACTGTTATAAGCGATAACTTCACCCAAAACAGCCATCCTGTCGACCGCGGTTTCTCTGAAAGTGAAAAATTCATAGGCAAAATATGCTGAACCAGTTACCAGTAGCACAATTGTACTGGTTAACAGAATAGCCCTGGTGATCTTTGCTTGTATGGGTTGTTTGCCTTTTGTCATTGTCATAGACTCTTGTCAATGGACACCACCTCTGCCAATCGAAGCAATTTAGCGCTGATTTCCAACTGCGCATTTTTAAATGGAACCTGGTTGATCCTTAATTGGATCTTCTTATCCCTCTCTACGAATTCAATCATTCCTCCTGCCTTTGCAAAACCTCCTATATCACTGACAGTTAATACATTTTTATCTTTAAGTTTGCTTAATATGTGCTTTAACCGGTCTCGATTGTTTTCACTAATGTATAGGATATGACAGTCAACTTCCTCAAGTCTGGAATACCTTACTACCTCCAATGGATGACCGTGTATAACCTCCCCTTTTACTACTTCGTCAAGAATATCGCCAAAAGGATCGTGGCCCAAAACACCAATTCGAAACGCAGTATTCTCGTTTCGAAAAACCTGCTGGGGCCATTTTACAAACTGTGTGAAATTATAAAGGAAAACAGCTTTGACGCGATATTCCGGCACCTCTGTACTCTGTGGAACAGGCTTGTATGCAGTTATTAAAAAAACACAAAATGTACTCAGGCTGATCAAAATCCGCTGCCTGAAAAAATAATATCCCGGTATGGTCCTTTTTACATTCGCCATGTAACTGTGCCATATATGTTTCTGGGTATTTGAGATCTTCCAAACTCTTCGAGTTTCTGATCCAGAAGATTTCGTCCTGAAACAGAAAATTCCAATTGCTGATATTTCCAGGCTATCCTGGCATCAATAGTGAAGTATTCGGGTGTTGCCAGCGAGGGGCTTGCCTCCAATTCACTTGTATATCTCCCCACAACATCTACAAAAAAGTTTGCAGGCAGATCCATCATGGATTGTATCATAAAATGATGATCAGCATCTAATGACTCAAAGGTATCGCTTCCATCGAAGACTGTAGGTGCGGTTTTGTCAATAGAAATATTGAGATAGGTATAACCTCCCCTCAGCCTCCACCATTTGCTGATCTGAGAGTCGAAGGAAAGCTCTGCTCCCCATGAGCTTGCTTTTTGATTGTTCTCAATGGTAATCGTGGTATTAACAAGGTCAATACTCCGCAGATCTTTGTACTTATTATAAAATGCTGCCAATGAAAAATTCACATGCTTAGATACCAGCATACGATGTCCCGCCTCAAAGGCAGTAACCTTCTCCCAATCGAAGTTATTTTTGCCATCGAAAGGGACGACCATATCGGCATCAAACCTGCCAGGAGACCGCAGCGCATGCGATACCGCTGCCCAAACAGTGTGGTCGCTGTCAGGCATCCAGGATATCCTGCCACTGGGCTGAAATCCCAGACCGGAGTAATAGTTGTCAGATAGCTTCGCTCCAAATATTAGTTTCACCTTGTTGGGGATAATACCCACCTCATCACGAGCAAAAACGTTAAAGAAACTAAAATTCAGATCTGCAGGATCAAATTCAAGAAGTGGTGCCGCATTATTGATCCTATCTCGCATATGACGATACCCCACCCCCCATACGATCCTGTGTCTATCTCCAAAGGAAAAAAAATGACTAAAGTCAATATCATAAGTGGTGAGTTGCTGGTTAAAGGTAGTTAGAGGCTGGTCTCTCCATGTTCGGTCAAAATAAACCTGCAAATCAAAGTCAGACCGTTCGCTTATAGTGTGTTTCCAGTCTATCATAAGGTTTTGTCCATCCAGGTAGGAGCTATCGGGGCCATTTTCACTGCCTTTATAAAAGTCGCCCTGAAGAGTGACAGTATTTTTCGCGGACGGCTCATAGTCTACTCTAAAACCCGCCTGGTTCATTCTCCAACTGTCGGTTGCGTCTTCATCATCGTTGTTATAGGTATGATTGTAGTCCATTCGCTGTCCATATACCCTGTAATGCATTTTTTCACCTAGCTTACCCCCGTATCTGACATCGATCTGATGATTGAGCAATGTTCCTGCCGAGCCTGATACATAAAAACCTTGTGTATCAGTCGCACTTTTCCTGACTATGTTTATAACACCATTTACCGCGTTTGCGCCCCATAAGGTACCTCCGGGGCCGCTTATCACCTCTATTTTGTCCACATCCTCCAGGACTACATTCTGTATGTCCCAAAATACCCCGGCAAACAGTGGCGTATAGATGGTTCTTCCATCAAGCATAACAAGAAGCTTATTGGCCATGCTATTACTACTTAGCGGAGCTCCATTAAACCCGCGTGCGGTAATTGCCCACCCATGAGAGCTGCTTTGAGCTACCTGTAAATTGGGAGCCAACCGCAGCGCCTCCGGAAGGCGGGCAGCAGCAGAACGCCTGATAAATTCATTAGGAATAACCTGTATTGCAGAAGCCGTTTCGTGTAGCTTTTTAGGCCGGCCGGAGACGAGGGTTACCTCCACATTCATCAACTCTTCCAGGCTGAGCTTTTTTAAGTCACTCACATTATGTTGTGCTATGAGGGGATTACCGATGAACCACAAGAGGGGGACCGCCAGCGCAGCAACGTGTCTGAACAAACTGAATTGCCCGTGGCAACAGCCATAAAAGGCGTAACAGATTGAATGACATTTCATATTATAGATGGTATTGGTCTCCAATAGAAAATTTCAAACTATTAAATTGTCAGGTCTAAACCAAATTTTCAAAATCGGTTACGCTTAACTTCTGTCATTCAACCGTACATCATGTTACTACGGCAACATATCAGAAAAATCAGGTCTTTATAACGCTTAATGTCACTATTATGTTTAGCCTGTTCTATGCTCGACAGGCGACTGATTCATTCGGAGTATTATACTGTGGATTGTTTAAAATTCTCCCGGAGCCATCCCCGTGAGCTGCCTGGTTACTTTCACAAAATGTGAAAAGTCTGCAAAGCCATACTGCCAGTGAGTAAAGTTATAACCCTCTGCTTTATACTTCTCAAGGCCCTTTCTGAACCTGAGCAGCTTCTGACAAAATTTTGGTGAATAACCAGTGACCTCCATAAAGTAGCGATAGAGCGTAGGATATGAGACAGCCAACTCCCTGCATATCACATGTAGATGCTCACCCCTTTGAAAAGTCTCCCGTTGAAACATGACCAACCCCTCCTGTACGATATGGAATTTGTAGTTGCATTCCCGGCCAAGTACAAATGGCGTCAGGAAACTCTCAAACCAACGCACCCTTTCCTCAAAGCTTTCACACTCCCTCAACTGATCTTCAAGAAAAACATTTTTGAATAGGTAATTGATGTCGACAGTGGCATTTTCCAGCTCCCGGTGCTGTGTTTTAAGTAATAATGATATAAAACCCGGTTTGAGGGAAACAAAAAAGTTGCGCATGCCCCCAGGGTGCCGGCTTTTTCTTACGTCTAACGAATGGCCCAGAAGCCCTGAACCGTCCAGGACTGTTTCTCTGTCGCTTGGATCAACGTAGCTCCAGCCAGGTCCGTCAAGGTGAATACATATGGAGGCATTCAAAACAGGTATTGAAGTGTGCCAAATGGCTTTTCCCGTAGGAACGTCCAGAAAAACTTCGTTATAATGATCTACATACGGCTGTAAGTGCGAGGAAGGCCTGGCGGTCTTTAAATAGGAAGTTTCTTCATGAGGAAATATAACGTTGATGCGACTCATCGGTATCAGCAAGTAGTGGAACTGGTGGCACTGTTGTTCTTACGTATGGACAGAAATTTGGTTATTTCAATTTATGATTTATGATTTACGACTTGTGAATGGAAAGAGTAATAGGCAGATTGATAGATTTTTACACCAAAAGTGTAACGTCAGCCGGCTAATATTGCCAAAAAGATCCAAATGTTATGAAAAGCAGACAAAGAACAATGCACTACATACAGCAAATCGAAGGCACACTGCAGCAGATATTTCCCCTGCTATGCCCTAACAGGGAAAAAGACTGGCTGGATGGCTGGAGTTATGATATGATCTACTCCAAATCGGGCTTTGCAGAAGCGAATTGTGTGTTTAGCACATCCATTCATGGAAGGGAGACTACCTTCTGGATGGTAAGTCGCTATGAGCCGGATCAGGGGATAATTGAATTTGTAAGGCTCACCCCAAAAGAGATGGTCGTCAAGATCTCTATACGGGTGCATCAGGAAAACAAAGGTATCACACCTGTAGAAGTGACCTACATTTATACGGCTCTGGCTGAGGAACAGGAGAAATACCTGAAACAGCAGTTAGCCGAAGATTTCAGGAAATCGATGGAGTGGTGGGAAAAAGCAATGAATTATTATTTGAGGACTGGGGAGATGTTAGGGAGGTGAATTAGTGCGTCTAAGAAAGTGTCAATGCCTATATTACGCTTATCCCAAAAACGCTCACCCCTAATCTGTAAATCTGTACGGGACTCCGCTTTTTTGGCTTTTAAATTTTGACGCTTTCTTAGGCCACTTAGCGTTTGTTACAAGAAGGAATTGACCTTTGTACAAGAATTTGCAAATTTTCTAGTGTCATGCATCCCCGAAAACAGTTATTTTGCGACCTACTCCCGGATTTATCACGTATGAGATTAGAATGAGTGCGTATAATTAGCTAGTTTTCTACTCATTTTAAAAACCAACTCGACCAATGAACTCCTTTACCTTCTCTAGTGGGCGTGATTTTTCAATAGCGCTAAATATGAATCATGAATTCCGAGGGAATTTTATAATTAACAAGAATGACATTTTAATAGAAACACCCTTTATCGGTATTGCCCTTGAGACTATTAATCATTATGATTTCTCTTTTATAATCAACTGGGAGCATATTAAGGATCCTTATATTAAGTGTTATACAGCCTTCACTGGTGAAATAAATTATGGAAGCATCATTCCCCCCTCACTCTTTCTAAAATGGTTGCTAATTTGTGAAAACACTCTTGCCCCCTCACTCAGTTACATGAGAAACGGCACCTCCACACTTTTTAATCGCTCTAATGGGCTTTCACAAGACTTTGAAGAAACAAAGCTGCCATTCCCAAATCAAACCATACTGCAAACAACTTAAACTTTCTTAGACAGTGTCACTAAGAAAACGCCAATGCTTATATTAGGTTAGTCCCAAAAATGCTCATCCCATACAACTGTAACAACTGTACGGGACTCTGATTTTTGGGACCTCACAAGCTTCATTAACTCCCAAAAAATACAGCATGATCTCAAAATTTGTATTCAATACCCCTCCGTAATTAAAACTATACCCTTGTCCAACACCTCATTCCAGGCTGCTTTAATCTCCACGTTGAAATCTCTGTCATGCTCAGCGATGGCTTTTATCAATGCTGCCTTCCAGAGGGCGTAGAATCGTGGCTCTATATTCATTCTGCCTCGGCTGTGACTCTCTTTGATGCGTTTTAATCCTGTCTGACCGGCAATGTTCCCTGCGGCATACATGATCATTAAATTGATACCGTGCCTTAACAGCTTGCGTTGTTGTTCGAAATCGGTATTTCTAAACTTATCTGCCACATCCCTGCTGCTGGAAAGAAAATTTTCATAAAACGTTTCCAGCAGCTTTCCACTACTCAAGCATCGTCCATAGCTGTTTTGAACGAGCGTAATCTTACCAATCTCCATTGTTTGTTCCATTATTATATTGTTAATTAAGTGTCTCTAAGAAAACGCCAATGTCTGCGTTACGATCGTTCCAAAAATGCCCTCCCCGACAGTTGTAACAGTTGTATGGACTCAGCTTTTTGGGACTTCATCCCGCTAATTGGCGAGAACGGTTTCTTGAGCCATTATTTAATTTTCCTTTCAAACACTTCTGGCTCTATCGCTTCAAAAAGACCGTTTGAATCAGACAACCGTCAATTCACTAAATTATACCAATCCACTAAATACTTTTGTAACGTTTGTTACAGAGTCAAGCTCCATGCCTTATCAACTGTTAATATTATAATGATTATTAGGATCCGGGCCATTAGCATGACATGAAGGGTTAAAGTGCAGAACTGACCACTTTGAAAAAGAGGTTTAGCCCTGATTGTTGAAAACCAGTACCTTTCCACCTCTCACATGTTTATGTTTGAGATCAACAAGAGCTTCATTGGCCCGTTCAAAAGGATAGCGCTCAATAACAGGACGAAGAGGAATAATCGCTGCCAGCTTTAAGAACTCCTCCACATCCTTACGTACAATATTAGCCACCGACTTGATCTCTTTTTCCATCCACAGGTGATCCTGGTAATGTAACTCAAGGAGTGCTTTTTGATCTGTCGATTCCTTGCGAATAGCATTGATCACCAACCTGCCTCCCGGTTTGATACAGGATAATGAGGCAACTACTGTGCTCCATACAGGAGTTGTATCGATAATAGCATTGAGTTTATGAGGTGGTTTATCCGAGATATCACCGGCCCAGGCGGCTCCCAACTCTAAGGCAAAATCCTGCTCGTATTCGCTCCTGGCAAAAACAAAAATTTCAGAGGCCGGGAATAGATAGCGAGCCATTTTTAAGACCTGATGCCCCGAAGCTCCAAAGCCTGTCAATCCAAGCGTCTGTCCGTTATTTAGGTTCGCCAGCTTTAGTGACCTGTAACCAATAGCGCCTGCACAAAGCAATGGTGCCGCTTCCTCATCGGAAAAATCAGCGGGAATGTGATATGCAAAATGTTCGTTTACCACAATAAATTCGGCATATCCACCATTGCTATCACGTCCGGTAGCCTTGAAACAAGGGCAAAGATTTTCCAAGCCCGCCTTGCAATATTCGCATTCACCACAGGCAGAATAAATCCAGGCAATTCCTACACGATCACCTTGTTTAAACCTACTGGCAGTGGCACCCTGCTCTTCCACAATTCCTACTACCTGATGTCCGGGTATTACAGGAAAGGCCGGAGGGGATGTCCTGCCTTCTATTTCGTCCAGTTCAGTATGACATACACCACAACACGATACTTTGACCAATATTTCATTGTCAGACGGAACAGGGACCGGTACATTTCCCAGATGAAGAGGGTGTTCATCCTTCGTAAGATCAGTGATATTTTTTAGGAGCCATGCTCTCATTTCGCATACCGGCAAATGAATTATAAATTTAATGAATTCCCGGACCAGATGCCTAACTACTCTTCTTCAACCTGTTTTTTTCGTGTAGCCCTTACCACTACAAATGAGCCTTCGCCATATCCCCGCCTGGATGGTTGAAGCTCTTTAATTTCATCCAGTGAACCAAATAAGGTCTGACGTATAATTGTGTGCTTAAATCCGGCATTTTTTAACTCCTGTAACACTTTCTTAACAGTAAAAAAATTAGCGTTTTTATAGAAGGTACTTTCAGGCTTATGCTCCTCATAATAGCTGCCTATAATGCTCTCCTTATCAATAAAACCCACCACCAATGCTCCATTGTTGTTCAAAACGCGATTGGCCTCCTTAAAAGGGATGTGTAGATTCTCAAAATAGCTGATACAAAAGTTCATCAGCACAAAATCAAACCTGTGGTCTGCATACGGCAGACTTTCTGCCACACCATCCATTGTCTCCAGGCCTCTCTCCAGGGCTACTGATCTCATATTTGCAGATGGCTCAACACCTTCCTTTATATCCAAAGCTTTTGAAAACCGACCGGTGCCTACTCCTACTTCTATACCTTTGAGCTTTTCACCTGTAGGGATCATCTCCCTCAATATCTCTACCTCTGATCTGAATACCCAGGGGTACCGGTCATACCATTCGTCATACTCGGCTACATGCTCATCAAAAGAAAATTGCTTTTTCATATCTGTTTGTTGCTTTAGTTCACTGCATTAAGAACGCTAACAACTTCATCATTTGAAATGACAACTATCATAGCGAGCTCCAACAGTTGTCATACGGAATATCAGGAATATCGACTTGCTTGCACCTAATGATTTGTAGCTGTGACCACAAAAACACCCCATAGTGTAAAACTTGCTAAAAACGCCATAAAAGTATTGGAAAGCCGGTACCTGAGAAGGGATAAGTATGGCAACCTCATTGAAACCCCGAAACAACTATTTCAGCGTGTAGCGCATGCTGTAGCACAGGCCGAATTGCAATGGGGTACAGATAAAGATGCTTCCTGCTGGGAAAGACGCTTTCTTGATGTAATGATGGATCTCCGTTTTCTTCCCAACTCTCCCACGCTGATGAATGCCGGTACCCCGTCCGGTCAGTTGAGCGCCTGCTTTGTACTGCCGGTATATGATCATTTGGCGGATATCTTCAGCGCCCTCAGGCTGGCAGCATTGATCCAGCAACATGCCGGAGGCACAGGATTTAACTTCAGCCACCTCCGGCCAAAAAATGACCGGCTCCACCGTACACAGGGCACAGCGGCAGGCCCTGTTTCCTTTATGAAAATATTCAATGCCACAACAGAATACGTTAAACAGGGTGGAAAACGAAGAGGCGCCAATATGGGCATCTTAGGAATTGACCACCCGGATATCGAGGAATTCATAACCTGCAAAAGAAAAGAGGGAAACCTGAGAAATTTTAATATTTCCATCGGCATATCTGATGCCTTTATGGCGGCTTTGGAGCAGGATGCATCATGGAAGCTCATACACCCCAATACACAACAGGTGGTAAAAAAGATCAAAGCACGGCAATTGTGGGACCTGGTTACCGAAAGCGCATGGACCAGCGGCGACCCGGGACTTATTTTCCTGGATACTATCAATACCTTTAACCCCACACCGGATATTGGAAAAATTGAGGCTACCAATCCCTGCGGAGAGGTTCCGCTGCTGTCCAATGAGTCGTGTAATCTGGGATCAATTAACCTATCCAGGTTTGTAGATGACCACCAGGGACAGACCACGCTGGATTGGAACGGGCTCGCGCAAACAGTAAATATTGCTGTGCGTTTCCTGGACAATGTTATTGAGATCAATAATTACCTGTCACCGGAAATGAGAAAAATAGCTCTGGGAAACCGGAAGATCGGTCTGGGCGTAATGGGTTGGGCAGAGGCACTAAGCAAGTTGGAGATCCCGTATGAGTCTAATAAGGCGGTACACCTGGCAGAACGGCTGATGAAATTTATAGCAGAAAATAGCTGGAATGCCTCTAAGGGGCTATGCAAAGAGCGTGGAGTATTTCAAAACTGGGAGAAAAGTATATACTACCCCAATTCACCTGTCAGAAATGCGACACGCACAAGCATTGCCCCAACCGGCACCATATCCATCATTGCTGATACATCCTCATCCATTGAGCCTTTTTTCGCATTGGCCTATCAGCGACAGCATATCCTGCAGGATGAAACGCTGGAAGAGATCAACAATAGCCTGATCCGCTACATGCAAAGGCATCAAATCGAGCCCTCGGTTGTAACTGAACATATTCAACAAACCGGCACCCTCAGTGGTCTTGTTTCAATCCCGGAAAAGATGAAGAATATTTTCAAAACAGCATTGGAAATAGCGCCTCTGTGGCACCTCAGGCACCAGACTGCTTTTCAAAAGTACACAGATAATGCTGTCTCAAAAACTATCAATCTACCAAAGGAAGCCACCAGGGAAGATGTGGATTTTATTTACAAAACGGCATGGCGGGAAGGGCTGAAAGGGATAACGATCTTTCGCTATCATTCGCGGAACAGCCAGGTAATACAAAAAGGTATTCTTAGCGATGTGAATGGATGTAAGGTGTGCATCGAATAAATATCTTACTTGGACCAAGACGAAAATCATAAGGTGCCCATAACACTTATCATCGATTTTCGGCTCCCACGAGTGCTAGCTTTGAAATATAAGATCAACTATCAAAACTATTCACCCTATGAAGCGATGGCAAAAAGTGGGTTTAGTGATACTAAGCATTGTATTCATACTTATCGTGATGATGGTATGGTACCTTACAACCCATTCTATGGAAGTAGCCAAGCCCTTTGAAGTTAACACATCCGCACAACCATACCATGTATTGGTAGCGACACAGGGCAGCACTTACAAAGACACTGTTGTCCAATTGATAATAGAAAAACTAAGAGAAAACCCCGTTTACATTAAGGTAGTTGACGTTTCAGCGTTGCCTGATTTGACCGAGGAAGGCTGGGCCGCCATGGTGATCCTCCACACCTGGGAGTATTCCAAACCGCAGCCCAATGCCAGAGCTTTTGTAGATGATGTGAGATCTAAAGAAAAATTGATTGTGCTCAGCACTTCAGGAGAAGGCACTTATACTTTAAAAGAGGTGGATGGAATATCATCGGCCTCTCAGCTTTCGGATGCTTCGGAAAAGGCAGAAGAGATTACGAAAAGAATAAAGCAACTACTCACTAAAAACAAGTCTATTATGGAAACTAAAGTAAAATATGATGTTAAAAAGATCAGTTGGCCTGAAAAAACCTTTGTCACAAAAAGGGAAACAGTAGCATTTGACAGTCTCTCGAACTTCTTTACAAAAAATTACGATGCTATTTATGAGAATCTTCAAAAAGCAGGCATACAGCCTTCTGATCCTCCATGTGCTATCTACTACAAAATAGATGAAGAAAAGAAGGAAACAGAACTGGCCGCTGCTGTTCCCGTTCAGGGCAAAGTGCCCGATATTAAGGGATTTGGCAAGCTCACGATCCCTCCGTCAACAGTGATCACCACCACCTACTATGGTCCATACGATGACGGTATGAGGCCCGCTTATGCAGCGATGGAAGAATACCTGAACGAAAACAAGCTAACAAGGGAACTGATGATAGAAGAATACCTGTCGGACCCCATGATAGAGAAAGATACCAGCAAGTGGCAGACCAATATTTATTTTATTGTAAAGTAAGCCATCCAAATACATAAAAAACCGATATCTCCCGATCGTTTGGGGCCATGTTTTCTCCGCCACATAACCTAACGATCAGGGGGATATCACTTGTTTAAACCAAATCCCGAATCATGAAAACAACTATTATTATACTCTTTTGTGCGATTATGTTTGGCGCTTGCAACTCTGAAAGAAGATTTCAGCCTGATACCTTGCTTAAAGACCCTGCTATGCAGGTAGATATATTTGATGCCATCCTCTCAGATTCTGTTTATCTTGAAAAATTTCTTAACCAAATGCACTCAAAGTATCCTCCCATGCATGCTATGCGGGCCAGGATGATGAGAAGGATGTACCGATTTTCCGAAGTGGACAGCCTCGTAATAGCGGATACCCTCATCAGGAGGAACATGCTGAAACTTATGCTGAACCAGGCAGACCGTGATTCTGTTTTCTGCCGACAAATGAGTCAATCTATTATGAAACATCGACCGTTACGCAAAAGGCTCCGGCAGCATATGGGCGTACCGGAATAGCAGCACCAGACTTTAAAGCAGCGCCTGTGTTTTATGAGCAATGTCATAAAGCCTGCAGGATATCTGTCATTGTTAACATGACGGCATAGGCATATTTTTACTTTATACGAAATAAACCTTGCTATGCTCATGTCAGAAGTAAATCACCAAACCATTGTAACAGTGCCTCACCTGAAGGATTATGATTCGTTGCAAGACTCCTTTAGTTGGAAGAAAGTACATGAAAAGCTGGAAGGCCTTCCTGATGGACAGGGTATGAACATTGCCCACGAAGCTGTGGACCGACATGCCGCAGGAGCGCTAAAAAATCATGTTGCCATTCGTTGGGTCATGAAAAATCGCTCCACAAAAGATTTTACCTACAATGATCTCCACAGATCTTCCAATCAGTTTGCCAATGTGTTGACCATGCTGGGAGTTACAAAAGGAGAAACTGTTTTTACGCTTCTAAACCGTGTCCCTGAGCTATACATTGCAGCTTTGGGAACGCTGAAGAAGACAGCCATTTTCTGTCCGCTTTTTTCTGTGTTTGGACCCGAGCCGGTATACCAACGGTTATCAAGAGGTGAGGCAAAAGTAGTGGTGACTACCCTGGATCAGTTCTATAAAAAAATAAAGCCTCAACTCGACCGGCTTCCAAAGCTGCAAAAAATATTACTGACAGATGCAGAAGCACATATCAACGACCATGTATTATCACTCCCCTACCTGATGTTGAAAGCCTCCTCCGGCTTTACCATTCCTCCTACAAACGAGGACGATCCGGCTCTTTTGCATTTTACCAGCGGCACTACGGGTATGCCTAAAGGGGCGCTGCACGTACATAAAGCAGTATTAATACATTTTATTACAGGCCAGTTGGTGTTAGACTTCCACCCGGATGATATTTACTGGTGTACGGCTGATCCCGGATGGGTAACTGGCACCAGCTACGGAATCATCGCACCGCTGGTCAATGGCGTAACCAATATCGTGGATGAAGAAGAATTTGATGCCGCCAGGTGGTACTCCATCCTGGAAGAGCATAAGGTAAATGTTTGGTACACTGCCCCAACTGCCTTCCGCAGGCTGATGAGGATGAACATTAAGCCTCGTAAACAATACAACCTGGAGCACCTGAGACTGGTGTTAAGCGTTGGCGAACCACTTCATGCCGAAGCCGTGCGCTGGGGTGAAGAAACCTTTGAGGTGCCTGTACTTGACAACTGGTGGCAGACCGAAACAGGTGGCATTATGATCTCCAATTATCGAAACATGCCGGTAAAACCAGGCTCTATGGGCAAACCTTTGCCTGGTATAGAAGCGGCCATTGCAGAGGTTACGGATGACAAATTTCGTATCATTGATAAACCAGGTAAAGACGGACATCTGGTATTGAAAAAAGGCTGGCCTTCCATGTTCAAAACATACCTGCATGAAGAAGAACGTTACAACAAGTGCTTTCGGGGTGAATGGTACGTCACAGGCGACCTGGCAAACCGTGATAAAGATGGATATTACTGGTTTGTTGGCCGCGCAGATGACATCATAAAAACCTCCGGCCATATGGTGGGGCCTTTTGAAGTGGAAAGTGCTTTAATGGAACATCCGGCTATTGCCGAAGCGGCAGTGATAGGAAAACCCGACCCTACGATCGGGGAAATGGTAAAGGCTTTCGTTGTGCTAAAACCCAAAAATAAGGCAGACGATAATCTAAGATTGGACATTATCGCCCATGCACGCAAAAAGCTGGGAGCTGCAGTGGCTCCTAAGGAAATTGCCTTTACAGACCATCTCCCGAAAACACGCAGCGGAAAGATATTAAGAAGGCTTTTGAAGGCGCGGGAGCTGGGTTTACCAGAAGGCGATCTGTCAACACTGGAACGGCCATGATCGGGCAGCCTGCATCTAAAATCAAAAAGCTGCCGATGAATAAACAGCTTGGACAGGCACTCCTCTATCAGATGATGCTGATCAGGAGGTTTGAAGAAAAGTCTGCCGAAATGTACACCAAAGAAAAGATCAGGGGTTTTTTACACCTGTACATCGGAGAAGAGGCGGTAGCCACAGGGGTAATGCATGCACTGAAGCCGGAGGATAATGTGCTTTGCACCTACCGGGAGCACGGCCAGGCGCTGGCCCGAGGTGTGGATCCTGGCGCTATCATGGCAGAAATGTATGGCAAACAGGAAGGCTGCAGCCGCGGGCGGGGTGGATCTATGCACTTATTTGATGTATCAAAGAAATTTTTCGGAGGCAATGCCATTGTTGGGAGTCACCTGCCACTGGCGGTGGGGTTGGCCCTGGCAGACAAGAAAATGGAGCGCAAACAGATCACCTGCTGCTTTTTCGGTGAAGGAGCGGCAGCAGAGGGTGAATTTCACGAGGCCATGAACCTGGCTTCGCTATGGGAAGTACCTGTACTATTTGTTTGTGAGAATAACCAGTATGCTATGGGCACCGCGCTTCGATATTCACACGCCAACATCGATCTGGAGAAAAAAGCGCCAGGGTATGGCATCAGCTCAGCAACGGTGGATGGTATGGACCTGTTAGCAGTGATGAAAGCCGCTCAGGATGCCTCAAAGCAAGTGCGAAAAACAGGGAAACCGTTTTTTCTGGTCTGCAACACTTACAGGTTTAGAGCACATTCGATGTTTGATGCCGAACTGTACCGCGAAAAATCTGAGGTAGAGGACTGGAAAAAGCGTGACCCGATAGCGCAATTTGTAAAATACCTGAAAAAACATGAGCTCCTTTCCGATAAGGAAATGAAAATCATGGCGCAACGCATTGAAGAAGAGGTGCAGAAAGCAGTTGATTTTGCAGAAGCAGGAACCTGGGAGCCTTTTGAAGACCTTCTAAAATTTGTTTACAGTGAAAACTCCTAAAATAACTAAACTATGGACCTGCCCTCAATGTGGGCGGCTATTCGAACGTAAAGAACAAACGCACTCCTGCAGACCCTTTCCTTTGGAGCAACATTTTGAAAGAAAACCTGTGGGTAAAAAATTATACGAAAAGCTCAAAGCCCAAATGGAGCACGACCTGGGCCAACTCAGAGTGGAATCGTTGGAGTGCTGTATACACTTTGTCAGCACATTCACCTTTGCCGCTGTAAAGATCTTAAAAGATAAGGTCAGGGTGGACTTCAGTCTGGCCAGGCAACTGGCACACCCCAGGGTTAGCCGCGCGGTAAAGATGTCATCGCATCGGTACCTGTATTTTGTTGAGATCACAAAAGAGGAAGACATAGATCAGGAGCTGATGGAGTGGATAAGAGAAGCTCGTGACAAAAAGAAGAAACACGTAATATCAAATGAATGACAACGGCACCATAATAACACTCACTTACCGGGAAGCTATCAAGCAGGCTATACGTGATGCATTGAACAGAGATGAAAAAGTGTTCCTGATGGGTGAAGATGTTGGTCGCTACGGTGGTGCTTTTGCCGTGAGCAAGGGTTTGCTCAAAGAGTTCGGGCCTGATCGCATTATGGACGTGCCGCTTTCCGAATCAGGATTTGTGGGTGCCGGCATCGGTGCTGCTCTCGGGGGTATGCGCCCCATTGTCGAGATCATGACGGTGAACTTCAGCCTGCTGGCGTTCGACCAGATCGCCAACAATGCTGCCACCCTACTGCACATGTCGGGCGGACAGCTCAATGTACCCGTGGTCATCAGAATGAACAGTGGTACGGGTCGACAGCTTGCTGCACAGCACTCCCACAGTTGGGAACCGCTATTTGCCCATATTCCCGGGCTGAAAGTGCTTTCCGTAGGTACCCATGAGGATGCCCGGGCTATGCTACTCACAGCATTAACCGACCCTGATCCGGTCATCATTTTCGAGTATACATCCATGCTCAATATAGAGCAGGAAATTTCTTCTGAAGTGCAACCTGTGGACATCAGGCGGGCAAAAGTCAGAAAAGAGGGGCAGGATATTTCGATCATTACTTATGGTCCCGGGGTTTATAAAACGCTGGAAGCTGCAACAGAATTATCAGAAGCAGGTATAGATGCCGAAGTGCTGGATCTAAGAGTATTGAGACCTCTGGATGAAAAAACGATCATGGCGTCAGTAGCAAAAACACACCGGGCATTAATTGTAGAAGAGGCCTGGCAATCGGTCAGTATTTCTTCGGAAGTAAGCGCCAGGATCACCGAAAAGTGCTTTTACGAGTTGGATGCCCCGGTACAACGGTTGTGCGGCATAGAAGTACCCATGCCCTATCCTAAACATCTGGAAGATGCCTCCATTCCTCAGAAAGATCAGATTGTAGCCATCGTAAAAAAGATATTACAACATGAAGGAGTTTAGAATGCCAAGTTTAGGAGCCGATATGGAGGCAGGTTTTCTCCGCGAGTGGAAAGTAAAACCTGGTGACTACGTACAGCGTGGTGATATAATTGCAGAAGTCGAAACACAAAAGGGCATCATTGATATAGAAGTATTTGACGAGGGTATCATTGGTGAATTAGTCATCAAAGAAGATGACAAGGTACCTGTGGGAACGCTAATGACTTATATCCACACTTCTGAGAAAGAAGTAGAAAAAGAGCCGGAGTTGGTTAGAGAGGAAAGCAAAATGACTGCTGTTCAGGTAAAAGAGCCTGTAAAACAAATGCGTGAACCGGTAACTGCTCCCGTTCATCGTATACGGGCCTCTCCGCTGGCAAAACGTATTGCGGCAGAAAAGGGTATAGATATCTCTAAGGTCAGGGGCAGTGGCCCGGAAGGCGCTGTTATCAGAGAAGATATAGAAAAGGCTGTTCAGGAAAAGGTGACACAACCTCATAAGGAAATTCCACCGCCTATAGCAGAGGAAATAGCTCCTCCATCAGTCTCCGTTCAGTCTTATACTGAAAACATCCGGATGGCAGTAGCTGCGGCTATGAGCAGATCCAACCGGGAAATACCACATTATTACCTTCAGACAAAAGTGGATATGACTGCAGCGCTGACATGGCTTACTGAAGCCAACAGGCAGCGATCGTCCAAAGACCGGTTGCTTCCGGCCGTACTGTTGCTCAAAGCTGTGGCCAAGGCTCTGACTGACGTGCCAGATCTTAATGGCTGGTGGGAGAACGGACTGCAGCGAAAAAAAGATATCCATATTGGCTTTGTCGTATCGCTCCGTACCGGAGGCGTCATAGTGCCAGCCATACACCATGTAGATGAAAAATCACCAGATGAGCTGATGAAAATGCTCTCTGATATTATCCCCAGGGCACGGGCGCTGAAGTTGAGAAGCTCGGAATTGGCAGACTCTACCATAACTGTCACCAGCCTGGGAGAAGGAGCAGTGGAGACCGTTTATGGGGTTATCTACCCTCCGCAAGTGGCATTGGTAGGCTTTGGTGGCATTACCGAAGAGCCCTGGGCTGAAAATGGTATGGTGGGAGTAAGGCCGGTAATGACAGTGACACTCGCTGCCGACCATAGAGCCACCGATGGCAACATTGGAAACCAATTCCTGACAGCACTCAAACAGCACTTAAAACAACCAGAACAGCTATGAATGAAGAAGAAATCAAAAATACGATTTTCCACCTGCTAATGAATATTGCACCAGACACGGAACCAGGACAACTTCAGCCTAATGACAACATCCGGCAAACCCTTGCTATTGACTCCTTTGACTACCTGCAGTTTATTGTAGCCATGGATAAGGCCTTTGGAATGGAGACACCTGAGGAAGACTATGGGAAAATTGAGACATTGGACAGCCTGATGAATTATATTGGTGAGCATCAGCATTCTCATGGCTAATGCGGAAATATCTTCTATAATGTCGTAAAGGACTCCTAAAATGTCGTGATGCACCTCTTTAGATAGGTTCGGGTTTAGTTAATTTGGCATTTTCAATTAACATAGTAAAAAAATGATACAACAACACAAGCAAAGCTCGAATAAGCAAAAGGAATCAGAAGAGCTTGTAAACTGCTTACTTGTACAGTTCCATCAAACCCTCGATCAATGGGTCAATGAGCTTCAATATTACGATCATGAGCAACTCTGCCTTCCGCCTGACTCCACAAGCTGGTCGTTAGGTCAGGTGTATCTTCACCTTATTGAAGAGACCGATTACTACTTCCAGCAATGCAGAAACTGCCTTATCAGTAATGAAAACGCGTCCGGGAAGATGTCAACTGAAGCAGGAATTTGGTTTCAAAATAACAGTTACCCCCACCAAAAACTGCAGGGACCTCCCGACCTTCCTGTTCCTCCTCAGCCTGATAATAAAGCTCAACTCCTGGAAGGTATGCAGTATATAAAAATAGAAGCCGGTACATTAGCAAAGGAAATCACCACAAGTGCATATAATGGCAAAACAAAACATCCCGGTCATGATTATTTCAGTGCCGTAGAGTGGTTTCAGTTCGCGGAAATGCATCTGCGCCACCATTTTCGACAAAAAGGAAGCATTGATGAGTTTCTAAAAGACAGATAGCAAGATTCAGACCATAACTGCCATCATGATGTAAATCACCCCTGCCCCTAACAATAATCATAACACAACGCTGCGAACAGTTGTAATATTGTCCAAACCAAAGACCACAAAAATTATGGACAAAATATTCGAAAATAAAGTAGCACTAGTAACAGGCGGCGCATTCGGTATCGGAAAGGCTACCGCCATACTCTTTGCAAGAAAAGGCGCAAAAGTGGCTGTTGCCGACTGGATAGAAGATAGCGAAACTATAGATATTATTAAAAAAGAAGGTGGTGAAGCCATTTTTATCAAATGTGATGTCTCCAAGCCGGCTGATGTAGCTGAAATGGTAAACAAAACCGTTAAAGCGTTTGGCCGCCTCGATTATGCGGTGAACAATGCAGGTATTGAAGGTGTCAATGCACCTGTCCATGAATGTACGGAAGAAAACTGGGATAAAACCATCAATATCAATCTCAAAGGCATCTGGCTTTGTATGAAAAATGAGATACCCGTGATGCTGAAGCAGGGAAAAGGCGCTATTGTCAATATCGCCTCCATTGCCGGGCTTGTGGGTTTTCCAGGACTACCAGCCTATGTGGCTAGTAAGCACGCTGTGGTAGGCCTTACCAAGACTGCTGCTCTCGAAAATGCCAAGGCTGGTATACGCGTTAATGTAGTTTGTCCAGGAGTGATCAAAACCCCAATGGTGGACCGAGTTACAGGAAAAGATAAGACCGTTGAAAAAGCATATGAAGACATGGAGCCTGTAGGTCGCATGGGACAGCCTGAAGAAGTAGCCGAAGCCATTATATGGCTCAGCTCAGATGCCGCCTCCTTCGTAACAGGTGACGCCATGGCTGTTGATGGCGGGTGGATAGCTAAATGACATAGCAGTTCTCAGTTCTCAGTTCTCAGTTTTCAGTTCTCAGTTCTCAGTTCTCAGTTCTCAGTTCACGGTTCTCAGTTCACGGTTCTCAGTTCACGGTTTGTAGTTTGTCAGTCTTACCGTTCACAGTTCGGCAGTTCTGAGTTTCACCGTATTCAGTTGTCGCCAGAGCCACATACCAGTAACAAGAAGCCAGAAATTGGCGTTTTCTTAAAGACTCTAATTCGCGATAGTCTAATGGCAGACTTCGTATATAATGCATTTATAATAAGTGATTACCCCAATAAATGTTCAGTCCCGGCAGGTAACGAGAGTCTTATAAGTGAACGACCTGTGTCATAGCCAAATCAACGTGTAGTCCCGAGCTTTGTATCAACGAAACCAATTAATATTATGAGATATTTAGCTTATTTATGTCTGTCTATAATGATGGCTTTTTCATTACAGGCACAAGAACACGACCAGGATCGTTACAGAGACCAGGATCGCCTTCATGAGCATCTTTTAATTCAAGATGGACAAGTGCTGCGGGTAACGGATAACAGTCAGGTAAAGCTACGTGAGCAGTTGGCGCTGGAAGACGGTTCTATAATATATCCTGATGGCAATTTCCGAACTTCAAACGGCTTACAGCTTCGCTTGCATAACGGACAGTGCCTTGATCTGGAAGGCAATCTATACCCATCGCAAGAGCAACTTCGCCAGCATATGCAAGTACGAGAACAGGCCGAAAACCAGGTGCATTACCTGTACAAGGATGGCCTGATGTTCAGGCTTGAAAATCAACAACAAACTCAGCTAAGAGAACGTGTAGCATTAGAAAACGGAGCGAGCATTGCCCCTGACGGCACTTTCCAACTCAGGAATCAACAGCAAAGGCGTCTCAGAGACGGTGAATGCGTGGATCCTGAGGGTAACATTTACAACACACAAACACAGTTCCGTCAGCACACGCAATTAGGTCTGCAGGCTATTGCTCAGGAGCATTTTATGTATCAGGACGGGGAAATGTATCGTATCCAAAACCAGCAGCGAACTCAATTACGGGAAAATGTTACCTTACAAAATGGACTAACGGTATATTCCGATGGCAGCTTTCAAATAAAAAACAAGGAACGGGTTCAGATGGAAAATGGAGAAGTTGTGGATGCTGAAGGTAACCATTATGCCTCGCAAGAGCAGTTCAGAGAAGAGGCTCAGATCCGTCAACTGGCGATGAAACAACAGCATTTTGAAGTGCAGGATGGCCAGATGTACATGGTGCAAAACCAGGTAAGGGCACGTGTGCAAGAACAAATAAATATGCCAAATGGCATGAAAGTAAACCCCGATGGCACGTATCAACTGAAAAATCAGCAACAAGCCAGACTGAATCAGGGTGAGCTTTTAGATACGGAAGGAAACCGTTACAGATCTCCGGAGCAATTCCGTGAGCAGATGCAGATACAGTTGATGGCCATGTCAGAGCCTCATTTTATGTTTCAAAATGGCAATGTCTATCGTTTTCAAAATCAGGTGCAGTTGCAGCTACATGAACCCTGGAGACTGGAAAACGGCATTACGGTAAGGCCTGATGGTTCCTACCAGCTTAAGAACGGCAAGACAGAACGATTGCGAAATGGTGAATGCCTCGATTTAGAGGGCAAGCGTTATGAAACACGAGAACGTTTCAGAGAAAAAATGGAACAACGCTTGCGGGATCGCATGGATATGCGGGAGCGGGAAAAACAAGAGCGTAAAGAAGGCGCAGGCGCCAAAAAACGCATGGGTGATCAGCGCTGATCAGTAGGCAGTAGGCAGAGGCAATTGGCAAGTGGAGCCACATGCTTTAAGCCTCAACTTGCAAGTTTCAAGCTGGAGAAACTAAACCAATAAGGGTTAACAATTAACCTTACACAATACTGACAAATGAAAGTGATATTTATCGCCATGCTGCTGATAGGTTCCTTCGAAATAGTCAGCGGGCAGTCTTCCATACGTTCCTATGATATAGACTCTGTATCATCCTATGTTCGTTTTGGTGTGCGGTATAAAAGTGATTATTTCTACATGGGAAGGGCCGATTCTGCAAAAGCGCCGTACCTGACCTCTTCTATTGGCTATTACCATAAGTCAGGACTTTTTGTTAGTGGTTCGCTTTCTTACCTGACGGCTGATGATAATAACAGAGTAGATCTGTATACATTAGCAGCGGGATATGACTACCTTGGCGATAAATTCATTGTCGGCATAGCTATAGATGAGTACTTTTTCAGTGATGAAAGCTATTCCGTGCAAGCTGAAATGAGAACTTATCTTTCGGGGTATCTTGGCTATGATTTTAGGACTTTCATGATCTTAACGGACGCCAGCCTGGGCCTCAGCAGCAACACAGACTTCTTCGTAGGAATTGAGCTTAGCCGAATGTTCTATACTATGCGTAACAGGCTTATCATTACACCATCAGTTTATACCAATTTTGGCACACAGCAATACTACAACGAATACTACACCCAAAGAAGTACAACCACCGGATCCGGTAAAGACAGAAAAGGGCATGGCCCGGGCTCAGGGTCTGGTAATGGCGGCACCGGCTCTACAACCATCATGAATGTAGAAATTCTGGAATCGGAAAAATTTCAGGTGCTGGATTATGAACTGGGGTTACAAGCCAGCTACAAACTGAACAGACTGCGTTTCTCAGCATCAGCCATAGTATTATTTCCCGTAAACCCATCAACAGTAGTTACTGACCAAGCAACTTATGAAGAGGACCTGGATACAGGCTTTTTATGGACCCTGGGTGCAAGATATGTTTTGAAATAATACAACAAAATTCATCACCAAACGGGACCAAAATCCCCCCTTCCGCTGATATCCGTCATCGCAAGAGGGTGCCTTCTTCTCTAATTTTACAATACAATAAACTTAACATAACAAAGGAGGATATAATGAGCTTAACAGTGAAACCCAAAACAGGAGTACCCGGTTTCTTTACCGATTGGCTGCACCCCGACAGTATTTTCAACAGGGATGTGTTCGATATAGAGTCGATGTTGGCCTTGAAGCCGCATTTAAACCTGCCACCGGTAAACATAAAGGAAACATCAAAAGAATTTACCCTTGAATTGGCTGCTCCAGGATTAGAGCGAAAAGATTTTAAAATTGAGGTAGAAAATAATAACCTCAGAATAAGTGTGGAGAAACGAGAAGAAAAGCGGGAAGGAAAAGAATCTGAAAACTATTGGCGCAGGGAATATTCTTACCAGACGTTTAGCAGATCATTCGCTTTGCCTGAAGGTATCAAGGAAGACAAGATCGATGCCAGGTACGCCAATGGCTTACTGACTCTGCACCTGCCCAAGGAAAAAGTAACTGCAGCCAGGCCTGCACATAAAATAGCCGTAACCTGAGCACATAGCTTAGAAAGTGGTGAAGGAAAAATTAATGAACTAAAAATTTATTCAAAATGAAAACCAATGATGAACTTCAAAAAGATGTAATGGCGGAGATCAGGTGGGAACCGCAGTTGCATGATGTACATACGCAAATTGGGGTGGCAGCTCATGATGGTGTGATCACACTTTCTGGTATGGTAGACACCTACACCAAAAAACTCGCTGCGGAACGTGCAGCACAGCGTGTTCATGGAGTAAAAGTAGTTGCATGTGATATCGAGGTAAAGGCAGGAACTCCAGGCAAAAAAACAGATACAGAGATAGCGGAGGCGGTGCGCAATGCCTTGCGCTGGAATACTGCTGTCAATGAAGATAAGATAGAGGTAAAAGTGGATAATGGCTGGGTATATCTGGATGGTGAGGTAGAATGGAAGTATCAAAAATCCACCGCACAAAGCAGTGTAGAAAGCCTTGTTGGGGTAAGAGGGGTAACTAACAATATCTCCATTAAGCCTTCAGTTATTGATACAAAAGATATCAAAACCAAAATAGCCGCGGCCTTCCACAGACATGCCACTTTAGACTCTAATGCCATCAGACTGGAGGCTGCCGGGTCTAAAGTTTCCTTGAGAGGAACTGTCAGGTCCTGGGCGGAAAAAGAAGAAGCCGAAAGAGTGGCCTGGTCATCACCGGGGGTACTTACTGTAGACAACCAGATCGAGATCAATACCGAGATCTTTGTTTAGAGCTATTCACGCTGAACCCGGTCAGGAGCCCTGCCAGGTGAACCGTAATTCACTTCGGCAGGGCTTTTGGTGTTGGTGTTAATGGTTTAATGGTTAATGGTTATTCGTTTGAATAATGTCTGACGTTGGGATTAGCTTTCAGCTTGGGACTTGGTTATTCGTTAATTGTTGTTTAACAATTGATATTTTGCTTATAGCTTGCAGCTCTCCGTGCTTCCGACTTCCTTTTGTCTACTACCGATTGATATGTGTTTGATGTTCAGGCTGTATTGTTTTAAAACTGAGAACCGGCGAACTATAAACTGTGAACGATGAACTAAAAAACTATACCACTGCCTTTTTCCAACTACCCCGTGTAAACAGCCACAGTGTGAATAATCCTACCAATGTTTCTGAAACAAACACACCCCAAAACACCCCTGATTGTTCCCAACCAAATGTTATCGCCAACAGGTAGGACAAAGGGATCTGAATCAACCAGAAAAATACCAGGTTGATCTTAGTCGGTGTTTTTGTATCTCCAGCTCCATTGAATGCCTGTACAGATACCATCCACCAGCCATATACCCAGAAAGAAAATGAAAGTATCTGTAACCATTCCGAACCAATGGCGATTACCCGCAGATCATCTGTAAAAATCTTCATTAAAGGTTCGTTAAAGAAAAAGAATGTCACCGATACGCATACGAGGAAAATCATATTATACAGACCAGTTTTCCAAACAGCGCTCTCTGCACGCTCAGGGTGTCCTGCACCCAAATTCTGGCCTACCAGTGTGGCTGCTGCGTTGGACAACCCCCATGCAGGCATCATGGTAAACATCATAATCCGCAACGCAATCGTAGCTCCTGCCACTGCCTCGCTGCCAATGTCAGCAAGTATTCTCATCAGAAATATCCAGGATGTCATACCAATGATCATCTGACCGATGCCTCCCAGTGATGTGCGAAATATATTCAGGATCACTTTGCTATTCCATTGGATCTGAGTGGTCTTTACAGCTATATGCTTCCCGCCCCTAAACAATGTCCAGAGCTGTACAGCCACACCGATGCCTCTGCCAATGGTAGTTGCCACAGCAGCTCCTTCAATACCTAAAGCAGGTACAGGTCCCAAGCCAAAAATGAGCAACGGGTCCAATATAATATTAATGCCATTCGAGATCCAAAGTATGCGCATAGCAATGGCTGCATCTCCGGCACCACGGAAAACCGCATTGATAACAAACAGCATCATAATAACGGCATTTCCACCCAACATCCATTGTGTATAGCGGTATCCCTCGTTAATACTCCAGCCATCAGCGCCCATCAGCGTAAGCAGGTCCTTAGCAAAGAAAATACCCGCAAAAGTAAATGGCAAGGATGCCAGCAACCCAAGAAATAGCGCTTGAATGGCAGACACGGCCGCTTCCTCCTTCTTTTTTTCTCCAATTCGTCTCGCAATAATGGCTGTAACAGCCATAGAAAGACCCATACCTATAGAGTACAGGAGAAACAGATAAGTTTCAGTAATACCAACAGTAGCTACTGCTGATGCTCCTAATTTGCCAACAAAATAAATATCAACCACAGCAAACGTGGATTCCATCACCAACTCCAGGATCATCGGCACAGCCAAAAGGAAAATGGCGTGCTTCATTCCTATCTGGGTATAGTCTGCTTCAGTTCCCCTGATGGCATTTTTTAACTCCTTCCAGATCGACAATCGTTGTATGGATGCCTGCTGTGGCAGAGTCGATACATTTTTATCCTCGTTCATAAGCTTCTTCGAGCTGTTCTATATCAAATTTCCTCATTTTCAGGAATGCTTCCGTCACTTTTTGAGCTTTTTTCTGATCATTCATATAATGTTCCAGCACAGCCGGAATAATCTGCCAGGAAACACCGTATTTATCTTTTAACCATCCGCACATGCTTTCCTCTCCTTCTTCTGTCAGCTTATTCCAATAGTGATCAATCTCTTGCTGGTCTTTACATTCCACTACCAGCGAAACCCCTTCACTGAAACTAAACTGGTGTGACAATGAACTGTCCATAGCAGTAAAAGGCTGTTTACGGAGTGTAAACTGCGCATGTTTCACCATACCCTCTGTATCTTGATCTTCGGCTGTATATTTATATAAATGGTCAACGGAGGCATTATCGAAAACAGATGTATAGAAGTGTATGGCCTCCTCAGCCTTGCCTGCTTTGTCTTGAGTAAACATCAGTGAAGGAATAAACTTTTGGTCTACGGTATTACCCAGCGACAGTTGCCAACTAACCCCAAAACGATCTTGTACCCAACCATATTTCTCACTCCAATCGTATTTATCCAGTGGCATTAGCACCTTGCCACCTTCAGTTAGTTTTTCCCAGGCACCTTCTATTTCATCTGCTGTTTCGCAGGCTACCATAAAAGATATGGATGGATTGGGTTTAAACTGTGTCCCTCCGTTCAGAGCCATGAATTTTTGGCCTTTCATTTCAAAATTTACAACTATAGGAGTATCAGAAACTACTTTTGAATTCCTGAATGTAGCACAATAGAAGCTTGCTGCTTCGCTTGCATTTCCGTCAAACCATAGACACGGGTAGATTAGATTTTTCATGATTATATATTTAGTGTTTGTAAGAAAACTCTAAGTGGCTTTAAGAAAACGTTCCCGCCAAAGGGCGGGACGAAGTCCCAAAAAGTGGAGCGTACTGAGGTACGTGAGCATTTTTGGGGCGAGCGTAACGCAGGCATTGGCGTTTTCTTAGAGACACTATTTAGTTATTGAGCATTGGACCGAAGTCGAAGTCCGAATGCATCACTGGAGATCTCAGTTATTACTCACCTTATTTGCCAACTGCTTTGACCAACTGCCGATTCTGTTTATCCTGTGCCTGTACCGATCGCCATTAAGGATTGGCAGGCTCTATTGGTTAATAATTCAAAGATATAGATGAAGTTTCACACCGGAAGTGGGTGATTATGACAAAAGGAGAGGCCAATTGCGACATGGGTGGCTGGTGGCTGGGTTCTGAAGGTTGGTGGCTGGTGACACGTACCGTCCTCCAGTCATTGACAACCAATTACTTTGGACTTAGGGATTCGGTATTCATCTTTTCTCTCATATTCATAGCGATCGCCAGGCTTTTTTTCGTTCCTTGTGCTTCCAGTTGTTCTATGATCATAAGTTTGGTGGCATTATCGTAGGTCTCCATTTCGGTTGGCGCACTTTCGTCTGGTTGAATGACCCCTGCATTCACGAACAGCTCTCTTAGCCAGTCATTCACCTGACAGTCGATCACCAGGTGGACACGATCCGTTTCGCCATGATTGATTACGCTGTGGGTTTTGCTGAAGTCGGCAAACCAGCACTCTCCTTCTTTCATGTTAAGGATTTCATTTTCCACTGAAAATTTCACCTGATCATTGGTCAGTACCGGGATATGCAGCCTTACAAAGCCATCCCAGAAGACCAGATCAAAATCTTTATGAGGTTTTATTTCTGACCCCGGGGTGAGACGCAGGTATCTGACGGCACTTTTTGGCGCCTGAATGGCATCGATAACTGACCTGGTATAAGTCAGATGCGCAAGAATGGCTTCATCGGCAAAGTCCACCGAACTGGAATTTCCTGCCGAAATGGAGTGATTTTTACCCTGAGGTGACCGTAAGGGAATCCCGCTCCAGTTGCCGGTGTAGTAGCCGGTATTGAAGTGATCAGTCCATGCAGCAGCACATATGACCAGTTCTTGTTGAAGCAGTGAGACTTCAAATTCTATGGGTAACTTTGCATATTTTTTCATTTACTTCAACAGTATCATTTAATTTAATGATTTTTATGTTTTAGACACGTAGTACCAGGAAAAAAATGAATTTAATGAACCCAGCAGACCTTTGCAAACCCACCTCTTTCCCCCACAAATGGATCCCGGTTTCATTGAGTGAGCAGAAAAAACTAGTAACGTGGGTATACGCAGGTAACAAACACTTAGACGAGCCCTTCTTTGAGGATAGCGTTAAGGTCATTAAACAGACATCTCCTGAAGTAAAGGAAACCTCAATAGATGAGCTTTTAAAGCAAAAAACCCGCACTGATCAACAAATACTGCCTACAGCTTTTATTTTCCATATATCCAGGTGTGGCTCCACGCTGATCATGCAGATGCTGGCCCAATCAAGAAAGAACGTCATTTATGCAGAACCACCGCTATTGGATGATATTTTATCTTCAACATTAAGAAATGAACAGAAAATAGCAGCCTTGCAGGCAGCGGTGGCCGCAATGGGTCAGAAAAGGACCGATGATCAAATAAACCTGTTTATAAAATGGGACAGTTGGCATCTGGCCTTTTATCAATTGATCAGAAAGGCATTTCCGATGGTTCCGGTTTTGTTTTTGTACCGGCAGCCGTTAGAGGTGTTAAAATCTCATCGGAAGATGCGAGGCCGTCATATGGTACCAGGTATGCTGAAGGCCGATGTATTCAACATTAAAAACATTCCCCCGTACGATCTGGATGGCTATTCTGCAGCAGTCCTTTCCCAACTGTACCAATGGATGATCTCATATAGTAGCCATGAAAATACTCAACTCATAAATTACTCAGCCCTTCCCGGCAAGCTATTCCGGGTTATTGAAAGCCTTGGATTATACTATTCCGATGATGAACTCGAAGCTATGAGGCAACGGACCAAAACCCACAGCAAGCAACCGTTAAAGGCTCCCCGGCCTGATTACCAGTTTGAAAAAGAGCAGCTTGAGCGGTTAGAAGGACTGTCGCTGTCTCTAAGTGATTTATTCTGGCAATTGGAACATCTTGTCAGCTCCAAAAGGTCACCGGAATCATCTTTGAATGATCTAGGGTAACAAAAAGGAAACGAAGTAGTGGCTTTAAGAAAACTCTAAGTGGCTTTAAGAAAAGGTCAAGGTCAAGGCTTGCGAAGTTCCAAAAAGCGGAGCGTACTATAAGGTACGAGAGCATTTTTGGGACAAGCGTAACGCAGACATTGACGTTTTCTTAGAGACAAGAAGTAATGGTTAATTTTGCAACATGAAAGTTGAGCAGATCATATTATTTTCCAGTTCCTGACATTCACTTAACTGATTCATCATATATTGCTCAAAAAGAGGAGCCTTTTCAGGATATGACATAGTGAGTTCGGATAACCGTCCCGCTATTAATTTGTTATTGTGAGCATTCATCCTGGCCAATACTTCCTTATCCCATACCAGATGATCAACAATTGTCAGTCCGGCTTTTTCGATCTGATCATTCAGCTCACTCGCTGTGGGTAATTCATCAATTTTATCCTCCCCGGCAGTGCACACGACCTCTAAAATGATCCGGCCGCTTTTCGATAGACAATCTTTTAATTGAAGTAGTGTTTCCTCCACGTCTCCAAGAAGCTGCGAGTCATAGCCGTAGATTATCATATTTTGTTCACGCACATTTGAGAGCTGATCTCTAATATCCCCTACCATGAATTTTATTCTGTTTTCCAGGTCATTTTCCCGTGCATGCGCTTTCGCCTCATCAATAAATTCGGGTACCAAATCGATTCCCAGGCCTTTGAAGTCGAACTCCAATGCCATCTTTATGAGAACTGCACCTTTACCACACCCAAAGTCAGTAATCAAGCCAAGATTTGCATTACCCACATTTTTCCTGATCAGTTTGATAATATATTCAGGCATACTTCCCAATTCCCACAGATCAGCCAATATAAAAGGGATATGCTGTTCCAATTTCCTGTCAATCAAATCCAGTGAGTTTAAAAACTCATCATTTCGGTGGTCTTCCATATTCTTTGTTTGCTCACTGCTAACATAATGATTTTGCAGCTAAGTATCCAGCATGGAACAGACCTAAAAAACCTCTTTTTAAGGTCATTCTGCCTGTCCCCGAACTTGCCTCGAAGAGGTACGAAGAATCCTACTAAAGTCAAGGGTAATATTTATAACTCAGGAAGATCCTTCCTCTCGCCAGGGATGACCGGTAAATTTAGTATTGAGACATCAGTATTGAGTATTGTTCTTATTGCTGTTCTTCTACTCAATACTCATTACTTTTTTTGCCAACTGTCGACTATTAAAGCTTTCGGGATAGGATGACCGAGCGTTTATATCGAACTCACGCTAAATAGTGTCTTTAAAAAAACGTCAATGTCTGCGTTGCGCTTGTCTCGCTCTTTGGCAGGAATGTTTTCTTAAAGCCACTTAGAGTTTTCTTGCAAAGACTAAATAGACAATACCAACTATTCATATCCTAATGCTTCAGCAGGATTTGTATTAGAAGTTCTCCAGGAGAGTATACTTACAGTAGCCAGTGCAAGCAACATGATCAACAGCCCCGGGACAAGAAAATAATAGTATCTGATGTCTATCTGATAGGCAAAATTTTTCATCCACTCCGTGACCACATAGTTGGATACAGGAATAGCAACAATGAGGGCAACGATAATCAGCTTTAAATATTCTTTTGAAAAAAGAAGTACAATTTGTGGCACTGTTGCACCCAAAGACTTACGAATGCCTATTTCCTTTGTTTTCTGCGAGGCTGTAAAAGCAGATAGCCCTATCAGCCCAAGAACTGAAATAAAGATACAAACAAAAGATAAGATCTGTATCAGCCGGTGTTGTACCTGATCGCTCTGGTACTGCTGGCGCAAGGATTGGTCCAGAAATTCATACTCAAAAGGCTGTGATGGCATATATTCATTCCAGGTAGACTCTATATAATTAATTGTTTGCGAGATGTTATTACCCGAAAGCCGGACCATCATGATGTTGTTGATGTTTTTAGAATAAACCATAATAATGGGTTCAATGCCATTATGTAGTGAAAGGTGATTAAAGTCCTTGATAACTCCTATAACCTCGCCCCAATTTTCATCATGAAAATAGGCCACTCTTTTACCGACAGCATCGTTAGCCCATCCCAACTCGCGAGCCGCGGTTTCATTGATAATAAAGGACATATAGTAATCTGATTCGTTGTTGCGCCTAAAATCACGCCCACTGGAAAGTGACAGCCCCAGGGTGTTTAGAAAATCATCACCGACCATCAGGAAGCAAAATTGCTGCTGCACCATGCCACGCGCTTCATCTTCAACTTTTAGTACCTGGTAACTCTGCACATTATTCGGAAGCTGAGACGCTGAAGTAACAGCCACAATATCAGGGTTACTCATCAACTTGTTTTGAAAAACTTCTGTGCTGTTGACATACCTGCTCTCTGGCAAGGGCAAAACCAGTATGTTATTTCGATTAAATCCTGGATCCATATTCCGGAGAAATTCAACTTGCCGCCCCATGATCACAGTACATATTACCACGGTAAGTGAGAGAAAAAACTGAAAAACAATAAGGCCTTTTCTAACCCACCCCCCGGATAGTTTGATAGATTTGTTTCCTTTTAATGCATTGGTTACCGGAATTGAGGGTATGTATATAGCAGGATATATACCTGAAACAATGCCAATACCTAAACCGAGCGCCAATAGGCCCGCAAGAAGTACCGGGTTATTGATAAAATTAAGATCAAGGTTTCTCTGTATCAGGTTGGTAAAACCTGACATTTCCACAATATAATAACTTAGCGCCACAGCCAACACCATTGCGGCAAGACTTATGATCACTGCTTCGGACAATACAGCAAAGAATAACCTGGAGCGGCTTAAACCCAACACCTTTCTCATTGCCATTTCCGCAGTTCTTTTTGACGCCCTGGCTGTAGACATATTCACATAATTGATGCAGGCCAGTAAAATAATAAATGCGCCTATTGCCACGGAACCATAAACAAACTTTAAATCACCTTGTGGATAATCGGCACCTTTGGTAGAATGAAAATGAATCATGTCTAACCGTTCCAAATAAGGAGTTACTTTTCCCTCTATCTTATTACCGAACAGCCTATACGTTTTATCATAGATGGCCGGGAACCTATCATAGAAAATATCGGGATCTGTTCCCTCTTTAAAAAGTATATAAGTATATACCTCGGGATTCCAATAGGCTTCGGAAAGTTGTAGATCACCGACAGGATCCCTGGAAAGAATTTCCGAAAGGACAATATCATATTTTACATGGGAATTGGCTGGCAGGTCTTCAATAACAGCAGTAACTTCGTATATCTGACTGTCGGGCATCATCAGTATCTGACCCAGTGCATCTGCTTCTCCAAAGTACCTTTTGGCTGCTGAAGCGCTTAGCACCACATTATTTGCACCGTTCAGAGCCTTTTCACCATTTCCGTTCAGAACCTTATGGGTGAAGACTGAAAAAAATGCGGAGTCGGCGCGAACCACATACTCTTCCCTGAACTGTTTTACCGTACCATCAGTGGTTATATGGCGCACCAGTGGATCAGAATACTCCTGAATTCTGGCGATCGCCTCTATTTCAGGCAATTCCTGATAAAGAATGGTTGATAATTCCGGTGCCGAAAGCGCGACATCAAATACCGCACCTTGCGCTTCCAGTTTCTGTGTATATCGATATATGCGCTCATACTGGTGATGATGTTTATCATATTGAAGATCATATTGCAGAATGAGCAACAATACGACTCCCGTAGTGATCCCGAGCGCTAAACCTCCTATATTTAGTAAGCTGTAAAAGCCATCCTTTAAAAAAAGCCGAAGCGAGAATACTAAATGATTTCTGAGCATATATTTTGTTTTTCACCAATATACGGTTCCTGCCAATACATATCAGATTTTTGCAGTAAGCTGTAAGTATTTTGCAGGGAAATGCATGCTCAACTATTTAAACCTTTCAATAAGTTCCATTTTATATGTCCTGCTCACTTTTACCTGCTCCCCTGTGTTCAGTATCACCTTTGTATCTGTAGCAGAAGTGTTCTCAACTTCCGCTATACAGTTCAGGTTAACAATATATGACTTGTGAATTCTGACAAAGATGTTTTCCGGCAACTTCACCATCATGTTCTTCATCGTTTCTCTTATAAGGAAGTAGTTGCTATGAACGTGAATTTTAATATAATAATCGTACGCCTCTACATACCTGACTTCTTCCACCGGAACGAGATGGATATTCCCGCCTGTTTTGATCACAATCTTTTCTCCGCTGGCCCCTTTGGTATAGTACACAGAGTCTTTATGACGTTCATTTTTCTTTGTTTCCGCCAGCAGCGCCTGAATTTCAGCCCTTCCCCTTCTATGGCCGATTTTTTCTCTTGCCCGATCAATGGCATCATAAAAGCGATGGTCACTGAACGGTTTTAACAGGTAATCCAACGCATGCACTTCAAAGGCTTGAAGCGCATACTGGTCATAAGCAGTAACAAAAATAATCGCGGCAGGATGTTTCTTAATATGACGGAGTACTTCGAAGCCGTTGATCTGTGACATCTGAATGTCCAAAAGCAGTAGATCAGGATTATATTCGTTGATGCTATAAATGGCATCTATACCATTACTGCAAACACCTACAAGATCAATATCTTCAATCTTACTCACCATTAAAGCAAGCCCTTCTCTCGCTTCCTTTTCGTCATCGACAATAATGCATGTTATCTTATTCTTCATATGGTATATTAATCACCATTCTCACCCCATCCCTCTCTTCTATTATTTTAAAGCTATATCTCGTCCCATACATTTGTCTTAACCGGTGAATGGTGTTATAAAGGCCAATACCCTTTTTACAGGCAATATCGTACGGAGCATCAAAAACACCAGGGTTACAGACCTCAATTTCAAGCAAATTTTCCTTCCTGCAAATATCAATAGTAATAAGCAAAGTGTTGCCTTCATCAGGTATCAGATGTTTAAATGCATTTTCTACCAAAGGTTGTAGTATCATCTGAGGAATTTTCGCGTTTC
Source organism: Fulvivirga imtechensis AK7 (assembly GCF_000331535.1). GTDB lineage: Bacteria > Bacteroidota > Bacteroidia > Cytophagales > Cyclobacteriaceae > Fulvivirga > Fulvivirga imtechensis. Next base: position 25,440 of record NZ_AMZN01000045.1, on the reverse strand, counting down.
TTGTGGCATCATCAAGCTGAATTTTCACCCCCACATCCGTGTAACGTAATTTTTCCAGTGAAATATACTCCTTTAAAAAAGAGAGCTCGTCTGCAAGTGTTATCTTCGGTTGCTCACCTGCAGACATCGACCTCCTTAGCAGATGACTCAAAGAAGCGATCATTTCCGTTGCCCTACCTTTCTCATTTTTTCGGATCAACATACTGATATTATTCATTGCGTTGAACAAGAAATGTGGTTGTAATTGGGCAGACAGCACTTCTAAAGAAGATGATTTCAACATGGTGTAAGCATCCACCAGCTCCTTCATTTTTATCTCGTAGAGTCCTTTATAGTAAATAAGGGAGAGTGTTATAAAAATACCGCCATACCAGCAAATGCCTTCAAATGCTATAAACCAATAGTCTTTAAAATATACAAAAAGAGTATGTAGCGTGTAATGCTCCGGAAGAGCAAACAAACGCTCTCCCATTAAAACAACGAAACCAGATATCCAATGATATAAGAAGCCAAATATAATGGCTGCTACCAGGTGTTTAATTATCAGATGTTTTCCTTTGATCAAATGAGAGAACAAATAAATCAACCCGTGAGACAATAAGGCCAATGTAAAGATATGTGCTCCGGGAAAGTAGATGATGTTTTCTACACCCTCGTAACTAATTGCTTTGTAAGCAATAGCGAGCAGAAATAGGGCTACCCAAAAAAGCCCGTGATATTTTATGCATTTTTGAATCAAATGAGTTTTTCTTCAATAATGAACAGGCAGTTAAAGTAATAACTTTTTCCCATAAAATATCAAGGCTTTTTGCTATCGCTTCCAACAACTTTGTTAAATGCACATCACCCCCGCAGTGGAAATGCCATTGCCAAAAACCGCTAATTAGTGATTGTAAGAAAACGCTTGTTGTTATCGGGCTTGCCACGGGGAGGAATCGAAGCGATCCCCTCTTAATGGACACCAAAGAAGAGGAGATTGCCGCACTTCGTTACCAATGACAATTTTTCATTACATGCTGATAGTCAGATAATTATTCAATTCCCCACTTCCGTCATCCCGGACGTAACGCAGTGAATCCCCTCGCTACCGGCAGTGTGGTTTATGACTTCTGTTCCTACTCTGCTTCCTCTGTAGTTAATGGTGGTATAATGTCATTATCCACAAAATCAACTGAAGTTGTTGGTTGCCTCGCAATGAGGATAAGTTTTAAGTTTTTCTTACAATCACTAATTATTGGTATTATTTAGGATGCTATTTAAAGAGGATATAAATTAGCAACTACCCTGCTTACCAATCTGAAAAAAGAATTTAATTCGTATTTTTGCAACTCATTTCAAACCCTTAAATACGCGAATATGGCATTTGATATTGACATGATCAAGGCAGTATACTCCCAGATGGGAGAGAGAATTGAAGCTGCCAGAAAGGTGGTGAACCAGCCACTTACCCTTGCTGAAAAAATATTGTATTCCCACCTTCATGAAGAGCAAACTTTGGAGAACTTCGTGAGAGCCAAATCATATGTGAATTTTGCCCCGGATCGCGTGGCCATGCAGGATGCCACTGCCCAAATGGCGCTTTTACAGTTTATGCAGGCTGGAAAGAAAAGGGCTGCAGTGCCTTCAACCGTTCACTGCGACCACCTGATATTAGCCAAAGATGGCGCTCAGGAAGACCTGAAGAATTCTATCAGCGCCAGTGGCGAGGTATTTAACTTCCTGGAGTCAGTATCAAATAAGTACGGTATCGGATTCTGGAAACCAGGTGCAGGTATTATTCACCAGGTAGTACTGGAAAATTATGCCTTCCCCGGGGGGATGATGATCGGTACCGATTCCCACACTGTAAATGCCGGTGGATTAGGAATGGTAGCCGTAGGTGTTGGTGGTGCCGATGCAGTAGACGTAATGGCAGGCATGCCGTGGGAGTTGAAATTTCCAAAGCTGATCGGAGTTAAACTTACCGGTGAGCTCAACGGATGGGCTTCTGCGAAAGATGTGATCTTGAAAGTGGCCGGTATACTTACCGTAAAAGGTGGTACCGGAGCTATAGTAGAATATTTTGGTGAAGGCGCTAAATCTTTGTCATGTACAGGAAAAGGCACCATATGTAATATGGGCGCTGAGATTGGCGCTACGACTTCCACTTTCGGTTATGACGAAAAAATGGAAGAATACCTGCGCGGAACGGGCAGAGAGGATGTAGCTGATATGGCCAATGCGGTTAGTGAACACCTAACTGGCGATGATGAAGTATACGCTAACCCCGAAAAGTATTTTGATCAGGTAATTGAGATCAATCTTTCAGAGTTGGAGCCTCACATCAATGGCCCTTTCACTCCTGACAGAGCTACTCCCCTGTCAAAATTTGCCGAAGAGGTGAAGAAAAACGACTGGCCTGTAACCCTGGAAGTAGGATTGATCGGCTCTTGTACGAACTCGTCATATGAAGATATTACCAGATCAGCATCGGTTGCTCAGCAGGCCATTGATAAAAACCTGAAAGCGAAGGCTGAATTTACGATCACCCCGGGTTCGGAAATGGTACGTTATACTGTTGACAGAGATGGCTACCTGGCTACGTTCGATAAAATGGGCGGTGTGGTGCTGGCCAATGCTTGCGGGCCCTGCATCGGGCAGTGGGCAAGACATACCAACGATCCGAAAAGAAAGAATTCTATCATCACTTCTTTCAACAGGAACTTTGCCAAAAGAAATGACGGTAACCCCAATACCCATGCTTTTGTAGCTTCACCTGAAATCGTAACGGCTTTTGCCATTGCAGGTGATCTGACTTTCAACCCTATGACTGATACGCTTACCAATGAAAACGGTGAGCAGGTGAAATTGGATGAACCACAAGGCATACAGTTTCCTCCTAAGGGTTTTGCTGTGGAAGACAGCGGCTATAAAGCCCCTGCAGAAGATGGAAGTCACGTAGAAGTAAAAGTAGCTCCTGATTCCAAACGACTGCAATTGCTTGATCCATTTAAGCCTTGGGATGGACAAAATATCACTGGTATGAAGCTTCTGATCAAGGCAAAAGGCAAGTGTACCACTGACCACATATCAATGGCAGGCCCATGGTTGAGATTCCGTGGCCACCTCGATAATATTTCAGACAACACCCTGACCGGAGCTGTAAACTTCTTCAACGAGCAGACTGATTCTGTGAAGAACCAGCTTACAGGAGAATATGGTGCCGTTCCTGCTGTACAGAGAGCTTATAAAGCGGCAGGGGTTCCTACCATCGTAGTGGGCGACCACAACTATGGAGAGGGGTCATCGAGAGAGCATGCAGCCATGCAGCCAAGACATTTGGGCGTAAGGGCGATACTGGTGAAGTCATTTGCCAGGATCCATGAAACAAACCTGAAGAAGCAAGGTATGCTTGGGTTAACGTTTGCGAATGAGAGTGACTATGATAAAATACTGGAGGATGATACGATTGACATCATTGACCTGGATCAGTTTGCTCCTGAAAAACCGCTGACATTAGTACTGAAGCATGCTGATGGCTCTCAAGATACCATTAAGGTTAATCACACCTACAATGAACAGCAAATTAACTGGTTCAAAGCAGGTTCTGCGCTTAACCTGATCAAGGAAAGAGAAAAGCAGCAACACGCTTAATATCTTTTCTGAAATTTTAAAAAAGGGCCGTCTTAAAAGTCAGTCGTCATTCCAAACTTGCTTTGGAATCCCCTGGAAATGAGCAGAAACTAATCAGGGGATCCTGAATCAAGTTCAGGATGACGTCAGAAGGAGACTTTTAAGACGGCCCTTTTTTATTTACACACACAATATAAGTAAGCAATTTGGCCGGTCCTATTCCTGAAATAATCACATTCCTGAAGGGTGCGGGTTATCTTGCAGAAAAGAAAGCGCAAACGATAAACAATGCCCACCAGCACACTGTTAGTTTGATAGGAAACTAACCACCGGAAATATGAAAAATTACATTTTAGTATATAAAATAGCCGATCCTAAAGAGACTATGTATTTTGAAGATACCGTCATGCAGGAATATCACGACCATAAGAAGGAAGTAAGGCATGACATCCCATACCTGGCTATTGCAGCCAGGGACCTGCCGGATGTGGAAGAAAGTGTTAATTCCATCATCGATGAAATTACACTGGGAGCATCCGATTATGTTTCTCTTTACTATGTAAAAGAAGAAGAAACTGAAAAGATCAAACGGCTGATGGTCCGTGGCCCTGCTGACCGTGCTGAGCAACACTTGAAAGTGATCAGTTCCACCGAACATGAGAACCTGCTCGAAGATCTTTTCGATATAGATTTTGTGAAGATGAGATTTCAGGAAGCAGAGGAATAGTAGCTGAGGGCGGAGCGATGAGCACTAAGGGATGAGGGATGAGGGGATGTGGGGATGAGAATGAAAGGTAGCCCTTTGGACTTCGAATTTCTTATACTACACAATGCTTATTCATCGGATGAGACTTGTTTGGCACAGACACTCATCCGATGAAATTCGCATCACAACCGACCACTGGTTACCGATTACTACCTCGGTCTTCCGTCTTCCGCCTTTCCGACTTCCGACCTTCATTGCGAGGAAAGCTTTACTAGTCCTTCCAGGCTTAGTAAAGCAGGCTTCCGACTTCGGACTTCCGTCTTCGGACTTCGGACTTCTGTCTCCCCTACTCCACCCATTCAGCTACAAATAAGTTCGTATCGCGTGTACCTTGATTGTTTCTGTTAGAGCTGAACACCAGATACTTACCATCGGGAGAGAACATAGGAAAAGCATCAAAAGTATCATCATGAGTGATCTGTTCCAGCCCAGTGCCATCAAGGTTGATCATATACAGGTTAAATGGAAATCCCCTCTCCGTCTCGTGATTGGAAGCAAAGATCACCTTCTCTCCTGAAGGGTGGAAAAACGGGCACCAGTTGGCTTTGCCAAGGTTAGTTATCTGTTTCAGGTCGCTACCGTCCACATTGCATACATACAGCTCCATTTGGGTCGGCATTACCAATCCCTCAGCCAGCAACTCTTTGTATACCCTGATCTCCTCTTCCGTTTTTGGCCGTGAGGCTCTAAAGATCAACTTTGTACCGTCAGGTGAGAAAAATGCCCCTCCATCGTAACCCAGCGCATTTGTTACCTGCCTCACATCTGAGCCATCTATGTTCATGGTATAGAGCTCAAGATCACCTGAACGTAGTGATGTAAACACGATTTTGTCACCTCTTGGAGAAACCGTAGCTTCAGCATCATACCCCGGCTCATTGGTTAGTTGCTGTAAAATATTTCCTTTAAGGTCTGTAACGAAGATGTCAAAATCATCATAAATTGGCCATACGTATTTACCGTCTGATCTGCGCTCAGGCCTTGAGGGACAGGCTTCATCTCCCAAATGCGTAGAGGCATACACCACACTTGTATCACCCGGCATAAAATAGGCACAGGTAGTCCTTCCCTTTCCGGTACTGATCATTGGAGGCCTGCTCTCTTTCATGCCTTCTCCAAAAGGATGAGTATAAAATATCTGATCGCACTCCACCTCCCACTTCTCGTTAGTTGATTGAAAAACCAGCATCGTGTTATCAAAACTCCAGTAGGCTTCGGCATTGTCTCCTCCAAAGGTCAATTGTCTGATATTTTTTAAATGCTTTTCACCAGGATAAAGCAACGAGTCCCCGGCAATTACCTCTTCCTGCTCCTGAGTTGTAGATTCAACTGTTCTCTCAGTAGCTTTACCACATCCGGCAAGTAAAATCACTAGAAAAAAATGATAAGTCTTCATCGATTAACCTGTATTGTTTAAATTCGGTTCCGAATATAATGGCTAGATCTTCATGAAACAATCTGATATTCAACTATCCACATTTTTCACCTTCTTTTTGGCGTTATTGATTTTCTGCGCTTGCCAACCTAACGAATTGAGCAGGCAGGATTTAACCAGCGGCTTAAAAAAACATACTATCTTCCTGGCTAGTGATGAGCTTGAAGGCAGAGAAACAGGGTCCCGTGGCGCAGAGGAGGCAGCTCGATACATAGCGCAGCAGTTCGAAGCCAGTCATTTAACCCCCGGGGGCACAAATGGATATCTTCAGGCCTTTGATGTTACCCCATCGATGAATCCGCATGAAAAGCCTGAAATGAATGCAGATGGGGATTCACTGACCATAAAAGCCTTAAATGTAGTAGGTATGATCGACAATCCCGGTGATCAGGTGATAGTTATTGGCGCCCATTACGACCACCTGGGCTATGGTGGCTTCGGGTCGCTGCATCGGGGTGATACCCTCATTCACAATGGAGCAGACGATAATGCCAGCGGAGTGGCGGTATTGCTTATGCTGGCTGAAAAGCTAAAAAGCAAGAAGCTGAACCAGGACATCATGTTCATAGCTTTTTCAGGCGAGGAAAAAGGCTTATGGGGCTCCAATTATTTTGTGAAAAATCCTACAATTGAACTTAAGAACATCAAGGCGATGATCAATATGGATATGGTGGGCCGGTTAAATGAAGAGCGATCACTTGTAGTGCACGGCACCGGCACCTCCCCTGTATGGGAGCAGTTGCTTGGCGCTCACAATACTGACAACCTTTCTCTGATCATGAAGCCATCCGGCATGGGACCCTCGGACCATACATCATTTTACCTTCAGGATATACCGGTGCTGCACTTTTTCACAGGTCAGCATGAAGACTATCATAAGCCGACTGATGATGTCGACAAGCTCAACTATGAGGGCATGACAGACATTGCAGAGTACATTACCCGCATCACCATTTCATTGGATAGTGCGAGTAAAATGGAGTTTACTAAGACAAAAGACGAATCTCAGGACACACCAAGATTTAAGGTGACGCTTGGTGTAATTCCGGACTACCTGTATGATGGAAAAGGCATGCGCATTGATGGTGTAAGCGAGGGTAAGCCGGCCTCAAAAGCAGGTTTGCAAAAAGGGGATGTTGTAGTAAAACTGGGCGGTGAAAATGTTGAAGACATGATGAGCTATATGAAGGCCCTTTCCAGGTTCAACGAAGGTGATACCACTACTGTGGTGGTAAAAAGAGGCGAGGAACAGCTAAATTACTCCATTGAATTTTGAACCTTTGAGCTGTTGGTGCTTGGCACTTACACCATATAAGAGCTCCATCCGTTACTTATGAAGAAAGACAGGGCCAGAGGGTGGCAAATCTTTGTAGCCAGAGGCAAAGTACGAACCCGGGCGCTATTTTCATTGCTTAGCCTCAGCCTGTAACGCTCCGGGCCGCGGGCCCCGCATCACCATTCGGAACGGTGTTCGATCCCGAACAGGCCAACGCTGCCCGAAGATACAACAAGGTCCTCATGACGATGCTGATATCACACCTCTGTTTTTAACGGTCATCCCATCATTTCATCAGGGATATTTTGCCCCACTCTTGTCATGAAATAATCTCCACCTCCTCCGGCACCATAAACAGAAGCGTACAACCTGTTTCTGACTTTACTGAGTGTTTAAATCCGGCCGGGGTGTACAGGTAATCACCTGCATATAAGGTAGTACCTTCCAGTATGCAGCTACCCTCTAATACCAACAGCTCTTCGCCTCCGGGATGGTTATGGTAAGGGTAGGAGGCTCCCGGCTCAAATCTTAGCATAAAGGTGGGCGGCCTTTGTTGCTTTTCGTCATACCTCAATACTTTAACAGATATGCCTTTTGTGTCTACATCTTCTTCTACCAAGGCTTTCCAGGCTGTGGTATTGCTTTTGGTAATATAATCGTTGATATCAGTACTCATATTTTTGCTATTTTAATTTGTTGATCAATAATTGCTCTTCTACATACTTGCGATGTGCTTTGCTGGTCATTTGTTCTAGTAAGTCCAGAGAAGCGATATAGCTGACCAGGTTGCCGTTTGAGGAAATGAATTTCCCATCCTGCACCACAGATACTACCCTGTCGTCCATTACGATCAGGCTCGGATATGCCTCCTGCAGCGCTTCTGAGCCTGAACAATACGTCACCACTTCCTTCTCATCTGCTATACCCGACTCGCCCAGCATAAAAGCTCCGGCACAATGGCTCGCGATATAATCAGTGGTCTTATTTTGTTCCCTGATGAAATTGATAAGCACACTATCCTTCACCTGCTGGTCCGGATCATTGGAGCTGGGCACCACGAGCACATCCAGATCAGGCGGGGCTCCGATGATGAAATCAGGAGATATTTTCAACCCCTCCTCTGTGGTGTACACACGATCTTCTTTTGCTATCAGCGCCAGGTTAAACAAAGTGTTCCCTGAGGAGTCGTGCTTTGCAAATACATCCATGGGAGCCACTACCTCGTTTGTCAGCACTCCTTCAAAGATCAAAATACCAATAGTAGGCAGTGAAGGATCCATTTTCTTTTCCATACTTGTTGTTTTAAGGTTTTGTGAAAAATTGTTTTCACATGCCGCCAAAGTGAACAGCAGACATGCGTTTAGCATTATTTTCTTCATATGCTTTGTGAATTAATTGATAATACAAAGCTACCCGCAGGCAAGGCTGCAAAACATAGAGGATCTTTGGATAAGCATGTAAGATCACAGTGCGTACTCGCCTTGGTAGGCTTTCGGAGATTTACCGGTGTGTTTTTTGAAGAAATTGGAAAAATAAAAAGGATCGCTAAAGCCTAACTTGTAGGCCACTTCTTTTACCGTCAGGTTCTCATAGGTGAGCAGCCGCTTGGCTTCAGAGACAGTCAACCCGTAGATCACGTTTTGCGCAGTTTTACCAGCATGAAGCTTAGCTTGTTCGTTGAGCCTGGCTTCGGTGGTTCTCAACATGAGCGCCAGTTGGCTCACAGTATAGTTTTTCTCATAGTTTGCCCTCACCAGCTCAAGGAATCGCAGAAACAATGCCTCGGGTTTCCATACCTCACCTCCCCGGCCTACTTTTGTTCTGTTAATCTCCACCAAGATGAGTTCAATACGTGAATGCACAGAGATCAGGTACTGGTACGGCTGCCGGTTCAGTTCTTCTTTGATAAGCTTTAACTGTCCGGCAATAAAATCACTATCCAGTGGTATGACTTCATTCATAGAAAAATGGCAGAAAAGTCCATTGTGAAAAATAAGTTCTATATCAGTATCATCTTTACAGAAAAAATCCAGCGTAAATTCCAGAACGTATCCCCGGGCATTGTTTTTACTCTTCAGATAGTGGATCTGCCCTGATGTGATCGTGATCAGACTGTTCTCCTTAAGCTCAAAATCACCCTCGTCAACGGTTAGGGTAATATCTCCGGATGCACACCATACGAGTACATACTTTATTACCCTTCTGGGCTTCTCCAGGGCTTGATACCCTTCTAAGGGAAAAATCTGAACCATTTAACGATTTGGATTTTGACACAACTAATATCGCAAACGAAAGTCTTCCTGAAAGGGTTTTGGCTTTTAAATTCAATACTGCTATACATGTCCTGACAATGATCAATATTTAAAGTAACCAAAATCATGTTTCTATAAAGTTGTGTGCTTTAATATTGCAGTAGCATCAATGAAATCACACGCACAAATAGCACTTGGATTCCTGGCCTTCATTATGATGGTTAAAGCGATGATGATCCCGGTCGTTTACATCGACTTTAAGATCAATCAGGACTATATCGCCAGAGTGCTATGCATCAATCGTGACAAGCCGGAGCTCAATTGTAACGGACATTGTATCCTGATGCAGAAATTAAAGAAGACGCAGGAAACCGAGCAGTCGCAGGAAAATCAGACTAACAAATAGCAGAACCTGGAGACCTTCTGCGAGGCGTTGCATAAGTTCAGGGCCCGTACTTTTCCTGCCAGAACTCTGGCATTCAATACTTACGAGGAGCTAATCATTCCCGGCTATTTAGCAGATATTTTTCGTCCTCCAAGGCAGCTAAGCTAATAAGAATTTTACCTGTTTAGCCTTCGTTTTGAATAACCAAAACCGGCTATCCCTGGTGCTACTATGCTTCTACTGAAGCTGGATCACAAATCAAATTTATAATTCTTTTAAGCTTTTTATCATGGATCATATTTTTAAAATATATCTGCTTGTCTTGCTATGGGCGGGAACAGGCTGCTCACTCTACGCCCAAAATTTTATTACCGGAAAAGTGATTGATTCAGAAACGCAGGTATCACTTCCCGGTGTACATATTACTATTTCCGGGACGACACAAGGGACCACCACAGACCTGCAGGGTAATTTTACTTTGGGAGTACCTGCCGGCAATCAACTTACATTCTCTTATGTGGGCTATGAACCCGAAACTATTTCTATAACAGAAAAGGCGCTCACCATCCGCCTGAAACAATCATTTGTACAATTGAACCAGGTGGTGGTATCCGCCAGCCGGGAAAACCAGCTTCGAACAGATGTACCTGCCGCCATCGGTAAAATATCTCCGAATCTACTGGAAGATACTAAGGCGGCCAGCCTGGAGCAGGTGATCAATAAAGTCAGCGGTGTCTACATGGTCAACCTCGGTAATGAACAGCACAGTATGAGCATTCGCCAACCGCTGTCACTTAAAAGCCTCTTTTTGTACATGGAAGACGGCATTCCCATTCGGCCAACGGGGGTATTCAATCATAATTCTCTGGTAGAAATGAATATGGCCGCATTGAAAAGCATCGAGGTGATCAAAGGCCCCGCTTCTTCCATATACGGTAGCGAGGCCATCGGAGGATCCATTAACTTCATTACACAGAGCGCCTCGGCATTTCCCACAGCCAATATATCTATACAAAAAGACAACCTGGGGTACAATAGACTAGACATCGGGGCAGGAAATACTTTAGGAAAGTTCGGCCTTTATGCCGGTGGGTATTATGCCTACCGAAAAAACGGATACCGCGAACACTGCGACTTTAACAAACTCGCCCTTAGCCTCAAAGGTGACTACCAAATTGATGCGAAAAATAAGCTGACAACAAGTGCAACCATAATTGACTATGGAACTGATATGACCGGAAGTATTGACAGCATCAACTTTTACAGCATGGAATACCCCAGTATGCACACTTTTACAGAGCGTACAGTGAAGGCACTCAGGCTGAGAAGTACACTGGAACACTTATGGAACGACAGGAATAAGACCAAGTTTACCCTGTTCTACAGGGATAACAGCATGGGGCAAATCCCGGCTTACCGCGTGAAGAATGATCGTACCAATCCATTAAAAGCTTCCGGGGAAATTAATGAAAATAGCTTTCGCAGCTATGGCGCCCTGGCACAACACATGAAGACGTTCGGCTTTTGGGATGCCAGTGTTATTGGAGGGGTCAGCATAGACTTCAGTCCTAATTCCTATTATGCCGAATTTATCAACATCGCCCGCAACGAAGAGGGTGTGTATACAGGATACAGCAAGCCTGATTCCCTGCTGACTGACTATGAAGTGAGCCTGTTCAATACCGCTGTTTATTCACAGCTTGAGATGAGCCCGGTCCAAAGATTACGCGTTGTATTGGCGCTCCGTTACGACAGGTTTGACTACAGTTATGAAAATTTTCTTACCCCTGATGCATTTTCAGGAGCGCCAAACTCAGATGATACTTTTGAAAACCTAAGCCCAAAAGTGGGTTTTACTTATGATTTTGGTCGAGACAGGGGATTGTATGCCAACTATAGCATCGGTTTTGTACCTCCACAAGTCAGCGAATTGTACAGAGGAGTGAAAGTACCTGTATTAGAACCATCGGTTTACAAAAACCTTGAGGTTGGCGGCTGGTTCTCCATCGTGGAAAAAGGCTATTTCGATATCAGCTTTTACCAAATGAGAGGGACTAATGAAGTGATCAACGTGCTGCTGGATGACGGCACTCGTGAGAACAGAAATGCCGGAGAAACGCTACATCAGGGCGTGGAGTATGGTTTCCGCTATGTGCCATTGAACAACCTGCACATCCGGGTCGGGGGTACCAATGCCACTCATGAATATAGTGATTATCAGGAACTCGGAGAAAGTTACAACGGCAACAGCATGGAATCAGCGCCCAACTGGATAGCCAACACAGAAGTGCAATACAAGCCTCCATTCCTTAAAGGCTCCAGGATCGGACTGGAATGGCAGCATGTGGGACCATACTATATGGACGCTGCCAATACAGAAAAATATGAAGGCTTTGACCTACTTAACATGCGCGTGGGATATACGCTTAAGGGCTTCGACATCTGGTGTAACATCATGAATATCACCAATGAACTGTATGCGACCAATGCCAGCAAATCGCGCTTTGGCAAGAACTATTCACCGGGAGATCCGAGGACTTTCAGCATAGGTATTGGGTATAAATTTTCAAAAAAGAATTAGCCATGCAACCGATCAATAAAATCATAACCCTGGCGGTATTCCTGGTCTCCATTACGGGAATGATCTCCGGCTGCCAGATCAGCACCGGCTCACCGCATGCCCGGGAAACTTCTTCCTTGATATCAGTCGATACTGCTGACGCCTCCGGGGCCTATTTCACAATGGATCATCTACAGCAACCTGTACTATGCTGGACCGAAAAGATCAGTGATAAGGAAGGCCATGTGATGAAGTTTGCCACGTTCGAAGCATTACACCAACGCTTCGGAGAACCTGTCACTGTTACTTCTTCCACAGGTACACGTGCACATGATGAGAGCATGAATAAAATAGCCTTCAAAGAAGACGGTACTGTTGTAGCCATGTTTGCCATTAAACATCCAACAGAAGAAAATCGTTTTGCTGGTTCCATAATGTATTCGCTCTCCTCTGATGAAGGTAAAACCTGGACCAGCCCCGAATACCTGCATGATGATACGGCAAAAACCTATGGCAGAAGCTTCTTTGACATAGCAACACTTCCCGATGGTGAAGTTGGGGCGATATGGCTGGATGGCCGATTTGGTGATGCTTCTACAGGGTCAGTTATATTTTTTGATAAAACGGAAGAAGGTACAGGGTTTGGTCTCGACAAACAGGTAGGTGAAAGCACCTGCGAATGTTGCCGGACAGACCTGTTTGTTGACCCGGCCGGAAATGTCCATATCGCCTATCGGGATATACTCTTCCCTCCCACTCTTATGGGACAGGTCAGGGATATGGTGCACAGTATTTCCTATGACGGAGGCCAGACCTTTAGCAATGCAAAACGGATCAGTGAAGACAACTGGGCAATAGAGGGTTGTCCGCACACAGGTCCTTCCCTGGCAGTCAACCGGCATGGGCTGCACGCTGTGTGGTTTACAGCCGGTGGAGATGAAGGCGTTTACCATGTGAGTTCTACTGATAACGGCCAGACCTTCACCACTCGCGAAAAGATCAGCAAAACAGCACGGCATCCTCAAATGATCAGCCTGCCTTCAGGCGCTCTGGCAGTGGTTTGGGATGAATTTCAAGGTCACTCAGAGGAGCAGCATCATAGCGGCTCACATGGAAACAATGCACACCATGCTCAAAAAAACTCAGGATCGCTGATTATGATGCAGGTAAGGGAGCCTGGCAGCAACATCAAAACAATCAATGTCACACGTAACGCTGCTGAAGCATCGCACCCTGTGGTGACGGTATTACAAGATCACAAGCTGCTGGTAGCTTGGACACAAAAAAAACATCAAAAAAAAGGGATTTACTATGCTACAGTCGATTTGAAGGTGTACTTACCCTGATAGCTGGTAAATAGCTCAGTCGTACCTTAGTAGTATTTAAAAAAATCCTGCCACCGTTCTTAAATACGGTGGCAGGATTTTTTTAAATGAGCTGAATTACTGATCAGTCTGGCATGGCCTGCAAGCTTCAGTGCGATACTTTATGGATATCACAGGCTGTAAGTAGTGTCTCCAAGAAAACTCCAATGTCTGCGTTATGCTCGTCCAAACATGCTCTTCCCGACAACAGTAACAACTGTACTGGATTACCTTTTTTTGGCACTTCGTCCCGCCCTTTGGCCATAGCCGTTAACTTAAGAGAAAACGAGCCCCAGAGGCCCCCAGAGGGGGTAAATCTTTGTAGCCCGGGGTGAAGCCCCGGGTTTAAACGAGAAGTTGAGTGTGCCATAGGAAGGCCCAACCATGGAACACAGGCTTCCTTGGCACACATGGCAGGAATGAGTTCGAAGCATTTACCTTAGTAAGCATGGATGCGCCAAAATAGCCTTCTCATCTTCCCAAGCTTGAATGTGGCGCATAAAAAAATCTAATCCTATCCCGGGGCTTCACCCCGGGCTACTAATATTGCATCCCTACCGGGATGCTTAAGTTAACGGCTATAGCCCTTTGGCGGGAACGTTTTCTTAAAGCCACTTAGGGTTTTCTTACGAATACTAAGTAATAATTTAACGTAGGTTCGATATAAAATACTTAAAAAAGGGCAGTCATCCTGACGTGAGGAAGGATCTTACTAAGTTGTTGGTAGTATCCTTGAACTTAGTAAGATTCTTCGTACCTCCCGGAAGGCAAGTTCGGGACAGGCAGAATGACCTTAAAGAGGTTTTTTTGATCTGTTTTTAGATACGAATACAATTTAATCGGTACTATTACATCGAACTCCCGTTAAGTTAAAATCCCTATTCGAACTTCGGCCTTTCAACTGTCGCACCTTATTCATCAGATGAGGCTTGCTTTGAGGAGACACTCATCGGGTAAATTGTTCCGACTTATGCTTAATTTCAGACGAAGAGGAAGCATACTCGCAAAAAAGATGTTAAATTGACCTCATGATGGCGAGAATAGTGTGCTGTAAAGTGTGGCCGGCATTGGCATTGATCTCACTTTCAATATTGTGTTATAGTTGCAAAAGCGGTAATGAAGAAATTGTCATAGGATTTTCCCAATGTACAGGTAACGACCTGTGGCGAAAAGCCATGCATGATGACATGTACAGGGAGTTGTCGTTTTATGATAACGCAAGGTTAATCATAAAAGATGCTGAGGATAATAATACAAAGCAAATTCAACACATCAAAGAGTTTATACAGGCCGATGTTGACATACTCATTGTATCTCCCAACGAAGCCGGGCCTGTTACGCCTTACATAGAGCAAGCCTATAATGCAGGCATCCCTTTGATCATTACAGACCGCAAGTCGAATTCTAACCTGTACACGGCATACATCGGTGCGGATAATTTTGAAATAGGTAAGGCTGCGGCCGAATATGCCTTACAATCGTTCGTTCAAGACTCAGTCAAAATACTTGAAATATGGGGGCTGTCAGGCTCCACCCCGGCCATTGACAGGCACAGGGGATTTATTGAAGGCCTGGCGGGTAATGATGCTTTTGAAATTGTGGCCACCATTAACGGAGAGTGGCAATATGAGAAGGCGCACGCCAGTTTAGGTACCGCTATTGACACGCTGGATATTGATCTGATCTTCGCCCATAACGACCAAATGGGTAAGGCCGCACACGAAATTTTGCTCGAGAAAAAAAGAAGAAAAGAGGTCAGTATCTATGGCGTTGATGGGCTTCCTGGCAGCGGTGGTGGCCTGGAAATGGTGACCGAGGGCGTGCTTGACGCTACCTTCCTCTACCCTACCGGAGGTGATGATGCCATACGGCTGGCTATGGATATCCTGAAAGGCCGCCCGGTGGCTAAAGATCATAGATTGCTGACTACGGCCATTCATTCAGACAATGTTCGTACGTTGAAGCTTCAGGCAGACAAAATATTGAGTCAGCAGCAGAGTATTATGAGACAGCAAAAGTTGATAGCCGAACAGCATAGTCTTTACAAATCCCAACGCATCATTTTATATATGGTGTCAGGTGGTTTGGTCCTTATTCTTGTGTTGGCTATCATACTCATCAAATTATTGCATTCGAAGCAGCAGATCAACAAAAAGCTCAAGCAGAAAAACGAACAGATAGAGCAGGCCTCTCAGCAGGTAAGAGACGCCAACGAAGCCAAACTTAAGTTTTTTACCAATATCTCTCACGAATTCAGAACTCCGCTGACTTTGATCCTGGGACCTGTGGAGGAGATGCTGCGGCAGAAAAACAGGTCGCTAAAAGAAAGAGAGGAACTGGGAATGGTATATAAGAATGCGCAAAGGCTGCTCAGGCTGATCAATCAGCTCATGGATTTCAGAAAGATTGAAAACAACAAGCTTCAGGTCCGCGCATCTTCCAATGAGCTGATGACCTTTATCGAAGATATTGTGAGCCTCTTCAGAAAGGTGGCTAACGCTCAAAATATCGATTTACAATTCAAACATGAAGCAAGTGCTATTGAAGTGTGGTTCGACAAGGATATGATCGATAAGGTGCTGTTCAACCTGCTTTCCAATGCTTTTAAATTCGTTTCCGAAAAAGGTTTCGTTCACATTACCGTCAGCGAGGGTGATACTACTGTGGATATTGAAATTGAAGATAATGGCCGGGGTATGTCTGATGAGCATGTACTGCATGCGTTTGACCGGTTTTATGTAGGGGAAAATAACAAAGGAAAAGGTACCGGATTGGGACTGGCTCTGTCCAAAGATCTTATCGAATTGCATCATGGGTCAATAAGTGTACAGAGTAAACAGCATGTCGGCACAAAATTTACCGTAAGGCTAAAAAAGGGAAATGCACACTTCAAAGAAACGGAGCTTACTCATGAAGAGCCTGCAATCATCAACGATGACAATCACATGGGGCTTGGGGAGTTCAATACGTATATGCTGTCTTCTGCCCATGCTTCCGAAGCAAAGGAAAATACCATACTCATTGTTGAAGATGACGAACATTTGCGACAATTTTTGATCAACTCCCTCAGTGAATACTTCAGTGTAATCACCGCCACCACAGGAACAGAGGGCTTAAAACAGGTACTGGAACAGGTTCCCGACCTGGTCGTAACAGACCTGTCTCTGCCCGAACTGGACGGCTTTGGTCTGGTCAAAAGGATAAAGAGCGACATGCGAACATCACACATTCCGGTGATCATGCTCACCTCTACTCACCAGGAAAGCAGCCAACTCGAAGGGCTGAGGTCGGGTGCGGAACTGTACATCACCAAGCCTTTCCGGCTGAGTTTGCTTTTGGAAGGTATAAAAACACAGCTTAGAAATCGCGAGATCCTTAAAAGCCACTATGCAGAATACCATACGAATGGCAGGGAGAACTCCCAGGCAGATGTAGATCTGAATGCACGTTTCCTGAGGCAATTTAAAGCCCTCATTAATAACAACCTGGCGAATACTGACTTCAATGTAGAGTCCATCAGTGAAGAACTTGGTATGTCCAGAGTGCAGTTATACCGCAAGGTGAAAAACATGCTGGGGTGTAGCGTGCATGACTACCTTAATGATGCAAGGCTAAGCAAAGCCAAAAGCCTGCTGCAGGGCAATGGATTGACCATTTCAGAGATAGCCTATGAATCGGGTTTTTCTTCACCGGCCTACTTTTCCACTGCCTTTAAAGCAAAGTTCAAACTCACCCCTTCAGAATACAAAAACAGCCTGTCTGCCAACTGATTCAATTTTGAACATTTGAAACAAAATCTAAAGCCCCATCCCCATTGTGATCGGTATTTATTCCGAAAAGCGGCCTAAAATTGTCATTCAGCCCTATTTTTCAATACTTACAAAACCATAATCTTTTGAAATAAGATTGAAATCGTTTGCAGCAATCCGTTCTTAAATTGCCTTTACCATTTAACCCCATTCTCCAATGAAGAATTCACGAGTATTATATTGGTCTGTCACCATCGCGCTGGGCGGTTTCCTATTCGGATTCGACACAGCCGTGATCTCAGGCGCCGAGCAGGCCATTCAAAAGGTATGGCAGCTAGACGACTTCAGCCACGGACTGGCTGTGGCAATTGCCTTATACGGTACTGTAATAGGCGCGTTGTTCGGAGGCATTCCGGCTGACGCCATTGGTAGAAAGCAAACGCTTTTCTGGGTTGCTGCACTGTACCTGATATCAGCCCTTGGTTCAGCGCTGGCCACCGACCAGTATCTATTTATGTTTTTCAGACTAATCGGTGGCATAGGCGTGGGCGCTTCGTCAGTAGTGGCGCCTATGTATATCTCGGAAATCGCTCCGGCTAAAAACAGGGGCACTATGGTGGCCATGTTCCAGTTCAATGTGGTCTTTGGAATTTTGATCGCCTATGTCTCCAATTATTTACTGGAAGGCATCAACGAGCAAGCCTGGCGGTGGATGCTGGGGATTGAAGCCCTTCCGGCTCTGTTTTTCCTGATCATGGTATTGCGCGTACCGAGGAGTCCGCGTTGGCTGCTGGTAAAAAAAGGCAATGAGGAAGAAGCCAGGGAAGTGCTGGAACTGATCAACCCCGCCGAAGTGGAGAATTCTATTACCGCTATCAAACAAAGTATTTCCAAAGAGGTAAAAACCGGTTTCAGACACATAATGACTGGCAAATACAATTTTCAACTTTTATTAGTCTTCCTGTTTGCCATGTTCAACCAGCTTTCAGGGATCAACGCCATCATTTACTACGCCCCGAGGATATTCAACCTTACCGGGTTGGGCACCAGTTCGGCATTGCTTTCCACTTCAGGTATAGGACTGCTCAACCTCATTTTTACCATGATAGGCATGGCCATTATAGACCGGGCAGGAAGAAAGCTATTGATGTATATCGGTTCTTTTGGGTTGATCGCTACACTCGGACTGGTTTCGTACTCTTTTTATGCCGAATCTTTTGGGGCCGTTCCCTTGTACCTGTTTGCCTATATTTCATTCTTTGCCATGTCGCAGGGGGCAGTAATATGGGTCTTCATCTCGGAGATCTTCCCCAATGATGTCAGGGCGCTGGGCCAGTCTTTCGGATGCTTTATCCACTGGTTTATGGCCGCGGTGATCGCCAATATCTTCCCGGTAGTGGTCAGTGCATTCGATCCGTCCATGATCTTTGCTTTTTTTGGGCTGATGATGTTCTTCCAACTGATATATGTATGGCGAATGATGCCTGAAACCAAAGGAAAATCGCTGGAAGAGCTTTCGGAAGAGCTTACTGTTAAGAAAAAAGAACTCGCAACGTTATGACACCTTCAAAAACACCGGTCGTATGCTTTGGAGAAGTTCTTTGGGACAAACTGCCGGGTGGTATGATGCCCGGGGGCGCTCCGATGAATGTGGCTGTTCACCTGAACCAGTTGGGGATCTCCGCTGCCATCATCAGCCGGGTGGGTAATGATGCGCTGGGGGACGATATCGTACGCTATATTGCAGGAAAGGGAGTAGATACTTCATACATACAGGCCGATGACGTGTATCCCACCGGAACCGTTGATGCAGACACCTCCGATCCGAAGGATGTGAAGTACACCATCAATGCTCCGGTAGCCTGGGATTTCATTTCAGGAGATGACGACCTTGAAAATGCCATTACAGGATCACAGGTTTTATTGTATGGTAGTCTGGCCAGCAGAAATGAGATATCGGCAGCAACCCTGGAGCGACTGCTCAGGAGAGCCGCTTATTGCGTGTTTGATGTCAACCTGAGGACGCCTCATTATACTCCCGATCGCATCGAGCAACTGATGAAGGCTGCGCACATGGTCAAGATGAACGATGCAGAGCTGACTTTGATATCTTCCTGGTATTCCGGCAGTACGGATGTAGCAGAGCAAATGGAGGAGCTATCGAAGCGCTTTCAACTGCAAACGCTCTGCGTCACTTTTGGCGATCAGGGAGCAAAGCTTCTGGAAAACGGTCACCTGTACAGCCACCGTGGTTACACTGTGGAAGTGGCAGATACCATCGGCAGTGGCGATGCCTTTTTAGCGGCATTGCTAACCCAACGCCTGGGCAACCGCCCCCCCGAATCGAGGTTGAAATATGCATGTGCCGTGGGCGCTTATGTAGCTTCGCAAGTGGGCGCTACACCAGTGATCACCGAACAGGTTATCCAGGAGATACTATTGACTGATTATTAGGGATTGATGATTTACGATTGAAGATTTACGATTAACGATTAACGATTAACGATTAACGACTTTACGTATGAAATATTTTTTACCCTTGATCCTGATCTTATTCATACAGTGCTCGAAAAGCTCTATGGAAGGACAAACAGAAGACACCGTTGAAAAAGACGGCTACTATGCTGAAAAGTACCGGCCCCAATTCCACTTCTCTCCCGAGGAAAAATGGATGAATGACCCTAATGGAATGGTCTATTTCGATGGGGAATATCATCTCTTTTATCAATACTATCCGGACAGCACTGTGTGGGGGCCGATGCACTGGGGTCATGCCATAAGCACAGACCTGGTACACTGGGAACATTTACCGATAGCTCTGTATCCCGACAGCCTGGGGTATATCTTTTCCGGCAGCGCGGTGTATGACAGCCTGAATACTTCCGGACTGGGCACAAACGAAAATCCTCCTTTGGTAGCCATATACACCTATCATGATGCTGTGCTGGAAAAGGAAGGAAGTGATATTTACCAAACCCAGGGAATTGCCTACAGCACCGACAGAGGCAGAACATGGACCAAATATGACAGCAATCCGGTATTAAAGAACCCGGGGATCAAAGATTTCCGGGACCCGAAAGTTAGGTGGCACGAGTCATCAGAGAAATGGGTCATGGCTTTAGCCGTAAAAGACCACATCAGCTTCTACTCCTCCCCTAACCTGCTCGACTGGATCAAAGAAAGTGACTTTGGCTACAATTTGGGCGCTCACGAAGGTGTCTGGGAATGCCCGGACCTGTTTCCTCTTAACTACAATGGTGATGAAAAATGGGTACTTCTGGTCAGCATCAACCCAGGCGGGCCTTATGGCGGTTCTGCAACACAGTATTTTGTTGGGAGTTTTGACGGAATAACATTCACCACCGATCAGGACAGCACACTGTGGCTCGACCATGGCGCAGACAATTATGCCGGTGTGACCTGGAGCAATGTTCCCGGTGAGGAAATGATCTTCTTGGGATGGATGAGCAACTGGGCGTACGGTCAGGTAGTACCCACTGAAAAATGGCGTAGCGCGATGACTGTACCAAGAAAGCTTAGCCTATATCAGCAAGGGGAACAAATACGAATCAAAAGCGAACCCGTAGAAGCGCTAAACAGCTTACGGAGTGAAGCAACCGAAACTCCCGATATGGAATTGACCAACAGCGAATATACTCTTAAGAAAAGTATAGACCTGGCAGAAATTAATATAGATGTTGTGCAAGCCAGCATGGGTGTACTTGATTTTACACTGGAAAATGAGGCCGGAGAGTCGATAACATGGTCTATTGACCCTGGAAAGAATAAGGTCATATTCGACCGGTCGAAAGCAGGAAACACCTCTTTTTCCGAAACCTTCAACGAGGCCCATCACGCACCGCTGATCTTTGATCCCACCGCTTTCAATATCCGGATTTTCAAAGATGAATCTTCGGTGGAGATATTTATCAATAATGGAGAGCAGGTGATAACAGAGCTATTTTTCTCAAAGGAGCCACTGAACAAGCTAACCATCAAAGCGTCAGGAGAAGCACAGTTGAAGAACATTAAAATATACCCGGTCCACTCGATCTGGTAGCGATCAACCCCTATCCCCCTTATGAAGAAAAGGCCTGGGCAGTTTTTGTCCGGGTCTTTTTGCTTTTTTTGCAGATGCAAAATGTCCATACGAGCCCTTGTCCGATTGAAGGTACAAGTTGTGGCCTTGCGTTATGTCGTGTGGAGAGTCTGTTGGTGGAGCCAACAAAGGGGTATGTAATGAAGAGGACCTACCTTTCCCATTCCAGCAATGCTATTAATTTAAGAAAAAACTGTTTTAAGAAATATGGTCATCTCGCCTGTCCCGAGCTTGGCCTCGGGGACCAGAGGGAGAGATCCATGCACCTTTGAAGCAGTTACTTCTGCAAGCCTCTACCCGACATGAAATGTATAAAATCGGGATGGGATGATATCCTTAACTTAAGCACATTGCCCTCCCAGAAGCTCTCAGGAGGAAGATGAGTGGGTAATGCAAAATGAAACACATGTTTCTCCTGTTAAACCAGCGAATGTTATGGGAGCAATACCTTAGAACACCTGACTCATATTTAATCAAAACGCTTGAAAGCAATCTCCCTCCAGGTTTATTTTGTGGGTATTTCAGCTATTTGCTTTGAGCTGGCGGTTAGTTATTTTTATAATGGACTTTATGCTCGTTTACCCTTGATATAGGCATAGACAGCAGTAGCGTGTCCGTGGCCTAAGTCGTAGTCTTCTTTTAGCCAATTGATTATTTCGGTGGCTTTTATATCCTTTTTTATTTTGCCTGCTTCGGTAAACCCCTTTTCAGCGGCGAGTGTTTCAAAATCAGAAGGGGATTTTCCGGTTTTTTCCTGAATGTTCTTCAGGTAGGTTTTGAAATGACATCTTTTTTTTGATTTGGTTTTCAATTTAATGTTCATACATAATATTGGTCAAAATGCGCATAAAATGCTGTATCTTGCGCAGCATCCAGTTGTCCCCCACTATTTATGCGATCCGCCAGCTCAATAAAAAACTCGTCTCTATTGAAACTGTCACTAAAGGATATCAACATTCTACTATTCGGTTGCAAGGCTCGAAACCCAAGGGTTTCCCTTGGCTTAACGACCACTGTGTCATTGACACTCAATTCACATTCTTCACCACTGACATGAAACTCGAAGCCCCCACTTAAAATAGTAAATGTTTCGGTAAGTTCCTTGTGGTAATGAAGGTTCAGATTTTTGCCGATGCTTTCTAGTGTTGAGTTAAGTGTACTGTGCCGTATAAGTTGCAGTTATTTTTGTTCCAGGCAACGCAAAAAATATGAGCATAGCCATAGCTACGTAAGTATTTTTTAAGGCAGCATGGGACAAAAAGAACAAAGCTTGGTATGGCTAAAGTATGCTTAACTTAACACTAGTCACTAATAATAGTATTTTTTGAAGCTTTGTATGAGACAATACCCCCTCAAATTCCTCTAAAATCCCTAGTAACAATTTCCTTCGATAGTACATTTCGCAAAGTTACGAGATAGCAATGCCAACTGCTATAGTACAAGTAAATACGGTAAGATTCTACGTCATGACATGAAACCTAACGTCCAGATATGACGCGGGCCCCTGGACTTATTTAAAACCATTTTTAAAGTAGCGGATTTGCAGTTCAGTTTCAAATGGGCAGTTTGAGGCATGCGTTCATATCGTTTGTTGCCAACCCTTCTCATTTAGTTATTTGGTAATCCCTGATTAGCAGCCCGGCTGATAAATTGAGTCTCGCTGCAAGGTTTCTAATCATGTCTACAGTCAATTTCCTTTTCCGATTCAAAATCTCGGACACTCTACTTTTCCCACCGATTTCCTTTATTAGATCAACTTGCTTTAAATGCATTTCTTCCATTCGTATTTTAATGGCTTCAATTGGGTCGGGAGCTTCGATCGGATAATGTTTCTTTTCGTATTCATCAATCAAAAGTCCCAACACGTCAGCCTCATCGCTTTCTGGTGTTCCAATTTTCGCATCAAATATTACCTCAAGTCTTTCAAGAGCTTTTTGATAGTCTGCTTCAGTTCTGATAGGTTTAATATCCATGTCTGTTATTTTTAAATCGCGTTAGCATCAATTTTATCATATTCTGCGTGAGTTCCGATGAACCGGATAAATATCCACTGCTTTTCAAAGTTGAACTTTGTTACGAGTCTGTACGAATTTCCTTTAATGTTGAAAACTACTCTACTATCTTTTAATATAGACGCATTAGCATAAGTGTTTTTGACATCGCTTGGATCTTTCCAGTCGCAACTCATAGCGGTATCATACCAGGTTTTTAGGTATTGTTCAACGTCTGCATGTTTTTCCCAATATTTTCTTAAAGTACTTTTCGCAAATATCCTTTCCACTAACTTCTGTTGTTTACGAGCAAAGATAACGAATAGTTCTTGAATTGGGAACTTTTGATGTGGAATTTTGCAGTATGGTTGGCAACGTTTTGGCAATAAGAAACGTAGGGCATTTCGAAGCACCTAACTGTCAAGCTACCGAGCCGTTTATTAAATGTTACGTCGTTCAAATTTAGCACTTTCTGCCCTATGTTTTTTATTGCGTGTTGTGCTTTCGTGCTTCTTCTTTTCTGTCCGTGCGTTGGCTCAGACACACTCTTTGACAAGCCTTGGCTTGTGCGGCTGCTTTGAGTCGGGTTTATTTTCCGTAAGCTTCTCTCGGTTCATAGAATAAAGTCGGGATCAAATCTCTAATGTCCAATCCTACATGTTTGCCTGATAATAATTTCTGATGAATTTCTTTAATCAGATCATGATTTATACCATTCAAGAATCGGAAAGCGGAATTTGCTAAATAATTATGGTCAGAGTCAAAAGAAATCCACCTTCTATTTAGTTGCTCTGCTACCCAGCCGGTAGTATTTGATCCTGCGAAAATATCAAGTACAGTATCCTCTGGATCAGTTAAATATTTTATGAAAAATCCAGGCAATTCCGCAGGAAATCTAGCAGGATGCCCTTTCTCTCCTAAATTTTTGCAATGTTTCAAATATTGAGAATTACTCTCAGTATTTGGAATTGGTAAAATATTTGGAGGTATAGCTCCACCGTTGTCCTTGTTGAAACCTTCACTAATATCATGTCCTGAGGGTCGAAGTTTAGGGTCATAATATTTGGTGCCTAAATCTAAAAGTTTCTTCATTCGGTCAGAATAGGCAATCAAAACATTTTTGACATCAGCTTTTGGGAATTCTTTTTTAGATAACCACCAAACTGTATTTACAGAATCTTTTACTCTTATCTTTCTTTTATTAACCCATTCTATTGGTGAAGGTAATTTTGCTGGATTAAACCAAAAAAATTCCTCTGCAAGATGCCAATTTTGTTCATCACATGCACGAATGAGGAATCGGTAGTTATAAAGAGAGCGTACAGGAACTCCTTTTTTATAAGCTCCGCCTAAATCGATTACTATACTACCTGTATCTTTAAGGATACTATGTGCTTTTTTGGTAAATGTCAAAAGCCAGTTTACATATTCATTTTGGTCTTTGTTTCCATATTCCTTTTGCCTAAGAAGTGCAAATGGTGGAGAAGTGACAATTAAATCAATAGAGTTTGGAGCAATTTCATCTAAAAGGTTCAGTGAATCACCAACATAGGCTTTTCCAAGATTAGTTTTATATAGATATTTAGTTTTCATTTTAATATTCTTTGAGGTTATAGACCCAACTTGTCATTATCTTCCATAGCACTGTTACTGCAAAGTATACTTCAGAGTCTTGATTTTTTAAATTTTCAATTTCACTTAAATGCTTTTGGCTACCTTGCTTGCCTAATATATATGCGATCCATTGTTTTGAATCTAAATCTTTCAATGTTGGCAGCAAATCATTTAAATTAAGATTTTCTGCTATTGATAAAGCCCATGCAACACCGGGTTTTTCTGTTTCTGAAGCAGAATCGAATGTATTTATTATTTCAGGTATGTAATCTTTCGTTAGTTTGGCTAGTGCCCTAGTGTAATGATTTTTTATAAACCGAACTATTTCCTTTGTAAG
>NZ_AMZN01000044.1 GCF_000331535.1 Fulvivirga imtechensis AK7 | reverse complement strand
GAACTGGATGTCTATAGCTATTAAATTGCCCGTGAAGAAGTCCAGGTTGAAGAAATAGTCGGTATTAAGTAAAATAGTTTTTAGTCCTGTATCTTCAAAAATATATTGCATCCTTTCCTTGGGCAAATTAGGATCAACAGGCACATAAGCACCTCCAGCCTTAAGTATCCCCAGAATACTTAATACTACCCACTCCGAACGAGGTAGCATAATACCTACCAGGTCATTAGGTTTAACACCCATTTCATTTCTGAGGTGATGGGCCAGACGATTGGCACTGGCATTTAACTCTCCATAACTCCAGCTAACATCTCCATATACCAAAGCCAATGAATCCGGCTGGATGGCTGCATAATGTTCAAATATCTCAACTATTGTCCGGTTATATTCATTGTTGCAGATTGTAGCATTAAAGGAGCTTAAAATTCTCTCCCTCTCCGGTCCCGACAAGTAGTTAATCTCCGGCAACGCAGATTCCGGTTGCCTTACTACTTCAGAAAGAATGTTCAAATAGTGATTAATGAGTTGATTGATCTTCCTTGCAGTGAAGATGTCTGTATTGTACTCAACTATAAAGTCTAGTCTATCGGGGTGTTCAACGCCATAAAACCATAAATCTGTTTGTGCAAGTTTGTATTCGAGATGAAACTCCTCAATTTGCAGTGATTTAAGCCCTTTAAAATGATCGTGATAGTTTCCATCCCAAGTGAACCCAACGTCATACAGGACTGATCGGCTCAAATCTCTTTGAATGTCGAGATCCTCCAGGAGCTGTTCCAAAGGATAAGATTTATGATCATAGGCTCCAAGTACTACCTTTCTGGCTGTTTCCAAAAGATCAATAAAAGTGCATTTTTCATTAAATGAAATGTGTAAGGGAATATTATTGACATAATACCCAATCTGATCATTTAGGTATTTGTGATCACGGTCAGCTAGAGGTGCACCTATTACAATGCTATTTTGATTTGAATATTTATGATAAAGGAGTACCTGTCCTGCAATCAGGCCCATATAGAGACTGGCTTGATGATTCTTAGCCAAAGTCTTCAGAGCATCTTTGAGATCTTTCGGCACACTGAAATATGCTCTATCCCCAGCATTGCTTTTTATTGCCGGGCGAGGGTAATCAAGTGGTAATTCAAGTACAGGGACTCCTTCTCTGAATTGTCCTTGCCAATACTTCGCATTCTCTTGGCTTTTAACCTGCAAGTTTACCCAATGGCTATAGTCTTTATACTGAACAGGCAATGGTGGAAGTGCAATATCATCGCTATTTATACATGATTCATACACCATTAGTACCTCTTTAATAAGTACATTTATGGACCACGCATCTGATATTATATGATGAATCGTAAACAGAAAAACATGATCATTGTCGGCCAACCGGATCAGTTTGGCTCTGATAAGCTTGCCAGATGAAAGATCAAAAGGCATGAAAGTCTCTTCATCAGCAATTTTTTGTGTTTCCGCTAACTTCTCATCCCGATCACTTAAATCTATGTATTCAACTCTAAAATCAGAAGTATTATTGATCTTCTGCTTCAATTCTCCATTAACTTGTATAAAGCTGGTTCTCAGGCTTTCATGCCTTTGAATTAACTTCTCGAATGCTTTATCCAACGCTTCAGCATCCAGTTCTCCTTTAATGCGATGAGCCCCGGGAAGATTATATGCAACACGTTCATCCAACTGATTAAGTAACCAGAACCTCTTTTGTGATGGAGTGACATCATAATAATCTTTGATCTCAATTGGAGCAAGTTCAACAGATTTTGTTTTTACCCCTACCGACATTATTCGAGCAAGTTGTCTGATCGTTGGGTTGATGAAAACCTCTCTCAAGTTCAACTTGTATTGCAATTCCTGTTCAATTCCGGATACAAGACGGATTGCCTTAAGAGAATGCCCTCCCATTTGGAAAAAGTTATCTTCAACCCCAACGGTATCAATGTTAAGAACCAATTTCCAAATCATGGCTAACTTCCTTTCCAGTTCGCTTTCAGGTGCTATATGATCCACCGAACTGCTGGAAACGGAAAGCCTGAACTCTTGTAGTGCTTTCCTGTTAATTTTGCCATTAGGTGTATGAGGAATCTCTTCAAGTACTTCATAAAAAGAGGGCACCATATATAAAGGTAATCTTTCAACGAGGTATTCCCTTAGAGCAGCGGTATCAAACTCACTACCACATACGAAGGCTACCAGGAATTTACTGCCCTCCGGATCATCTTTTGCGATAACAGCAACCTCTTTTATACTTTTATAGGTTAAGAGAGTATTTTCTATTTCCCCCAGTTCAATCCTGTAGCCGTTAACTTTTACCTGATCATCACTCCGGCCAAACAATTCAAGAGTACCATCAGAACACCATCTCGCTATATCACCCGTATAATAAAGTCGCTTATCAGAATCAAAAGGAGATCGTATGAATTTTTCTTTTGAGAGATGAGGCTGGTTGAGGTATTGTGAGGCAAGCCCCTCACCACCAATGTAAAGGTTACCAAATGCTCCTATAGGAAGCAGTTGTTGCCGTTCGCTCAGCACGTATACCGTAGTATTGTCAATAGGACTCCCCACATTACTGCCATATCCCAGCCGAACCTTACCTGTGGTTGACCAGATTGTTGTTTCCGTAGGGCCGTACATGTTCCATACTTCACCTGAGGATTTTAGCAACTTAAGCGCTAACTCTTCGGGTAACCGTTCGCCTCCGCTGAGAACCTTAAGGGTTTTGCTGCCCGTCCATCCATTAGCAAACATCATATTCCATGTACTTGGAGTTGCCTGCATTATAGTGGGTTGTTCAGTGCGAATCATCCGGATCAATGTCGATGGATCCTTGGCATCAGATTCACCAGCGAGTAATACCTGCCCTCCAGTAATTAATGGCAGGAAAAATTCCAACACGGAAATATCAAAGGTATAGGTAGTTACTGCTAGTAACTTATCTGAGGATACCATACCAGGCTTTTTCTTCATGCTTAGAAGAAAATTGACCACCGACCTATGCATAATATCCACTCCCTTGGGTTTCCCAGTAGAACCTGAAGTATAGATTATGTAGGCCCGGTCACCTGCCGGAATATTGAGATTGGTGCATTTGAAATTCTGTTCGGTTCTTGCAAGGATGTGATTTTTATCTGGCTTTACTGCAGACCCTGATTTAGTTCTATCAACCCTGATGACGCTATCAAAACGATACTTTTTCAGCTCATTTTCTATCTTACCTTGCTTTTCAGAGAATTCCACCTCTCCATAGCAGGATAACCCTTTCACTAAGTCGATCAGAAAATGTTTTGATACAAACAATTCTTCTTCCAATTTTTTCTTTCTAAGAATCTCATGCTCAAGGTCAGCAGATTCATCGAATAAAGATCGATAGTACTGAAGCTGAAGTTCTTTGTCACGTAAATCCCCAAGGAAAATAATCCCATGCTCATCAAGAAGGTCAATGGCTTTATTAAGGAAATCCAAGAGGTAACCAGCATCAGGAAAATATTGTACAACACTATTCGCAATAATTATATCAAACTTCTGCTCTTTAAGGAAGTCGATCTCATTTGCTGCGAGTTGCTTTACATCTATATTATGAAGCCCTTTTTCTTGAAACTGTACTCTACTGTTATTAACTACAACATCAGAAATATCTGTAGCAGTATACTTCTTTACCAATGGCGCCAGTTCATACATTATTGCTCCTGATCCGCACCCTACTTCTAACACCTTACTCTCAGCATGCAAATGTGGCCTGACTTTGTTTATCACATTGTTCCATAATTCCTGCAGGTCCTCCTTATCAAATGCCTTTTTTGTATAACTGTTTATCCAGCCACAACTCTCTGCTTCATTGTCAGCGGTATTTGTAACGTGGTTCCACAAGTGCTTTGATTGATCGTTAAAGCCACTATAGTTGATTTCCGGCTGATCAATTGTGATTAAATTTTTATAACTTTCAACTTCCCATTGAAGCCAACGATTTAAAGAAAGATATTTCCCGTTGGTCAGGACCGTACTCAACTTTGTATCCTCAAGCAAGTAAATTATCCTTTCCTTCGGGTATTGGGGATCTATTGGCACATAAGCAGCCCCCGCTTTCCAAATAGCAAGAATCGAAATGATCATTTCCTCAGAGCGGTCCAATAGTAGCCCCACTAGTTCATTGGGTTTGAGCTTACATTCTGAATGCAGAAATGCGGCACGTTGATTGGCCCTCTCATTAATCTCCTTGTATGAAAAAGAACGGGCATTAAAGGTTATAGCGACAGCCTCAGGATTTTGTAAGGCCTGATTTTCAAACATCTGATGAACGGCTACATCTTTCGCATATTCAACATCCGTATTGTTAAAATATTTCAGTAGTGTGTCATGTTCTTGTGCACTTAAAAAGTTAATCGTATCAATTTCCTGCACCGGATCATTAAAGACAGATTGTACTAAGGTTGTATAATGTGTGAAGAACTTTTCAATAGTCGGCTTTAGAAAAAGCTCGCCATCGTATTCAATACCTAAAGTAATTTCATCTTGATACTCTTCAAAGTAAAAAGAAAGATCATATTTACTTATGGAAATATCCTTTTCGAGTTTTGTTACATGCAGACCACCGATATGCTGCCGCTCAAAGGAGATTTCTTTATGCTGATAAGCTATAAGAATATCAAACAATGGAGAGCGGTTGATATCTCTGGCTATGTCTAATTCATCAACTAGCAGATCAAATGGATAGCTTTGGTGCTCATAAGCTTCCAGGGTCATCTCTTTTATTTGATTCAAAAAGCTTTCAAAACTCTTTTTTCCATCAATTTGAGATCGCAGGGGAAGTAAATTAATATATAGTCCCAACTGCTGTTCAAGATCTGCGTGTTCCCTGCCTGCCACCGGGGTGCCTATTATGATATCATTTTGAGCTGTATATCTATATAACAACACCTTCAAAGCGGCCAAAAATATCATGAATTTGCTGGCATTATATTTTTTTCCGAATCTATTCGCCCTCTTAAGAAACCCAGCATCAAATGAAAAACTGAGTGTATTTCCCCTGTAAGCTTTGAGTTTGGGCCTTCTGAAATCTAATGGTAAATCAATAACAGGTATATCATCTTTAAAGCAATTCTGCCAATATCTTCTGTGTGGCTCTAAGGCACCTGAATGAATATGTTCATTCTTCCAATAAACATAGTCTTTATACTGGATTCCAGGCTCGGTATGAGGTAATGCCTTACCAGCAAACAAACAGTTGTAAACATCCAACAACTCCCTCACAAGTATCTGTCCCGACCATCCATCTGAAATGATGTGATGGATTACAATAAGAAAAATATAGTTATCGTCAGTGGTCTGATAAACTTTTGCTCTTAATAACGGGCCGTTTTTGAGATCAATTGGAGTGCTCACCTCTTCACTTACAGAAGCCCTGACTATTGCATCAGGATCATTCTCGCTTCTTAAATCTTCATAAATCAGTTCAAACCGATTGTCTTCTTCAGGGTGTACCACCTGTTTAGGTTCACCATTTATGTCAATGAAGGTAGTTCTCAGGATTTCATGCTTTCTGATAACACTTTTTAGAGACTGATCGAGAAAACTAACACTTAAATCACCTTCGAGTTCATAAATTTCAAACTCGTTGTAGGCCAAAGAACTTTGATCTAATTGCTCAAGAATCCAGATACGTCTTTGGGCATTTGACACATCGTAATAATCCCTTTTGGCTGTAGGCTGAATACACTCGTAAAAGCTCTGCGTTGACTGCTCAATTACTTCAGATAATTTTGCCAGAGTTGGATTAATAAACAGATCCCTCACCTCAATTTTCACATTCTGCTCTTTTTGAAGCCTCGAAATGATCTGGATTGCCTTTATCGAGTTACCCCCAAGGTCAAAGAAGTTATTGTGAACACCAATTTCGGACACCCCTAATACATCTTTCCAGATTTTAGCAATGGTTAGCTCCAATTCTCCTGTCGGTGGTACATGATTTCCGGTGTTGACTTCACTCTTAGAGACTGATGCCAAAGAAGATCTATCTACTTTACCATGAACAGTCTTTGGCAATTCGCTTAACATTACAAATCTATGAGGCAGCATGTAAGTAGGAAGAAATGAAGCCATATGTCTTCTAAGTAGCGATTCCTTTTGGTCCATCTCACCGACAACAAACGCTGTTAAAGAATTTTGGTCAATATCCGCAATAACAGCTGCATCACGTATCTTAGGGTGTTGACATAGTACTTTCTCAATTTCTTCTGGTTCAATTCGGTATCCCCGAATCTTAACCTGAAGATCCTTCCTGCCTAAGAATTCTATTTTAC
The DNA here is from genome assembly GCF_000331535.1 of Fulvivirga imtechensis AK7. Classification (GTDB taxonomy): domain Bacteria; phylum Bacteroidota; class Bacteroidia; order Cytophagales; family Cyclobacteriaceae; genus Fulvivirga; species Fulvivirga imtechensis. Next base: position 92,752 of record NZ_AMZN01000044.1, on the reverse strand, counting down.
CATCAGGAGTCCATCTCCCGAGGTCGCCTGTGTGATATATTATTTCATCCTGGTTAGCCGCAAACTTTTGCCTGGTAAGCTTTTCCATGTTGAGGTATCCTGCTGCAAGTCCGCAACCGGAAATGCAGATCTCTCCTGGTGCTCCCACCACCAACCGCTTACCATCATCGTCCAGAATATGAATTTTATGGTTAGCTATAGGCTTACCAATAAAATGAGAATCCTTCAGAGATTCTATTTTGTGAAATGTAGCACATACGGTAGCTTCAGCAGGTCCGTAGGTATTATACAGATCAACTTTATTAATAAGATTATCGATGTATGCTGGTCTGAGAAGATCCCCTCCACTGATGATAATTCTTAGGCTACTAAATTTCCAAGGTCGCCCGTTAATTTCATTGATAATAAGTGGCGTGGTACTTAAGATAGTAACATTATACTTATCTATATGATAAAGCAAGTCATCAATGTCGCGGCCATCATTGTTTGGGATGATTAGCTTTCCACCTGCGGCTAGTATAGGAAATACTTCCTCCACCAAGGTATCAAAACCTATTGAAGATTGCTGTACAACCGTATCGTTGGAATTTATGGAGAAATAATCCTTAAACGTCAGAGTATAGTCCAGAACCGCCTCATGTTTGATCATTACTCCTTTAGGTGCGCCAGTTGTTGCAGAAGTATATATAATGTAAGCCAGATCTTCGGGCTTTACGCGATGTTCCAGATTACGTGTAGGCTGTTGATTAATTTCTTCAATAACAGCTTCCTCATCTACCTGCAGAAGACTCACGAATTGTCCGATATCTTTACATATCCCATGCGTATGCTTATCAACTACTATAATTTCCAACCCAGTATCCTTTATAATATGTCTACATCTGGCGGCCGGATAATCAGGGTCTATCGGGATATAACTGGCCCCGGACTTCAAAATAGCCAGAATAGTGATAATGAGATGTTCCGATTTTTTCAACATGAGCCCGATGGAAACTGGTTTATCCTGGCCTATGTTACATTTTGATTTTAAATAGAATGCCAGTTGATTGGCTTTAGCATTTAACTCCTCATAAGTAACTTCATTATCATTATAGATCAAAGCAATTTGTGAAGGAGTCCATTCTGCCTGCTTTTCAATTAGTTTGTGAACCGGCCCCTCTTCATTATAATCGCAGTTGGTATCATTAAAAGCATTTAATAGTTTCTGCTCACTTTCTGATAAGATCTCATATTCAAAAATGCATTTTGAAGGATATGTTAGGATCTCTTCTGTCAGCTTTTTAAAATGACCGAAAAATGCTTCTATCTGACTGGCAGAAAAAATTCCGTTGTTATATCTCAAAATCAGGGAAAGGCCACCTGGTGTCTCTTCAAATTCAAATTGAAGATCAACGAGATTTAAATCCTGAATAATATCCAGGTGTCGGGCAGTAACACCTTCGATGGCACCTTCCAGGCCAGAAGTATCCAGATTTTGTAAAAGAACCAATGTATTGAACAGCGGGGTAGTACCCAAACCCCGGGTCTGGCCAAGATCCTCCAATAGTAGATCAAAAGGATAATCTTGGTATTTAAATGCCAACAATACCTTCTCTTTGACCTGTTGCAGTATCGAATCAAATGATCTTTGTGGATCAAGAAATGTTCTTATACATACCGTATTAAGAAAATAACCAGGCTGACTTTCAAAATCAACAGCACCTCTTCCCGAAGTGTCGGTTCCCACTACTAAATCCTTTTGACCTGTGTACTTGTAGAACAAGATTTTTACAAGAGCCAATAACACCATAAAAAGAGTTGATTCCTGTGAACTTGCCAATTTCCGCAGCTTTTTAAGGGTATTTTCAGACAACATGAATTGAGCAATGGAAGGGGTTTTATCCTCTGATGAAACGGCAGGTTTCCCTAGTGACAGCTCTGGCGCTACAAGTTCTCCACGCAACTCTTGAAGCCAATAGGATCTGTGTTCATCAAAACAGCCACTCTCAACCAGATCGAGTTGCCACGCTGCAAAGTCTTTGTATTGCCACAAAAGCTCCTTTTTTGAAAATTTCTGGTTAGCCGACAATCGCTGATAAATCTCACCGACCTCTTTCAGCAGCATATTGATAGACCACCCATCGGTAATAATATGATGGAAGTTGAGAAGCAATAGAAAATCTTCCTGATCTAACTTATAAAGATAGACTCTGAAAAGAGGAGCTGTAGAAAGATCAAAGGATATATGAGACGCTGCCATCGCCATCTTCCTTGCTCTATCCGCACAACTATCTTCTTCACTTAAGTCGTGACAGACGATTTTGAAGTTTATGTTTTCGGCTATTTTCTGATGGGGAATACCATCAGAAACAAGGAATGCAGTCCTCAGCACCTCATATTGAGCAACCAGTATTTGAAAAGTTTTTTCAAGCTTTGGAATGTCCAATGTTCCCTTCAGTGCATAACAAACTGGCACATTATAAGCGCTATTCCCTGGCTTCATCTGATCAAGAACCCAGAACCTTTTCTGCGCAAAAGATAACGCATAGGAGTCGGATCGTTCAATGGGTCGAACCTCTAATTGAGTGCCTGGTGACAAATCTTGTAAAAATTCTGATAGTTGCAGAGCTGTAGGGTGATTATAAATATCACTTACTGACAACCTGACCGCACATTTATGATGAACACGTGAGGCAAATTGAGTTGCAAGAATACTGTTCATCCCTAATTTAAAAAAGCTTTCATTCTGCTCTATTTTGGGATTTCCCGTTAATTCTCGTAAAATATTCAGCAACAGTTGCGTACTTCCTCCTCCATCTTCGTTGTCATAGCTGTGGGACTGAACTTTCTGATGTATCTCTTTCAGTTTTTGAAGAGAAGGATTAAATTCTCCTTTTGTATATTGTTCAATTAGCTTGAAGTGACGGATCTTTCCGCTGGTGGTTTTTGGGATTTTATTCACGGGGACCACCAATTCTACAGTTATTCCAATCACGTTTAAAACCAATTGTTTTATAGATTCTATGATCTTCACAAAATCTGCTGAAGGTCTTTTATGAAGAACAAATATGACCAGTTCCTCTTCCGATTGAGCATGATTTCTCACCCCACAGGCCACAACCTTTCCAAGTTCCAGTCCAACACCATCGCATATAGCCTTTTCTATATCTTGTGGATAATAATTCTGACCATTTACAATTATCAGGTTTTTATATCTTCCAGTTATTACAAGCCTGCCATTAGATAAAAAACCCAAATCGCCAGTTTTTAACCATGAATCATGAGTAAAGAGGGTATCTGTTGCATCCGGATTATTATAGTATCCCTGTGTTACATTATCTCCTTTGATCTGTATGTGACCGATGAAATTATCTCCAAGTACATTTCCTGAATCATCACATATCCGGACTTTGCAATTATTGATTGGGCAACCCACCTCAACAAAAGTTACTACTCCCTCCTCATTTTTATCTGAAGGGATAACACGATCACCTATATTGAGGCTATTTCTCAGCACATTATATTCAATGATTTCCTTACCAATAAAAGGTAATGTTACCGCAACCGATGCTTCTGCGAGGCCATAGCCTGGAAAAATTGTATTGCTGCCAAGGCCTTTCGAACTCAGTTCATTAATAAACCTGTGACAAAGAGACGCTGAGATTGGCTCGGCTCCGTTGTAGATAAGCCGAACGCAGGAGAGGTTGAGATCAATTGGACTATTCTCATAGGCCCATAAAAAATACTGAATGCCAAAGTTAGGAGAATAGAGAAGGCTTACATGATGCTCGCTTGCCTTTTCCAACCAAAGCAGTGGTCTTCTAATGAACAGCGCGGTAGGAATTATGTATTGGTTTACACCCGAAATAATACCCGTCAGATGAAAGCAAATTAGTCCCATATCATGAGTTAAGGGCATCCAACTCAACATAGAATCGCTATCTGTTATTTCTGATCGGTCAGCAATATCCTTGGTATTTGTGACAAGATTGCGATGTGTTAATATTACACCTTTTGGTTGGCCAGTTGAACCGGATGAAAATTGAATATAGGCAATATCATCGGCCAAGATATTAATTTCCTGTAGGGGCAAATTCTTTTCTGGTGCTCTGCTTTCAATGATGTTATTGGGAAAAGCGAGGAAATGCTCGCTTATTTTTTTATACTCCTCCTTGAGGTTATTTTCAACTGCGTACTTGCCCAGCCGCTGCAGTTGCTCGTCATCGCTAATAAGAAAGGGGCTATTTAATGAGTTCCAAATATGAAATAGCTTAAGGCGATGATCATGCTGATTGCCCGTGGCAATGGGAACTGCTATCATTTTGCCCAGTAAACAAGCCCAAAAGGAGATTAAAAAAGCCTTGCTGTCTTCGATCTGGATTATTACCTCATCACGCTCGCCAAGTCCTTTCTCCTTAAGTATTTCCAGAAGTAAGGAAGCTTTTTCATAAAGCTCCTGATAAGAAATAAAATCTTCTTTATCTCTTGCGGAGATAAAAGTAATCCCTCTTTCAGAACATTTGTTATTTCTAAATATAGAAACAAGTGTTTCACTCATTATATTAACCATTTTTTTTTAGAAAAAAGTTATCCCAGAGCCATGTAGCTCAAGATGATCATATGATAGGCTATTATATATTTCCTGCATCCGGGTAGATATTCCCGTTCTCAACTGCCAGATGACTAAGCTGGAGCACAGCGCCACTGTTTTAACAACGCCAATAAAACTATAACTGCATACAGGTCCCGCTCACCGGAATATTGCTTACCAGTTCCCCTGCAGTTCACCTTTTGTATTGTTAGTTGATAGCAGTGAAATAGTAAGACACCCCGGCGACCACCCTCTGGGTGTTGCCGGAGACTGTAGCAGCCATTTTATCGAAAAAAGAGTTGAAATTAAATCTCAGAGAAGATTAATTATTGTTTAATTATCTCTCAAAACCTTCACCGGATTAATGTTTGCAGATCTTATGGATTGATACCCTGTTGTAAGTACAGAGATTAGTAGCGCAATTACCGCTGTAAGAAGATAAATATCTATTCCGATATCAATACGGTACGCAAATTTGTCCAGGTAACTATCTACGAGGTAATACGAAACCGGCACTGCTATGATATAGGAGATGAGTACAAGTTTGACAAATCCACCAGACATCAGCAGTGAAATAGAAGTAACTGAAGCACCAAGTACTTTACGTATACCGACTTCCTTACTTCTCTTTTCCGCGACATAGGTGGAAAGTGAGAAAAGGCCCAGGCAAGAGATCAGTATGATTACAATGGTGAACGATTGGATAAGCTTACTGGTCACCTGCTCTCTTCTATATCTACGTTCAAAGTTTTCATCCAGAAAACTGTACTGAAAAGGAAATTCGGAATTGTACGCCTCGAAAACTTGCTGTACGTTGCCTAGAACAGATTGTATGTCGCTAGTAGTTGCTCTGATAAAAACCCTGTCCGTCTGTTGTGGATTCAGTCTTATTATCAACGGTTTAATAGGTGAGTAAAGGGTGGCATTATAAAAATCCTTTATTACACCAACAACTACTCCGTTTTCCTCCCCAAACTGCAAGCTCTCCCCTACGATATCATCAAATCCCATGATTTCTGCAGCCATTTCATTGACTATGAAATTAGAGGAATCAGCAGGAAATTTTCTTGAAAAAGCTCTGCCTTCCTTCAGGGGTATTTTAAATGTTTCAAGAAAATCGTAGTCAGCAGTGATCATACCGAAAATTATTTCCTCATTGGGATTTTTTCCACTCCAATTAACACCAGAAATTCTAGAAGTCACTTCAAGTGGATTTTGTCCTGTGGCAGTTACTGATTTGATCGATGAATTTGCCAACAGTTGTTGTTTTATAGTATTGTAGTTTTGTTTGATTTCCCCTTCTATTGGCACTTGTATTATGTTATTTTTTTCAATACCCAGATCTTTGCTTGTTATATAGTTATTCTGTTTAAAAATTACAAAAGTGCCAACAACCAGAATCACCGAAATGCTGAATTGTATAACCACTAACACTCTTCTTAAACGCTCATTGGACCTGCTTTGAGAAGAATGACCTTTTAATATCTTTACTGGGTTAAATCCCGACAAAATAATTGCCGGGTAAAGTCCGGCCAGCAAAGTCATAATAATCCATAAGCTGAAAACAAGGATCCAGAAATCCGGATTAGTATAATTGATGACCAAAGCAGTTTCCGTAAGTTGATTGAAGTAAGGCAGTAGCCCTACTGCCATAGCATTGGCAATTAAAATGGCAATAAGCACTACAAGTGATGTTTCAAAAAGAAACTGCATCACCAAAAACCCCCTGGTTACCCCCATCACTTTCCTGATGCCCACTTCCTTGGCCCTGCGGATAGCAAGAGCAGTAGATAGATTAATAAAATTAATTCCTGAAATTATGAGCATAAACAATCCTATCGCTCTGATTAAACGGACCTGCTCAATCCTACCACCAGATGGTTTACCATTTTCAAAATCGGATATCAGGTACGCATCACTAAACTTTTGAAGAAAGATCTCATCTTTTGACTCTGGCTGGTACCTCTTGGTAGTGCCCTTTATTTTGTCACTAATCACCTCTGGTGCTATTCCCTCTTTTTGCGTAGCATAAAGTTTGAAACCATAGTTATCCCATGCATGGACCCAGTCATTGTCTTTTACATAATGTTCTAATGGAATAACATAGTCAAACTTTAATGTAGAATTATCAGGAACATCTTTACTAACTCCAGTCACCTCAAAATTCCCGTAGTCCTTGATTTCTATAGTATTCCCTAAACTATTTACAGTTCCAAAAATTTTATTGGACAGCGATTCAGAAATTACAATGGAATACATGCCTTCCAAAGCCGTAGCTGCATCGCCTTTGATCAAATCAAAGGAGAAAACCTGAAAAAAATTCTTGCCAGCATAAAAGCCTTGGTCCTTTACAAGTTTTCCTTCATGTCTAAAAAGCACCTCTTCCTCCCAGAAAACAAGTACAGTCTGATCAATTTCGGGATAATCTGCTTCAAGCGCATCAGCAAGAGGTTTACTCATTACAAAATCACTCTCAAGCCGTCCATCCTCATGATTGACATTCCTCAAGACTCTGTAAAGCCTCTCGTCCTTCTCATGGAATTTGTCAACACTTTTTTCATAGTCTACCCAAACTGAGATGAGAAGAAACGACACAAGCCCCGCTACAAGCCCGATGAGGTTCAAAATGGTATATCCTTTGTTTTTAAGAAAGTTCCTTATAGAAATTAAAAATAGATTCCTGATCATAATATATGAAATAGGTTAGGTTAGTTGGTTTATATTCATTAAATTATCTGAAACATATCTTAAATAATATTATGCTCATTTTCAACAGACTTCGACAAATTGAGCAGGAAGTTCCATTTTAACTGATCGCCTCAGAGCTCTAATACAAATAACAAGTCTGGTTTTTCCGTTTTTTTGAGAAACAATACCTTCTACCCCTTGAAATTTACCCTCTACTATCCTTACTCTGCCTCCTACATTAATGATTTCATTAGACACCTCAACCTCACCGGCTGTGACCTTAATCAAGGAATAAATTAATTCTTCAGAGACTGTAACTGGTCTTCCGTCAAAAGAAACATACTGCACTAGTTCAGGGAGCTTTATTATGTTGAATCTTTTATGAGCATCGGTACGGATAAAAATATAACTAGGAAACAAAGGTACTTCTAATCTTTTTTTTCGATCACTCCATTGTCTCACCACTTTTTGAAGTGGCAGAAAAGTCTCAACCCCCATATTATACAACTTCTTTTGAGCCTTTCTTTCACAATGCGGCAATGTATATGCTATATACCAATTTTCCTTAAGCTTTCTATGTGTCATGCTGCATGATTTATATTACAATCGATAATGTACGCATAGTACATTTCTAATATTCTTAGTAATTTCAGTGTAAGATTAAGTAAGGGCTAAATAACTTGCGAAGTTCTGTTTTGGCCAATAGCTTCGCTACAATAACTCCCAATTCTTAGTTATTCTATTTTATTATTAAGTGTAGGTAGAGGAGCACTTAACAGCCTGAAATTAAGGAACTCTTTATAAAAAAAATACAGAATGGCCTCACCATACATGTAAGTTCAGTAAGTACGGGTCATAAGATCAGGAGATTTGATCTTGTATTTTCATATGTGAATTTTTTCTTACAACCAAGACCATACCATGGTATTATATCCATTCGATTATAGGGTCAGACATGTACAATTAAAGGTAACAGTGAAATCAATTAAGCGTTAACATAAATGATTAACAGCTCTTTATGGTCCCGCTGCAAATGAATTATGGAACTGCCACTTGTCTTTTTTGAAATAGGAGAAAAATTATTAAAGTCCCTCATTCTGTTTAATTTTGCTTTTTCATCGAATCAAAATCATTTACATTTTAAGTTAATTATACATGAGTGCCATTTGTAGAATTTTAAACTTAATAAAGACATTTTTTAGATGTACTCGAGGAATTATATTAAAAAATATTGTTTAAGAAAATTTCATAGCAAGAAGAACCATCCAGGATTAAAACAACTCATATTACTTTTTATCTCCTTGCCCTTACCTGTGTTTTTTGAATAAGGATCCCTTAACAGCCAACCAAACGCCAAATAACTCCGTAGTATTTTCGCTATCTTAATCATCGCCATCAGACTACAGCAAATTAATGCGACAAAAGCGCTCCTTATTCAAAAATTTTAGCTGGCTGGCTACCTCACAAGTGGCTAATGTAGTAATTCCGCTGGTGGCTTACCCATACCTGTTGCGTACCATCGATATTGAAAAATTTGGATTAGTGGTATTTGCACAGGCAGTTGTTACCTATTTTGTATATGTCATCGACTTTGGCTTTTCTATTACCGCTGTTCGTGAAGTGTCTATAAACCGGGACAACCCGGAGAAACTGTCTGCAGTATTTAGCAATCTTTATGTTACTAAGCTCCTGTTGTTACTGGTATGTTTTGGCCTACTCCTCCTGTTGATATTTTCCATTCCCGACTGGAAAGGTGAAAAGTGGCTTTTTATTAGCAGTTTCACTATAGTAGCAGGACAGCTCTTATTGCCGCTATGGTTATTTCAGGGTCTTGAAAAAATGAAGGGTGTCGCTGCCATGAATTTTCTTTCCAAGATAGGCTTTGTACTAATGGTCCTGCTGCTGGTACGCGAAAATAATGATTACAAATGGGTGAATCTCTACCTGGGATCCAGCCAGATAGTAGCCGGACTGGGTGGCATTGCCTATGGTATGTGGAAGTTTTCCGTTCGCTTCTCCTTCCCCTCTTTTTCAGACATCAGAAAACAGATCACTCACAACCAACCTTTATTTGTATCGGTATTTGCCGGATTCGTTGCCAATAATTCAGGACTATTCATTCTTGGTTTGATGGCCGACCCGGTCAGTATCGGGTACTATGGTATTGTTGAAAAAATACTTCTTGCTATACGGGCTCCGGCTATGCTTTTGTATCAAAGCGTTTTTCCGAGAGTCTGCGTGCTTGCAGAGCAATCATTTGAAGTGCTACTATCATTTCTAAAGAAGATCACCAGGCTCATTTTTATCGGCTTTATTCCTCTTGGTATTGGTGTTTTTATGCTGTCTGAAGAAATCGTATGGCTTTTTGCCGGACAGCAATTAGAAACACCTGCCACCTTGTTAAAAATTGTAAGCTTTGCCCCTTTGATGGCGGCTTTGAATATTCCTGCTTGTCATACAATGCTTGCGTATAATTTCAAAAAAGGTTATGCTGCTATAACCATTCTGGGTGCATTATTCAATATCTCTTTTAACATCATATTTATTTCCCTCTTTGCTGCCTATGGAGCGGCTTCCATAGCTCTTGCCACTGAAATGCTCATTACTATGGTACTCTATCTATACCTCGAGATACGTCATAAAAATTTTTCCGTAGTGAGTGTATTCAAACTTGAGTAGGCGATGAACACAAAAATTCAGACCACAGAAAGTGTGTTGGCAACCATCGTGTTGTACAATACGTCTCTTGAGCACTCGGAAACCTTTCAAAGCCTTTCCAAAGCTTTAAAGAGCACAGAAAATCGGGTAGAAATATTGGTTTATGATAATTCACCTTCTATGATGTATGCGGGAGAGATATATGATTCTTGGAATATTCATTATATACATGACGAAATGAATAGTGGCATCAGCAGAGCCTATAACGCTGCCTGCAATTTGGCAAAGAAACTAGGCAAAAAATGGCTCTTCCTATTGGATCAGGATAGCACTTTCCCTGAAAACACCTTTCATACATATGGAGAGGCCATGGAAAGGGGACATACCAGCCTGCTGGCTCCTCAACTGTTTTCTCAAAAAAAATTAATTAGCCCCTTCGGGCCGCAGCCAGGAAAGGGCAAAATATTAAAAAATATTGATCCGGGAATTTATAGCCTGCATAAAGTTATGCCAGTGAATAGTGGTATAATGGTTAGGGTCGAGCATTTTGAAGCTTGTGGTGGATACAATGAGTGTTTTCCGCTCGACTACAGTGATTTTGCTTTTATTGACAGGTACAAGCAAACACACACCTGCTTCGAAGTGCTGCCACTGGTTTGTGAACACCAGTTCTCAGGTTTGAATGCAGGCAGTAAAGCATCTGCTCATGACCGGTTTAACGCATTTTGTCGGACAACACATTTGTATAGGAAAAATGTTGATCCTGCAACTGATGCTATAAAGATAATCTTGAGTCGTGCTTTGCGTCTGACTTTGCACTTCAGATCACCTGATTTTCTTAAAATCGCCCTCCGCAATTTATTAGAATCGAGATGAAGCAGTTTGGTGCTCTACTACTACAGATCATCGTCCTCGAACTCATTCTTGGGGGAGGAGGACGATTTACAGCACTCGGGCCAATATCCCTACGAATGATCTTGTTTGCCAGCGCATTAGCCTACACCTGCTATAGCATTTGGATGGAGAAAAAATTCGTTCTGCCTTACCTCAGACTTGTATTGATATTTTTGCTGGTAATTTTGCTCGCAATGTCTATAGGATTCTTTTCAACTGCTGATCCGCGACTGATCTTTGAAGATATAAAGCCACTCTCCTTCTTTCTTATCCTCCCGTTTTTTGGTCTGACCATAACTGATAAGAGCATTCTGTTAAAAATATCCCGGTTGGTGATTTATGGGGCGTTGGGTATGAGTATCATCTACATATTGTTGCTCGTTCTTATTAACACTGGAGTTATTCCATTCAAGGCTTTTTACAACCTGACCGCACCTACTGAAGAATTTTTTTACCGGGGCGAGCTGGCCTTTTTTTACAAGGGATTCCTCTTTTTATGTATTGGCTTAATAGCTATCTACTTCACTAAGCCAAAATATGCAGGCATAATGGCCTCGGTAATCATATTGGCCATCATCCTTACCTTCACAAGGGGCTTTATTTTTGCACTCTTGCTGGCTGCCTTCTGCTACTTTATCGTGCAACCGGATGCAGTATATATTAAAATTTCGAAGTTGGCCATCATTCTTCTACTAGCGCTGGTAATTGGACTGAAAGGAAACGATCTATACGCAGAGGTCAGTAAGTCCATCCACAAAAGTGAAATAAAAACCAACTTCACGAAAGAGTTCCAGCCGGAAAAACTGCTGGGGAACCGGGATTTCTCCAACAATGAACGAAAAAAGCAGTTCCGTCAGGTTCTGGAACGGACAACCCTCACCTCGCTGTTTTTTGGCCATGGCTTCGGCATAGGCGTACCCGTACGGCCCATCCACATGGAGATCTCGTACCTGGAGATCTTCCACAAGCAAGGTCTGATCGGCCTTCTTTTCTGGGCATTCATTTTCTATTTGCTAACAAAGAAGTACTTCTATAGCAGAAAAAGAACCTCGCTGGCCCATGCCTTTTATTTTGGATCTTTATTTATTTTTTTTCAGTCGTTGACCAACCAATATTTCAACAACCCTATTGGTATGTCTTTCATATTGATATCCCTAGTGGGTTTGGATATAATTCGAAAGAATAATGACTAAAATTTCAGTATGCCTGGCCTCCCATAACGGAGAAAAATATATAAAAGCTCAGATCGACTCTATTCTTCCGCAATTGAATGAGGAAGATGAATTAATTATTTCAGATGATGGCTCTACGGACACAACCATTTCGATCATTCATTCGTACCGTGACAAACGCATAAAATTGACCACCTGTGATGTCAGGGATAATGCGATCAAAAACTTTGAAAATGCATTAACCCGTTGCAGCGGAGAGGTCATATTTCTGGCAGACCAGGATGATCTATGGGCGCCAAATAAGATTGAAACAATGCTAAAAGCTTTAAAAACATATGACATAGTGCTAAGCGACTGCTGCGTGGTGAACGAAAACCTAGAGCTATTATGTCCTTCTTTATTTGGGATCAATAAAACAAGAACGGGTTTCTGGAAAAATTTATGGAAAAACGGTTATGTGGGCTGTTGTATGGCCTTCCACCGAAAGATATTAAACAAGGCTCTCCCATTTCCGGCTCATATACCCATGCATGATCAGTGGATAGGCCTGGTGGGAGAACTTTTCTACAAGCCTGTGGCCATTAAAGATCCGCTGACTATGTACAGAAGACACGAAAAAAGCACTACAAAAACAGGTGATAAAAGCCATTTCAGCCTGATCTCTAAGATACGGTTTCGCATCAACCTAATAAAAAACCTAATCCGATTGTATGTATGAATCTGACAGCCTCTATAGTAGTTTACAAAAACAATCTTAACATTCTGGATAAGGCCATCAAAAGTTGCCTGCAAAGCTATCCGGCCCTTCACCTATACATTATTGATAATTCACCGGAGGATGATGCACGGGTGTTGTGTGCGGACTCCAGGATCTCCTATATCTTCAATGGAAAAAACCTGGGTTTTGGCCCCGGACATAATATTGCGCTACGAAAGGTACTACATCAATCAAAATACCATATAGTAGTTAATCCTGATGTTTATTTTGACGAAGGAGTGATACCACAGATGTTTGAGTTTATGGAGAAGAATCCTGATGCCGGTTTGTCCATGCCCAAGGTACTTTATCCGGATGGCGCTCTCCAGCATTTATGCAAGCTGCTGCCCAAACCTCATAACCTGATCTACAGACGATTTTTGAAATTCTATAAAGCTTTTGAAAAATATGATCACCTCTATGAAATGAGGTTTACAGGCTATAATAAGGTAATGGACGTACCTTTTCTTTCAGGCTGTTTTATGTTCCTGCGTACCGAAGCGCTTAAAAAAAGCGGGCTTTTCGATGAAAATATTTTCCTCTACACTGAGGATATTGACTTAAGCCGAAGAATCCATAAGTACCACCGCACCATGTTTTACCCGGAGGTAAGCATCTACCACTACCATGAGAAAGGCTCTTATAAAAAATTGAACCTGCTGCTTTATAACATCGGCAGCGCTATCAATTATTTTAATAAATGGGGCTGGTTTCATGACAGGGAGAGAGACGAGATCAACAAACAAATTTTATCCAGCTATGTGATCAATGATGGAGCGTAAGCAAATACATAGCAAAGCCTTTTTGATCTTTACCGTGCTAGCGGTGGTTACACTGCCATATTCAATAAAATGGTGTAGTGCAGCCATAGCCCTATTAACCTTCAATTGGCTGCTGGAAGGTGATTTTAACCATAAATGGCAGCAAATAAAGAAAAATCGCCTCATCTGGCTATTCTCTGTCTTGTATATCCTGCATGTTTTGGGTTTGCTATTCACACAAGATACCGCTAATGGTTTGTTCAACCTTGAGAAAAAGTTGTCTCTCTTTATCTTTCCAGTGGTTTTGGGAACGTCCCGGGTACTATCAGATAAAGAGATAAAAATCATTTTAGACGCCTTTATTCTGACATGCTTCGGAGCTGTTTTGATCAGCATATCATATGCATTATTTGGCCCCAAACCGACTGATCCGGTACATCTGAATTTTGACTATTTAAACCAGGAGAAATTCCTTAATGCCTTTTCCGGCCCAACCGAAACATGGAGTATGATATCTTATATCGGCTTAGGAACGATTATTCAACTGCACCCCACTTACTTCTCTCTTTATATCGCTTTTTCCATTTCGCTACTTGCCTTTCGGCATTACGGTACCTTCCAATATCATTCTATATTTAAAAAGGTACTACTCATTATAATGCTACTGTGCCTTATAACCACCCTTATATTTCTATCATCCAGAATTATGCTTTTGTCATTTTTGATGCTGGTATTTTTTGTCAGCGGATTTCTGATCATCAGACCTGGAAGTCATTTTAAGGGTGTGGTATTTTCAATTGCCATTGTGCTCTTTGTCGTTTTAATGATCTTCATTAATCCTGTTACACATTTCAGGTTTATTCAGGAACCTCTTAATACAGGTTTCAGCTATCCCGAAACCGCTACCGGCTGGAACTCATGGAATCTACGGGTGTTGGAATGGCGGTCTTCCTGGAATATCGTCAGGGAGAACTGGCTGGTTGGAGTAGGCACAGGTGATGTTAGCGCTGCTCTTGACAAGGAGTACGACACAGTAGATCTACATATATTTGACATGAGGCTCAATGCTCACAATCAATATTTACAAACTGCACTCGCGCTGGGTCTGATAGGTGCTTCTATACTTGTTCTTACTTTCATCAAACCTGCTTATGCAGCATTCAAAGAGCAGGCGGGGCTTTACCTGACCTTTATATTTCTTATTGCTATGTGTTGTCTTACCGAATCAATGCTGGAGACACAAAAGGGAGTAGTGTTTTACAGTTTTTTCAATTCCCTGCTGATTTTTCAGGTTTATCACCAAAAATTCAAAAAGTATGCTTAATACCGTAGAAGAACAAACTATCCCAAAAAATGCTACCCTGGCTGTTGGCGTCATAAAAACGCTGCTGTATTTTGACATTTTCAATTATCCTCTTACTAAGGAAGAGCTGCTATTTTTTAATCCATCAAAATACATGTCTTCAAGTGCCGACACTGAGCTTATACTTTCGCATCTACTTAGTCAGAAACTGATATACAAATTCGGACAGTTCTATGCCGTTCAAAACGAGCCCGC
This sequence comes from Fulvivirga imtechensis AK7, assembly GCF_000331535.1. Taxonomy (GTDB): domain Bacteria; phylum Bacteroidota; class Bacteroidia; order Cytophagales; family Cyclobacteriaceae; genus Fulvivirga; species Fulvivirga imtechensis. Next base: position 77,694 of record NZ_AMZN01000044.1, on the reverse strand, counting down.
CCATATTGCCCGCAGGCTGGCAGGTAACAATCTTGCGGTTCAGAAGCTAAAAACAGCACGAAAGTTCTCCAGGTTCATCTCGTGGTTTCCCTACGTCAGGGCGGTGATGCTATCAGGGTCGATATCAAAAGGATATATGGATAAAAGTAGTGATATCGACTTTTTTATTGTAACTGCACCAGGCCGATTATGGATCACAAGAACGCTACTGGTGTTATTCAAACGCATATTTTTACTCAACTCACACAAAAACTTCTGTGTCAACTATTTTATCGACTACAATAACCTGGAGATTGAGGAAAAGAATTTGTTCACTGCTATCGAGTCTATCACGCTGATCCCGACCTATGGTGAAAAGCTTTACTGGGATTTTTGGACAGCCAATGCATGGGCGCTACAATATTTCCCGAATTCAGCCCCACGAGATACCGAGACCATTAAAAGCGGGACCAGCCTGATCAAAAAAATTGGTGAACGGCTACTCAACAATGGTTTGGGCAATCGACTTGATCAGTACTTTATGGACTTGACTTTGAAGCGCTGGAAGTCTCTATTTGCCACGGAGTACTCAAAAAAGGATTTTGAGGTAGCCTTCAAGACAAAAAAATATGCCTCCAAAAACCACCCCAGGTTTTATCAGAAGAAGATATTGGATGCCTATCAAGATAAGATAGTACAGTTTGAGAAAAATTTTAACGTGACATTAAACACAACTGCGGGATGAAGAAGGTGCTTTTTTCACATTCCTTTTTTTACAAGCTTGACGAGAAGCAGTGGAAGTTCAAACAACCCTATCCACCTCTGGGTACCTTGTTTGCAGCTTCACTCGTTCGGGAAAATGACTATGCTGTTTCCCTTTTTGACACCAATCTCAAAGATTCTCCGGATGAACTACTCGAAATACTTGAAAGAGAGGTTCCCGACTACCTGGTAATTTACGATGATGGCTTTAATTATCTCACTAAAATGTGCCTCACCACCATGCGTGACGCAGCATTTTGTATGATAGAAATAGCTAAAGGTTTTGGCTGTAAAATTATTGTCTCAAGTTCGGATGCCTCTGATCACTACGAAGAATATTTGAATTACGGAGCCGACTTCGTTATCATAGGAGAGGCCGAAATGACGTTGTTGGAACTGCTGAATGAGCTTGAAAAACAAAATCCTTCTGTAGAAGGCGTGCCAGGCCTGGCTTACGAAATACACGGGAAAACACATGTGTCGGGTACCAGGCATGTACTTCGAGACCTCGACACCTTGCCATTACCCGCCTGGGACCTGGTCAATATCGATGAATACCGGAATTTATGGATCAAGTATCATGGCTACTTTTCTCTAAATATAGCCACCACGCGCGGATGCCCTTTCAAATGTAACTGGTGTGCTAAGCCCATCTATGGCAACAGGTACAACAGCCGGTCTTCCGAAAAAGTAGTGGAAGAAATCGAGCTGCTCATGAGTAAGTATAAGCCTGATCATTTCTGGGTGTGCGATGATATCTTTGGCCTGAAGCCGGGTTGGGTACAAGCATTTGATAAAATTCTGAAGGAGAGAAAGCTTAAAATAAAATACAAGATCCAGTCTCGTGTAGACCTGCTATTGCAGGAAGACACCATCGATGCTTTGGCAAGCTCAGGCCTGGAAACAGTATGGGTAGGTGCCGAATCCGGATCACAAAAAATACTTGATGCCATGGATAAGGGTACTACCGTGGAACAGATCCGGGAAGCTACGGATCTGCTAAAAAGAAAAGGAGTAAAGGTCGCATTCTTCCTGCAGTTTGGCTACCTGGGAGAAACGAAAGACGATATTCGGAAGACAAAAAAAATGGTACTTGAACTTATGCCTGATGAAATTGGTATTTCCGTATCATATCCTCTGCCCGGCACTAAATTCTACGACCAGGTAAAGCTGCAACTACAGGACAAAGCCAACTGGACGGACTCCGATGACCTGGATGCCATGTTTGCCAACGCTCAGGATCGTGATTTTTACAGAAGACTTCCGCGCTATATCCATAAGGTATACCGAAGGAAAAGGGGTATGCTGGCATTAAAAACATGGATAAAAAACCCTATGAAGCTCAACTACAGAGGGATACGATCCATGCTGGCCATGTTATATTATATACCTTCTATTCTGGTCGACAAATTCAGACTCCGTAAATATGATTCTTTTCCCGGATGACACCTGCCTTCGACCATATTGCCTTCAACTATGACCAGGAGTTCACTCATTCTTCCATTGGCGCGTTGCAACGTCAAAAAGTCTGGGACTACCTGGATGAAAACCTTCCTGAAGGACCTCTTTCTATTCTTGAGCTGAACTGCGGCACCGGGGAAGATGCCATACACCTGGCAGGGAAAGGACATTATGTTTTGGCTACTGATATCTCCGAAGAGATGATAAAAGTAGCCGCCTCGAAGACAACCAGGATGGGGCTGGAAGAGAATGTTTCGTTTCTTCCATGCGATCTCAATAAACTCGAAGAGGCAGACCTGCGAAATAACAGCTTCAACCTCATATTCTCCGACTTTGGTGGCCTGAATTGCCTTGATACCATTGCGCTTAAAAAACTAGGTAAGATCGTCTCCAGACTCCTGAAACCCGGTGGACATTTTATAGGCGTTATCATGCCGGACTTCTGTGTGTGGGAAAGCTGCTATTTTCTTAGCAAGTTGAGCGGAAAAAAAGCCTTTAGAAGAGCCAAGAACGGCCCTCTTATAGTAAATATCCATGGACAGGATGTTGAAACCTGGTATTATTCGCCCAAACGTATTGAAGCCCTCTTTGCTGATGATTTCCAACTTACGTATTTGAAACCAATCGGCTTTTTTCTCCCACCATCCTATCTGGAAGTATTTTTCAAAAAGCGACAGGGCCTGTTGAACAGGTTGGATGCATTGGAGGAGAAAATCAAGGGGCATAGGTTTGCCGCCCGGTATGCCGACCACTTTCTTATAGACCTGGAACTAAAAAATAACGACAAGTGAAGGTATTACTGACACACGGCTATTTCCTGAAGGAGGATGAAAAGGAGCAGGCGATACAGCGCCCCTACCCTCCGCTGGGTATCTTATACGTCTCTGCCTACCTGGAACAGCACGGCATAAGTACCGCAGTATTTGACTCGACATTCTCAGAAAAGGCACTTCTAAAAAAGCACCTGTTGGATATCAAACCTAAATACCTCGCTATTTACGTCAACCTGATGACCAAGGTCAACGTGCTCAGCATCATTGACTTTGTCAAAACAAGTGACCACCTCTACGATACCACAATTATCCTGGGAGGACCAGAAGTCACCTACAACACCCGCGGATTCCTGGATCATGGCGCTGATTTTTTGGTGATAGGTGAAGGTGAAGAAACGATGCTCGAGCTTATCACAGCACTTGAAAACGATGCTACTGACACTATTCCTGAAATTAACGGTCTTGCCTATAAGGACCTTAACGGTAAGCACTGCCAAACCGGAGAACGAACGAAAATCAAAGACATCAACCAGCTCCCAATGCCTAACCGCAAGGCCATTGACCTGTTCAAATACCTCAACCTCTGGAAAAAAGTGCATGGGTCTAACGCCATTTCTGTGAGCACCATGCGTGGATGCCCCTACACGTGCAAATGGTGCAGCCGCGCGGTATACGGCCTCAGCTACCGAAGAAGGTCTCCGGAAAAAGTAGTGGAAGAGCTGGAATGGTTGAAAGAGGAGTACAATCCCGATACTTTTTGGTTTGTAGATGATGTTTTTACCATCAACCACCGGTGGCTGGCCGGCTTCAATGACGCATTGAAGAAGAAAAATCTAAAAATTTCTTATGAGTGTATCACCCGGGCTGACAGGATGAACGAAGAGGTGATAAAGATGATGAAGGAGTCCGGGTGCTTCCGGGTATGGATTGGCGCTGAAAGTGGTTCACAAAAGATCATTGACCTGATGGACCGGAGAGTGAAAGTAGATATGGTCCGGGAGATGATAACATTAGCAAAGAGCTCGGGAATAGAAACGGGGACATTTATCATGCTTGGCTACCCGGGTGAAACCGAAAAAGACATTGAAGAGACGATCCACCATCTCAAAACTTCTAACCCGGACCACTTTACGATCACTATTGCCTACCCGATCCGGGGCACAGACCTCTATCAGGAAGTAGAAAGCCTACATACTAAAAAACTGAACTGGGCATTCAGCTCAGACCGTGATATCGACTTCAAAAGGACATATTCAAGAAGTTATTATGACCACGCCTTGAGACGCGTGATCAACGAGGTCAATTATTACAAAAATAAGAGTAATGTCAAAGCTGCCGCAGCATTTAAAGCCAAGTCATTGGTTTCGAAGCTGGGCATGCAGTGGGAAAAAATAAAGCAGCCTAAAACCTCATGAAAAGGTTGATCTACGATATCGAACAAATATTTGCCATCATCCCCGAACGGTTTCGCAAAAAGATCAGATTTTCGCTATTCTATAGTCTGCTCAACGGACTGCTGGATATTGTTTCATTGGCTATGCTTATTCCGGTGATCCTCATCTTTCTGGACCCCACACAGGTAAGGTCAAATAGCACGATCTTCTCCGTTTATGATATTCTGGGCTTTGCCAGTGCCCGCTCATTTCAGGTGGCCATGCTTACCGGTCTTGCCGTACTTTTTATTGCAAAAAATATTATCAGCGTCAGGATACATCACCACCTGTCAAAAACAGTTTTTTCCATCGCCAGCGACCTTTCTGAAAATGCGCTTAACGCCTTCTTCAAAACATCATATCTAGAGTTTGTAAAAAGTAATTCGGCCCTGATCAGCAGAAAGATAAAGACCATACCACATGATTTTGCGAGTTATATTCTCATACCACTTATCAACATGGTCTCTGAGATGGTTATCGCTGGTATTATCATCCTCGTAATCACGCTCTATAACCCTGTTATTTCACTGCTCCTGGTCAGTTTCATGATCCCGGTGCTGTTGGTATTCAGATGGTTTAAAAGAAAGCACATCGACAACATAGAACAGGATTTCAGAGATAAATATCCGAAGAGCCTGAAATACCTTCTACAGGGTGTGGATAGCTATATCGATGTGAAATTGTATCAAAAAGAAGATTTTTTCACCGGGAAATTCATCACGCTCAAGAAAGATATGAATGAAAACTATGCCTGGCTAAAAACAACGTCTTTTTTGCCTGCAAAGGTACTGGAGGTGGTATTAGTTCTTGGTATTGCCCTCATTTTCGCATACAGTTTGCTTTTTCCTTCCAATATTGACCTCATTCCGTTATTAAGCCTGTTCATTGCAGGTTTTTACAGACTCTACCCCTCTATCACCCGGATTCTAAATGCCATAACCAGTCTGAATGCCTACCGATATGTGCTTGATGAAGTAAAAGATGCCGAAATTCAATACCAGCCAAAGCAGGAAATTGATTTTTATGATAAAATAGTTTTTGATCGTGTCACTTTTTTTTATCCTGAAAAAGACGCTGTATTAAAAGAAATTTGCTTTGAGATCGCCAAAGGGCAGTGTGTCGGCATCTGTGGCCAATCCGGGTCTGGTAAAACCACACTGATGAAGCTCCTGCTGGGATTAATAACACCTACAAGTGGCTCTATAACCGTTGACGGTATTGCACTTTCAGAGGACAATACGTGGTTGGCCCGTGTCGGATATCTGCAACAGCAGCCTGTGATCATAGATGCCACCCTTGAGGAAAATATTGCCTTTGGAGAAATGAACATTGACATAGAAAAGCTGACAAAGGTGGTAAAGCAAGCCAACCTCACTTCATTTATCAAAGAATTGCCAACAGGGCTACGAACGTCTCTCGGTGAGAATGGCCTTCAGGTATCCGGGGGTCAGCGACAGCGTATTGCCCTGGCGAGAGCATTGTACAGGGATGCGGAAGTTCTGATTTTTGATGAGGTTTCCAACAACCTGGATCAAACCAACCTGCTTGAGATCGGGTCATCTATCTCCTATTTAATAGCCTCAGGGAAAACGGTGATCCTCATTGATCACGACCCTATTTTACTGAACCTGGCAGACAGGGTGTTGGAGGTATTTGAAGGCGCTGTACATGAATCGGAAAGGTCGACTCCACTGTTATGACCAGGCTGATACAAAAATCGGTGAATGTGAGCAAACGGATCTTCTTCCGAATGGAAAAATGGCTTTACTACAACGGCTGGCTCGAGCCATCGCGCCTGGTATTGCCCGACTTTCTTTGTATCGGCTCACAAAAAGCCGGCACCACATGGCTCTATGAAAACCTGCGTCAGCATCCGGATCTTTTTCTCCCGGACAGGAAGGAACTTAACTATTTCAGCAGTAAATACCGCTTTTTTGGCATGCCTTTAAGCGCTTACAGCCATTATTTTCAAGAAGCCAAAGGTATGAAGGGGGAAATAACACCCTATGAGAACTTACCTGTGAGGAGGATCCGCTTTATAAAAAAGATCATTCCTTCTTTGAAGCTGATCCTCATTATTCGCAACCCTGTTGACCGCATGTGGGCCTCGGTGCTGATGTACCTGGTGAGTGCACAGAAAAAGCAGTTTGAAGATATCAGTGACAAAGAGTTTACGCGAATGTTTCATGAGCCGGACCTTTTTTCCAGGGGTGATTACCCTGCCATTCTCAAGAACTGGCGTAGTGTATTTCCCGAAAACCAGTTGCACATCTGCTTTTATGACGACCTGGTAAGTCATCCAAAGCAATTCCTGAGAGATATATTTGTATTTCTGGAAGTGTCAACGGAGCCAGGCTGGAGTCAGTTTCCTGTTGAAAATGTATTCAATAAGAGCCCTGAATACCCCTGCCCCCAACACCTCAGGAATTACTTAAAAAATATGTACTACGACAGTCTGAAAAAGCTTTCTCAAGAATTTCCGCATCAAACGGAAAAGTATTCGTAGAAAAAAATGCAAATCAATAAAAACCGGAAAGTTCTCCAATTATTTATCCTCACCCTCATCGCTTCCTTATGGGTATCCACACCTCTTCCTCTGACTCAGGATCGTTAGGATCGTATTTTTCATCTAACAATTCGAAATGCTCTCTTTGATCCAGCTCATATGCTGATGCAGGTAGCCACTGGCCAAAAATATATTGCCAGGTAGCAGCAAAATCTCTGGCCCGCCCTTTATAGGTGAATACAGCGTACAGACCTCCTTGTAAAGTGTAAGCCTGCAGGCAGTCAGGGATCTTATCAAAATTACTCACTTCTATGGCTGCCCATTTGGTAAACGCTGTTTGTGGGTTGAAGTCGCTAAAGGAGAGCGACTTGTCATACACCTGCATGGAGTAAAAATAAGTGCCTGCCTTGTTTTTAATAAGTTTTCTCACCGGCATGAAGCTGCTCCACAACTCTACGGTTTTATCTTTTGCCAGAGACATTTGAGCTGATATACCCACGAGCTTTCTTTCTGACAACATTTCAATGCGCGGCTCCATATTTACAGGTCAATTTTGATGTCATACTTACTTAGCAGACCAACAACTGCAGGCATTGAAAATTTAGCTCCTTTGATGCGGTTTAATTCGGGGTCCAGCACATAATTAGAGGCTGTCCTCAGGTCTGCTTTTTCAAGATTAGTGCTTTCAAAAGTTGCATTTAGCAGGTCACAGTCATTAAAAACGGCATTTGAAAGCTCTGCTTGCGCAAAATCCACCTCTTGCAGACTACACCGATGGAATGCTATACCTTTTAACTTCAACTTGTAGAATGAAGCCAGGTGAAGGTAACAGTCGCTAAACTTGAGCGAGAGCAAAAAGCTGTTACAGTTATCAAACCGGACTCCAAGTAGCTTACAACCGTCAAAGACAACTTCTTTAAAGGCGGTATTATCTACTATAGCCATACTTAAGTCACAGTTTTCAAATTCACACGCTACAAAATTAATTGCAGACAGATCTGAATTGGAAAAGGTGCAATTGACGAATGTGCAATTTTCGTAATCGCCTTTGGGCAGGGGGATCTCTGTATAGTCAACTCCCTGGAAATTTTCACTATCGATAAAAACTCTGTTCATATATTAGTCTTGAGTACTGAGTATTGAGTCTTGAAATAGCTTGAAGACCGAAGCCGGAAGTCCGAAGTGCATTAGTGCAGCACGACTTAATGCGAATTGACTCTCCCTGCCCACTTCAATTTTCCAACTGCCTACTATTCATCCCTGTGCCAGCCCCGGTCAATGCTATTAAGTTAAGAAAAATCTCTTCTAAGAAGCACGGTCATCTCGCCTGTCTCGAGCTTGCCCTCGGGGACCCCAAGGGAGAGATTTATGCATCTTTAAAGCAGTTTCTTGTACATAGATCCCTCCTTGGAAGCCTCGGGATGACATCCTTAACTTAATAACATTGCGGCCCCGGTACCAGGGGCCTGTACCCATAGCCATCTGAGCTTAGCCTTATGATCATTTCATGGCACTTTTTACCGGCTCTATCGGCACATACACTTCGAGTTCGGATTTAGGGTGATCAGGGCCAAAAAATCTTTCTCCATATCTTTGAAAAGCTTCTCTCTTGCCGGGCTCATAGCCTGACGCCGGAAACCAGGTACTATAAATATAGTCCAGCGACATTTGAAAGCCACGCACACCGCCTCTATGAATAAACCGGGCGTATTTCCCTCCTGCCAGGGTATGAGATTTCATTCCCGGGGGAACATTATGGAAATCTCTTACTTCTACAGTGGCCCAGTCTTCAAATGGCATATCTTCCGTCAGGTCTCCAATCTCCATATCCGCGTTGTAACGCTGAAAACCATACCTTCCTGTCTGCTTGTTACTCTTAATTTCATGTATCCGGCTCATGAATTTCGACCATAACTCAGGGATGCGATTATTGTTCAGGGATGTTTCGATGGACATCCCAATCAGGCTTTTCGCCTGCATGTCTATGACCTCAGCTTCCCGTGAAATATTGGTTTTCAAATGGTTAAGTCGTTTTTCAGATAGTTCGTTTTGCCGAAAGGCTATTTGATCGATACCTTTTTTCCGATATTGACCGGGTGTTGTTTTATAAACAGCCTTGAAGGAACGGGTGTAAGCTTCCTGGGAGTCGAATTGATAGTCGAGGGCTATGGAGAGTATCGGTTGGTTAGTGCTAATCAATACATCAGCCGACCGGGTGATCCTCCTTTTTCTGACATAGCTACCGACTGTCTCACCAGTGACCGTTGAGAAAATGCGAAGGAAGTGGTATTTGGAGAAAGAAGCCTGTTCAGCGATTCGCTCAAGTGTGAGTCTTGCTGTCAGGTTGTCTTCAATAAACCTGACAGCTTTTTCAACTCTTTGCTCGTATTCGTTCTTTAACAATTCCACCGCACAAAAATATACCTCCGCAGCAGACTATTTTTGATATTTATTGCTAAATGTTGTTTTAGCCTCAAAGTAAAAGGCTGTTGCTGGTGAAAAACACCAACAACAGGTAGTTTCCTCTCACTGGCACTTTTACCGCTCAGCCAGTTCCTTGACTTTTTTGAGCGCCTTTTGCCATGTGTCATTGAAATGCTCTGCATATTCAGGGGTGATATCCTGCGCGATCGCCAGATGGGTACCCCCAGGCTGCTCTGTGACGTAATAAGTCTCCGTCAACCCTTTCCATTTCGCAGCTTCCGGGTGATCTCTGTTTTCTTTGCCTTTGACCAGTACATTCAGGTGTTCGAATGATATAGTGTCATTGGGTTTATGAACAAGCACCCTGCTTACCAGACCATCCCCTTCCGGGCCTTTAAAATACACTCTGCTGCCTTCATCCCAGCCGCCTTCGGCATAAGATCCAGGGTGAAATACAGAAGTCCATAGGCGATAGGTTTCATCCTGTAGCAGCACATCCCACACTTTTTGTTTTGGAGCTGCTATATCTATTGATAATTTTAATGTCTGTTTTTTCATATCTGTACTGTTTAATCATTTAAGCTGTCATCTGCTTCAGCGCTATGCTCTTTTGATCTTTGATTTTGTGATAATACTGGTATGATAATATCATTATTCCGAAGATGATCAGCGGAAAAATAGTTTGAATACCAAGACCATCCACCACCCAATGTCCGACAAAAGCAGATATAAAGGTGATACTAAACCCGGCATATGCCCACTCCTTAACACGTGCCGGCACCATAGGAAGTATCAGCGCCAGCCCTCCCAGAACTTTAAACACTGTGAGCTGTATCCTGAAATAATCGGGATATCCGAGATGCCTGATTCCTTCCACAGCCAACTCAGTATGTGATGTCAATGCGGGCATCACCGCTTCGAACAGGAAGATGATCCCTGTTGCAATCCAATAAATTGTTTTTTCTTTACGCATGATCTTATTTATTTTTTTTGTTAATGTTCAATTTTATGTCGACCCCGCATGACACAGTTTTTTAATATTCGCCATATTTCAGAAGCCAATGATTTCCGTATCGATCAATCAACTCTCCGAAAAGCGTACCCCACATCGTGTTTTCTATAGGATAGGTTTTTTGCCCTCCGACTGATAACCTGTCGTAGTAGGATCGCATTTCCTGCTCGCTGCTACACTGTATCAATACCGACACCGCATTGCCCCTGATCAACCCCTCATCACCTACCATATCTGTGGCCATGAGTATGAGGTTTCCCTTTTGCAAGGAAGAATGCAGTATACACTCTCGCATATCCTGCGGCAGCTTATCAGCCATAGGCGAGTCTTCTATTTTCTGCAGATAAAGCTCTCCACCGAGGCACTCCTGATAAAAGCTCATTGCCTCGCTGCAGTTGCCGTTAAATGTTAGATATGTTATAAGCTGCGTCATTTAATTCCCCTTGATCAACAAAACAAAGTTAAAGGGATGCCGTAAGAGATAAAGGGTGTGAAAACGCCAGTTTAGGGGGTTGTTGGCGTCACTTCAAATCATTACTTTTATAACATGAAATGGCCATAAGTCATGAGTACTTAGTTGAGAGAATTGAGTACGGAGTAACAAAAAGCCTGCTTTACTAAGCCTGGAGGGACTAGTAAAGCTATCCTGACAATGAACAGTGAAAAACACCCAACACTGATCAATAAGGCAGGAGAGCAAAAGAACGGCAAAATGAGATACCCGGTCTTAATACTAATATCTCAATACTATAATATGAAAAATGTATCTGTTCTGGTTCCTGAGTTGGCGGTAATGGAGGCGATAGCCGATCCTCGTTACTTATTTACCGCAACAAATCAATTTCTACAGGCAGCAGGAAAGCCTCCACTCTTCGAAGTGCAACTTGTCGGACTATCCAGGGAAGTGCGGCTTGATGGCGGCCTTTATTCCGTACATGTGGACAAGCTTCTTCATGAAGTTCAGAAAACCGATCTCATTGTGATCCCCGCATTGTTTGGAGACATGAAGCTGGCAGTAGAAAAGAACCGGGATGCTATCCCCTGGATAACCAGTCATCACAACCGTGGGGCTGAAGTAGCCTCACTTTGTGTCGGCGCATTTTTATTGGCCTCCACTGGCTTGCTGGATGGGAAACAATGCTCTACCCACTGGGCTTTTGCCAACGAATTCAGAAGCATGTTTCCAGAAGTACAGGTGGCAGACGGAAGTATCATCACAGAACAGCAGGGACTATATTCGAGTGGTGGAGCCAACTCCTACTGGAATCTGCTGCTGTACCTTGTCGAGAAATACACTGATCGCGATACGGCCATTCTGGCTTCTAAGTATTTCGCCATTGATATCGACCGAGATAGTCAGGCCCCCTTTATGATGTTCAATGGCCAGAAAGGGCACAATGATGAGGACGTGAAAAGGGCACAGCAGTTTATAGAGGATAACTATCAGGAAAAAATAACCGTAGATCAGCTATCGGATATGCTGGCGGTAAGCAGAAGAAGCTTTGAAAGAAGGTTTAAAAAGGCCACTAATAACACTATTTCAGAGTACATCCAGAGAATAAAAATAGAAGCTGCCAAACGTAGTTTTGAAATGAGCCGTAAAAATATCACTGAGGTAATGTTCGATGTAGGCTATACTGATAACAAGGCTTTTCGTTCTGTTTTTAAAAAGATCACCGGCCTTACACCTTTGGAATACAGAAACAAGTACTATAAGGAACAGATGCCTGCCCTATAAATACAGTATCAATGCACAGAGCCTATTCACCAAGCACATAGCTTAACGCATCATTCGGGTCCGAACAAATCTTAGCGGGCCGGCCTGTCATTTTGATAATGGTATTCAAATAGTACTTCTTAAAAGGAGATGCATCCGACACCACGCCTGTTTTATTAATACCCAGCCGCTGTGCTTCCGGAGATACGTGCTTTTCAAAATACTTTCTGGCATCTACAGGTACGACACCTTGTTTTCTGATATCGGAAAAGAATCCTATCACCTGATTTTTTCGCCCGAACTCAAGTAGGCGATCAAAAAAATCCATGTATTGCTCTTTGGTAAAAATACCGTCCCACACCACGCCCACAACCTTCAATGACCTGGAATAGTAAGCCCTGGCATATTTTTCCTCTATAATAATGTTTCCCTCATTGATCAGTTTTTCAATAGTGGCTGATTTGGTTTCTTCCATGATAATTCAAAAAATATTTAATCAATCAATATAAGCATATTGACTTAAAAATTTAAAAGATAATGGTTAGAAAATTTTGCGTTTAAACATGAATATCTACAGTACATACCAATTTTAAACGGCAGCTCAGCATCAGCTTTGAAAAGATTTTTCACGTTAGTGTGATTATTTCCATCAACCTGCGAATAATAGTGTGTAAATATATTTATTTAGCTATTGCCGGTTGCATATGGATTCACTAGATAAAGACAAAGCATTTGTAGATCTGATTGAACGGAACAAAGGGATCATCTATAAAGTGGCTAACTCATACTGTACAGATACTGAAGAAAGAAAGGACCTCGTGCAGGAGATGATCATACAACTATGGAGATCCTTTGCTAACTATGATAGCCAATATAAGATATCTACCTGGATGTACCGCATCGCTTTGAATGTGGCAATATCTTATTACAGAAAAGAAAGGAAAACACCTTCATCGCCAATCACATCAACTATCATTAACATACCAGCCGGAGAAGAGCAGAGTGAACGGGAGGAAAATATAAAATGGCTGTATCATTTTATTAATGAATTAGATGAATTAAACAGAGCCCTCATGCTACTATACCTGGATGACAGCAGTTATAAAGAAATGGCAGAAGTATTGGGCATTTCAGAGACCAATGTAGCCACCAAGATCGGGCGCATTAAGAAAAAGTTAAAGCAGCAATTTTCACTAATAAACGAATAATATTATGAATGAACTGGAATTAAAAAGTGTGTGGAAAACGTATGATCAGAAGCTAAACCGGCTGTTGGAAATCAATTATCAACAGCTAAAGACCCTACAAAGCGAAAGAGCGGGATCAATTATACGCTCGTTTATGAAAGGGCATGTTGTTGTTATGCTTTTGGGCATAGCATGGGTTATTTTCCTGGGATTTCTCGTTTTTAACATCCGCGGCAATATTTATTTCACCATTTCAGCAGGCCTGATCATCCTTTTCAATGTTTTTGCCGTGATCGCGTATCTGCAACATCTGGCAATTCTGGGAAGCATTGATATAGCAGAAAGTATCATCAAAACACAACAAAAGCTGGCCAGGGTAAATACATCTTATATTAATGTCGGGAGAATACTACTATTACAAACACCATTCTACTGCACATGGTGGTACAGTCAGGAACTAATTACCAACGCTAGTCCTTTGTTTTGGGTTATTCAGGTAGCTATAGTGGCAGCGCTGACCGCATTCGCTATTTATTTGTTTATTAAGCTTTCTCCCCACAGCAGTACCGACCATTGGGCCAAACGGACAGATAAATTTTTTGGTGCTGAAAAATTGCAGAAAGCCATTACCTTTCTTAACAAAATTGAGGAGTTTAAGAAAGAAAATGACAGTTAGCTTCCGGGAGCAAGCCGAGGCTGTGAAAAAGTCCCTATCACAGCCCGTATCCTCCTAACATTATTTTTGCAAAGCGTCACATTTATAATTGATGGAAGTCAGATTTACCCATTGATCTCCACAATGAAATCGCAGCGTTTCGCAGAAATTGGTAAAAAAAGTTCGGTGCACTGCAACAGCGCTGTCTTCATTGACCTCGTCCATATTATTCCAGTTCTGGCTCCAGAACATCAAAGCCGCCTCTACCCTCACTATCTGTGCTTTTAAACTTTTTTTACAAAGCGAATCTCTTTCTATCATTGACTCCGCATATTGCAGTATCTCATCCATTGACGAAACTCTGTTTTGCGATAGGCTTCTTACCTTAAATCTGAGCTGATCAATATGGGCAGAATCCATGTCTTGTAAGGCATCTATATATATCACCCGAAGTGAGTCAAGATCCTGAACATAATTTAACCTAACGCCTAACTTTTTTTCGTGCATTCTTTCATTGTAAGCCCACCCTGCCAGCGCCAAAGAGATAATACTCGCTATTATCAACACCCATCTGAACTGCTTGTCGCGTTTTACCTTTTGCTCCTGCCTTAATCGCTCTTGTCGTAGCTGGTGCTGATGATTTTGCTCGCTGGCAAACAGATACTCCACGGCATCAGTAAAATTGGGTTCATACCGTGCTGCCCATGCCTCGCCCGGATTTTCTCTTCTGTACCAGTCCAGTGCCGCTTCTAGTTCAGGATTCATGAAGAAGCCTTTCTTTCCCTGCCTGTGCAGTAAAGCAGAGTTCACAAGTCTCAGATATATATCTGCACTTTTGTTTTCCTCTTCCACCCAGCGTTTCAAGCGCGACCAACACTCTACCAACTCGATATTTCGTAAAGTGATCTTCGAATACCTGTTTACCAATGAAAACGGATTGTTGAGCAACTCGTCAAGGGAGTCAAGCCTTTCTTCAATGTCGTAACTTTCAATGACTTCGATAAGCTCCAGTTGCTCATATCCGAAATAGTTGATCACCTCTACCACCTCCTCTACGTTGCATTTGGCTATTTGACTGACATCCTCCACCACTACCGCTCTCGTTCTGCTGTTTTCACCGGATAAGGTTACACACCTGAAAAGGTAGGTACATATTCTCTTTTGCTTTTTTGTAAGTTTGGAATAGATACTCTCAGCCGTCCGTTCAATAGCCTTGTCGAGTCCTCCGGCTTTGTCATAATATTTAACACCCAGAACTTTATCCGCATTTTGAGCCTCACCAAGCCACAGGTCAACCATTGATTTGAGCACATACTGCAACTGATAATTGTTGGCTTGAAACGTACTGAAATCATGAACGATAGTGTTAATCAACTCCTGATCAGCCCTGATCCCGCTGCTGGTAAATGCATGAGCCAGCACCTTTCTCAGCAGTGTGCCATCCATTTTCGGAAGCATGTACTGGCTGTCGTTGATCATTTCGGGCAAGCCGGGGTATTGCGAGGATTCACTCAGGAAATCCGAAGACAGCGATATGACTATGTAGACGGGAAAATTGCTGCGTCTGATAAATTTGAGTATCAGGTTGATAAAGAGCAGTGTGTCTTCCGGGTTAACATATAGCTCCTGGTAAGCGAAAATATCCTCAAAGTCATCGATCACAATGAGCAAATTATGCTCTTCTTCCAGCCGGTACTTTTCAAATACCTGCAGTAACCCTTGCACATTCTCTCTCAATGCTTCTTCCAGTTGATCGGCAAAGTTGGGCTCTATTTTACCTCCTTTTAGAAATACCTTGGAGTGGGCAAGCGCCTGCGCAAGGTTTTTCAATGGGTTGGTTCCTGGTCTCAATGTGATATAATTCCACTCATTCCCTCCTTTGCCGGCAAATCCTTCCATGAGCGTTGGGATGATAGCACAGTTGACCAATGAGGCCTTTCCGCTACCAGGCTCCCCCACCAGCGTGAGAAATTTGTTGGCCCGAAGCCTCGACAGTACATCATCGGTCCGGTAGCCATAAGAGTAGTAATATTGGCACTCCTCTTTTCCATAAGGCCTCAACCCGGGAAATGGATTGACGATGCGATCGTGACCATGGTTGCTATGCTCTGCCATATTCCGATGCCGTTAAAATGTTGATCAATTTAGCAGAAAGTGAATTCAGCTTTTTCCAATCATAATTCAGGTGCTGCCTGAGCTCTAGCCACTGCTTTTGAACGGATTCAAAGTTTTTCATTCCTTCGATATCCAGCCAGATGAAGCTGGTCGAAATATGCGCCGGAATGCTTTGTCTCAGGCTATTACGGAGCAACAACCTGAATTCTTCATTTTGAAAACGCGCTATCCATGCGGGTAGGATAATGCTCATTTTAGCATTATAGAAATCCTTACTTACCTTGCGCTGTTCTACCTTCACCGCTGTGAACACCAGCTTCTTCTGATTGACAGTATTATCCTTTTCCAGCTCTTTAAAGTATTTCACGAGGTCGTCTACCTTTCTTGCTGCTCCCTCTTCGGAAGGCAATTCGCCTTTTAGCCTCGCCAGCTCCCTGTTATGCCTGTCTCTTAAAATTATGACATGCTTTCCTGATCTCACCTGCACTCTTTTATAATTAGCTTTGTCGCACCCCGCTACCAGAGCATCTTCTGCTCGTAGTTTTTGTTCCTCGTATGTGTGAGACTCTATACTATCAAATAATATGGCATCGTC
Organism: Fulvivirga imtechensis AK7; assembly: GCF_000331535.1. GTDB lineage: Bacteria > Bacteroidota > Bacteroidia > Cytophagales > Cyclobacteriaceae > Fulvivirga > Fulvivirga imtechensis. The sequence continues at coordinate 61,075 of NZ_AMZN01000044.1, read as the reverse complement.
TCTGTCAAGTATCTGAAAATGAAATTCATCTATGCCATAAGGCCTCAACAATATATGTTCTACCACATGAAATCCTTCACTTTTACTACTTACTTCATTAAACCAGGCCACTAGCTTTCTAATGAGTTTTTGAGCCTTCTCTGCAGAATCTGCCTCCGCCACCTTCACCGGAAATTCCTTCTTCTGAGTATAAAAAAGCACCAGGTATTTTGAATCGGAAGCGGACACAATGTGGTAATTAGACTTGCTGCCTCCCCTGAGAAGCAGGTATTCCAGGGTCTTCCTGTCCTTTACTAAAAAAGTGGCCTTACCCTGCGTTTCTTCGGCTTGTCTATAGTGAATTTCCTGACCCTGACCCATGTCAGCCCTGGCGCTACTGATGCCTCTGCTTCCCGGTTCATGAATATCTACTTTAATCTGAGAATGATGGTTGATCAATGAACGCTGACGGTGGTCTTTAATATTTAACAAGAAGCTGATGCGTCTCCTGAAAGTAGGCACATTGGCCTGATCTATTGAATTTTCGAGGTAATTGAACGCTTGCGCCCGATCCCGGCTCATGCGAACATAGTTCCTTAAAAACTCTGACTTCAACCGTATTATCTCCTGTTCCACCTCGTCTTTCGACATTTCGCCAAAGAGGTTTTTCACCTTACCGCTAACGTCAGCAGAAAAGCGTTCACCAAACCTGGCCAACAGGTGATCGAGTATCCTGTTTTTCCGGTCAAGATACTCATCAAATCCGCTCATTACTCTCAGCACGGCTTCAGGTGCAGGATCTTTCAGTAATTCTCCCAGGTCAGGGAAATCGGCCGGCAACTGGGCATAGTAAGTATGTGGATGATGATCATCTATAGAGAACAGGTTCTTCACTTTCTCCAATTGCACCAAATGGTTAGCCAATATCTGGTCAAACATTAGCAAATACCCTTTGAGTTGCCGGGCTTTAGCCTTCCTTTCCTCATTCGCATCATCGGGCAATCCATATCTACCCACACCGTAGATCCCGGGCAGTGTATTCTGTATAGATGTAAAATCTGATATCTGGCTAAAAGAAAAAGGCTTTACTGTTTTGTCAAACTGCCATTTAAACCGGGCTTCATTAGCGCTTTTATGTTTATCCAGCTTTACCTCGTAGAGGTGCCGGGCAATAGATCTGTCATACTCATATGAAATACCGCCCTTGGTTATCTCAATGGATTCCATATAACTGACATCCAGGTGGGCAAAATATCCCGGTTCTATGTTAATGGAGTTTCCGTAAACTTTAATTCCATTTTTTTTAATAGCCAGATCCTGCACATTACGAATTCCAGGGATAGAGGAGATTATTTCAGCTATTTTAGTAACATAAAATTCATCATTTTTCAGATATAGCTCGCCAGGAACAATAAAGCCATGATCGAATGATGGTGTTTCAAATATCTTTTCGATCGGCATCCCCTTTTCTGTCAGCTCTTCAAATGTATGGAATTGTACGGCTGGATTAAAATACTGATCAATATGATAAAACAGCTCTGACAATACCTCCTCACCTACAGCATCCGAGCTTATATCTATGTTAGCGTTAATGCTTACCGGCATGGGTACCAGTATTGTTACCTCATTAATGTCTTCGCATAGATTTCTGCTGGCCGCGAAAAGCCGCCTCACCTTATCTTTTACATGTTGGTAATCATCTTCGGGTACTTCATTCGAGATCTGTACTACTACATTATAGAGACCTGAAATTCCAAGTTTATTTTCTTCCACAGGTTCGAGCCAGGCATTATTTACCTCTCTGATCTTATCAATGACCAGGATCCGATAGTCAGTTAGTGTCAGCGGGCCGCACGGCAAAATCTCATTAGGCCCAAAAAGTGCATTCGAATCGGAAACTGTTTTGTAGTCGTCATCGTAAAAAAGCAGTTTTTCGATACTTATGTTGGTACGATAAGCAACATCAGTGAGCGCAAAGCAGATCTGTTCCAGGATAGTCACTCCCGGATCATGTTCATTATAGTCTGTCCATATTTTCCCGGAAAGCTGCTGCAAATAGGCAATCCCCTCCTTACGAAGTGCCTGGTAGTCCATGCTCTTCGGCAGGTTGGGGTCGCGCGCTATTGATTTTGGCTCAGCCATAAATGGAGGTCAGCTTTTAATGGTTATTGTACTTATTTTTTTGCAAATAATTTATCATCCCACAGGCTACAGGTATGAAATTGAATGTAATATGGCTTATCCCCGTTCATGCCATAATGACTCCGGGTTTTCATCTCGAGGCGGTAATTTGCCGGCTCCCCTCTCCACCTAAATTTGATCCTGTTCCAGAAGCTGCCATACCAAGATTGTGTCACCTTTATCTTGCTGGAGGAGCTGCCATAAGCGCTGATGGCCATAGCGTGTGCCATTGCATATTTACCGCGGCCTTTGCCTGCCGCGGCTTTAGCCATGATCTCAAAAGCGTGACAGTCAGTGAGCCTTTCAATAATCGGATGCCAGTTTCCATCCGCTGGCACCATACCACTGGAGTAAGCACCTATTCGCGCCTGTGAGCGGCTGGTTCCATTTACATCCAACCTTGTTCTCGGAAATAATGTACCAACTCCAATATGCCCGTTTCTTTGAAAGAACAACCTGTGCCGATCCTCTCCCTGCGTAACGGATAACCCTTTCACCTGTTCTTTAGGGTTGATCACCAATTGCCAGTCCGGCTGCTTATCTCGTACATTTTCATAAAAGCTCATTAGCCGGTTGGATTCGCCCAGAGGTGAAAGCTGTAAGCCATCCTCAATACTTTTGGCAAAACCATCATCTATTTTGTTGATGGTCGAATCTATCAAGTCAGAAAAGTGAACCTCCGTTGGGTTTGTACCATTCTTGAAAAAATTCTTCAGCGTAGTGCGGTTGTATATCGGCATAAGCTATTCATTTAAATCATATGTCAATTTCTACTACAAAATAATCTTTATCGTCACCCTTCCTATAGGGAGGAAAATCTTCACCGAGGTCATCCTGCCGCTCACCCGTCACCACAAAGTCGCCCCCCAGGCGCATGCTTTCAATGGCTGCTCTTTCAGGAGTTTCATGGATAGTTTTTTCCAGAATCGATATCTGGTGCCTGTCCATAGGTGCTAAAACACACCAGGGCGCGCTGGCATATAGTGTTTTACTTTCATCCATAGAATCGGAAAGAGAATACTCCTCATTGTCATAATGGACGATGACCACCGACAATTTTGTGATAAATGTGATATAATCCAATGATTCCAAAAAAGTAAGTACCTCCTCATGCCTGATGGCGCCTCCAAAATTCATCCGCGAGGAAGGAGAGTAAAACCAGGGACAAATAAATCTTCTCAGGTCTTCATGCAACTGCTGCAGGTATTCGCCCTTCTTGTTATTGTCAATAAATTTTATCTTGCAATTGATCTTTACCTGCTCATAGATAGGATTTACCACTCTGACACTTAAAAATGAAGACCCCACGGATAAAACATAACGTTGAATATCAGTTAGGGTATGGTAGTTGATCTTTGGCAGGTAAAATTCACTTTGCCTGTCGATAGCCGGTACTACCACAACTACCACCTCGCCTCCTTTCACACGGCCATTGCTCTCGATAGGTGTAATGCACTTTACCCTGTCGATGAAAGGAAACTTCTCTAAAATAAGCTTTTCGTAATCCCAGGCCGTTACAGCCCTGTTTTTATGTCTCAGGCGCTCACTGACCCGGGCATAGTATTTTTTTAGATCTTCTTGTGGTGATCCTGAAAAAGATGTGGCCGGTTGAAAGATGCCTGCAATTTCAGACCTTGGCTGTATCAGCCTCTGGATGGTATCTGCCGGGATATTTTGTTTCCATTGAGCTCCATCCCTGTGCGGAACCCATGTAACTGACAGCGCCTGGGTAAAGACTGCTTTGGTTCGAGATAACAGGTTTACATCACCCTCTACCCGGGCAGATATCCAATGCTTATTGCCCGGTAAAATATGGTTACCCTGCGTGATGTCGGCCGGCAACAATAACTTGACAATACCTGAAACCGTAAAATTACTGGTAGTATCGAATATCACATCGCTTTTACTGAAATCTATCCACCGGTCTTCAGACAGGTATTGCCAGTGAACGGTTGGAATTTCAATATCAAAATTGTTACCTGCCCGTTGCTCCAGAAGAAAGTATAAAGTCAAACTTGATGGCGGTTGCACTCCACTGAGCCCGATAAACAAGTATCCGTTATCATCAAACTGTGGTAACAGAAAATGATCATAAGGTATGCTGTTTTTAAAAATGGTCCGGGTGCCAAAGGGGTGAAGGTGGTAAAATCTTTCATCCGCTTCAGGGTTACTGCGCCTGGTGGCAGATTTTTCAAGGTATATCTTAGATGAAGCCTGATAGCTTAGTTGTATCGATCGCAGTTGAGGAGCAAAGGGAATATTTGGAAGGTCCAATGCATCCTTGCTGGAAGGTTTGGTTTTTTCTATTACTTCATTGGCAAACAGCGTAGCATACATATCATGTCCAAATCCCATCTTTGGCGCTACCAACTCCAGCTTCAGATACCCGGCCCTGGTAGTGTTATCATAATCCGGCAGCTCCAACATTTTAAAATCCGGTTTGATCTGCAGGGCATCGATATCTACGTGATCAATAGTATTGCGCTCCGCCACCTCATGAAGGGAAGCCTCACCGGCTTTTACAGGTTTGGTTTTAAACAAGCTGAAAATCTGAGTCTTCTCCGGGGAGCGTGGTAAAAATTCATACCCGGAAAGGGCGCGTAAAGATACTTTGAACGATTCGTTAGCAATATTAGGGTCGTACTTTCTGTAATACTCTTTGAACCCACCTTCACGTTGTGGCAGATTATGCCATTCAAGATCAATAGTAATATCACTAACGGGTTTCTTAAAAAGTTCATCATGACCGATGAGCATAAATGACCCCAGGTTTGGAACCGTACCGAAAGGATAAAAAGGACTACTGACATCAAGCTTGCCTAAATTATTGAATGCCTGAACTCCTGTTATCCGGCTCACTTTCACGCTCACTTCACATTGTTCCACAACCAGGTCTCGCAAATAAGAATAAGCATACATCGATCTTACCATGCTTAATGCAATCTTCATCACAGGCCATTTGGAGGTATACCTGTTATGATCTACATGTTCTGCAAGTAACGGAACGATTGCAGGGGCGGCCAGGTCCAGCTCAAACGAAATACGGAGCACTCCGTCAGTCCAGTTGTTTTGGGGTGCAACTTTATAGTTTTCTATGGTATGCCACCCTTCTTCTGACGACAGTTGGATATTAAAGGCGTTGGCAAATACTTTGTGAAAGGCGCCATCAGCACTTAGCTTTTCAGCCACGGAAAAATCTTCCAGGAAGGAAACCAAAGAGGACATTGATTTTAAGTTGAACTTAAGATCAACATTTACGCTTCGGTTGCCCTCTCGAAGCAACAGCACCGGGGTGGACAATGCGAATCCAATTTCCGCCATCTGCATGCTCCGCTTTTTCTCGCCCAGCGCATATTGTTCCTCACCAAAGGTTGGAAATGACAATGATGAGTTATCAAATTTTATAGTCGCATCATCGGCAGAGCCTATCTCAGCCCGATAAATATTAGATGTCAATTTATACTTGTCACCCTCGGCAATGAGTGGATTCTTGGACAAATACAACACTTTAATATCTGTTACCGCTGCTTTATTCAACTCCAGGTCATGGTCTGCGCTATACAGATAGTCATAGCCATCTTCATCAACACCTGCGGCAAACAAAGTGCCTCTTTTTATTATAAACTTATCTATATGATCTGCCAGTGAAAAGTGCAGGTGCGCCCTGTCGGGAATAGCATTCTGAAACGACTGGCGTAGTTTTTCAAAATAATAATAGTCCAAATGCTTTCGAGTGAGCTGGTTAAGATCATTCTTCACATGTTCGTGTAGCCTGATAAAGGCGATGAGCAACGCATTTTGTGGTGCATGGTACTCGTGCTCTAATGATTTAAGCAGCAACTGAGGAGCTGCATTCACGATATTGGTCACCCCTCTTAAAAAGTCCTTAAAAACAAATGTCAATTGCTTCACCATACCGGAAAGCTGCTCACGGGGGCTCCCACCTGTCAATTCCTCAGCATCATCGGCAGGCGTGCTAAACCAGATCTTATCCAGTTTATTTTCTTCCGCATCCAACCCTGCCCCGATGCCCATACTGTTGTAACGAGTAATCAGTGTCTGTAGCCGCCTGAATTTCTTGCTCAGCCGGTATTCAATAGCATTTTGGACTATACCACCCAAAGCGCTGTCGCTGCCAGTTGCATTGTATTCGTGAGCCACTCTGTACCATTCGTCAAACATCCTTACGAGATTAAAAACCTCATAGTAAAGCTGAAGGAAAAGCTCATGAGATTTATGCTCATCCAGCTCATTTTCAAACTGATACAGCAGTTCATGAAACCGGCTGTCCAGCTTTTGGGGAGAGATAATGGCTATCCGCGACAACAAAACACTTATGTCGCTGCCCAAAAACGGCTGCCAGTCTCCCGCTGGTTTATTTTTTAAGTTATAAAAGCGGATGGATTCGGAATACTCATACAGAAAAGCCAGGTAATCCGCCAGGGCACGCTCATCGATCTTCACATAATCATGATGCAGAATGGTATTAGTTCTGTCGGCTTGGGAAGAACCCTGAATATTGGACAATATTTTCTTTTCCTGATCACTTTTCATCTATCCTACATACCGGTTACATTGGTACCCTCCTTTAAATAGAATGGATACACAATATTAGTTCGCACATTGATCTTCCTAATGGTATAGTCGAGTGTTATCCTCACTATTCCGTCAAACGAGTCTCTGGTGTCTACCACTACGTCATGAAGGGTAATTCTCGGCTCATAATTGAGTACCGCTGTACGGATCAGGTCTTTCATCCTGTTCACGGCCAGGCTATCCACATTATCAAAAACAGACGAGGTAAGGTCACACCCAAACTTAGGATTCATGATCCGCTCTCCGGGGATAGTGGAGATAATAATGAAAAGGCTTTGCCGGATATCCTCCTCTTCCTCCACCATCATACTTCTTTTCGATTTGGTGTCAAAAGCAGGAGGAAAAGCCCATCCGCGTCCTAAAAAAGAGTTTTCATGATCCATTTTATCCTCCAATCATTACTGTTGGACAACCTATTACTATTTGCCCGCCATGGGCAGTCGTATCACCCTGCCGTGCTGCCGGCTTGCCACCAATCATTACCGTGCTTGACCCTTTTACAATAGTATCGGGTGGTCCCACACATACGCAACTATCGCCCATCACTGCTGCCGGCATACCTCCGATCAAAACGGTAGGCGCGCCCGGACCAATAACTGGTCCTCCTACATGAGGTATGGGTGGTACACCCGGTGTTTGCATCGGGCATGTGTGCATATCTGTTAGTCTTGCTGCTAGGGGCATTTCAGTTTACAGTTCTCAGTTCTCAGTTCTCAGTTCTCAGTTCTCAGTTTATAGTTTATAGTTTATAGTTTGCAGTTCTCGATGTCATTCGGCCACTGATTAGCGATTACCGATCACTGGTTACCAACCACTTCGGATTTCGGTCTTCCGTCTTCCAACTCAATTAATCATCACCATAGCTCCTTTCACCTCCACCTGGCCTGATGCTTTCAGGGCTGCCTGGGCTGATCCTTCGGCAGTCAGGGCCATGTTGGCTTTTATATTTACGTTATTTCCTGATACAGAAGCATCACCTGTGGCCTTTATGGTGGCATTGGAGGTAGCTTCTGCACTCAGGCTTCCGCTTGCAGTTATTTTTATGTCTTTAGGGCTTTTAATTGTAATACCACTGTCGGACATTTCAATTTTATTACTGTTTTGGTCCTCCATGGTAATGGATTTCGCATCATCACTCAGCGTTACTTTGTTGCCTCCCGGAGTTTCTATAGTAATTATTTTTTTATCTTCATCAAAGGTTAGCTTCATCTGGCTCTTGGTAACTATTCCTTTGGTTTTGTTTTCGCTATCTGGGGTATAGGCGGGTTTTCTCTTTTTGCCATACAATGAACCGAGTATTACGGGAAATCGCGGATCTTCATTGAGAAAGCCCAACACCACTTCGTCACTTACTTCAGGGTAGAAATAATTGCCAATCCCATCCGATGCGTAGAAGTTTGATAGGCGGGCCCAGATACCATCACCTGACTCTTCAATGATTGGCACATTTACCAATACTCTGTATTCACCGTCAGGATCCTGATCTATTTGTTTAACGACACCTATCTGCAAACCGGGGATCCCCGGCAGTAGCCCGGAAGCTGCTGGCGATACAATTTGGTGTGACTCGGAAAACCACTTGTCGTTAAGGCCAAAGCCAATTTTAGTTGTCCAACTGCCACCCTCCAGAGTGTGGGTCACTCGCGAAATATATGCACTGCCATTAAACCTGGCTCCGAAGCCATTCAGTTCGACCAGAGAATCCAGTTTGGCTAGTGTACTACCAGGTATCGTAACGTACCCCTTTATCTTTGATAATCTGGATTTTTGAAGCTTAGCATTGGCCCAATCTTTTAGTACGGACGCATCTTCTGGCACCGTTGTACCCATTTTAAAAGTTGCCAAGCCTATAACTGAGGAAAGTGTTTTGCCGGTGATATTGCTCTGCTCGTTAACAGTAGGCTCTGTAGACTGGCCATTGGACAGCTTTTGCTGGGTGCTGTCCCAGGAGGTACACTCTACAGCCGTCAGTTGTGATACAGAGTCCAGCTCCGCCTGAAAATCTATGGCATCGACTCCGTAAGTAATGCCTAATGCCGCCTGTCCAGAGAGCTGAGGCGCATCAATTTTCAGCTTCCCATCATCACAAACAGCCACAAAGCCGTTTACCTCTGCCCGTGACAAGATAAAATCCCAGTCTGTACTGTCGTACTGCACAATTTTTTTATGGGTAAAGCTGGTGGCGCCTACGCTCTTATCCACACCTGTTTCTCCGATGATGGACGTGATCACATCACTGTCCTTTTTGTCTTTGAAGTTTCTGCTTTTCCTGCCAATGGTTAGCTTTACGGCTTCATCAGAGCACCTGATCGTAAGTTCGGAACGTACCCCTGCAGGCGAACTTCTCACTTTGATGCTTTGCGACATGATAATGCCTTTGAAAGCAGCTTCTTCTGTAGAATGATAACCAAGGTCTATTTCGATCTTACTTCCCGGAACAAAATCTGAAGATTCGCTGATCTCAAAGTTCTGATCAGCCGGATTTCCATCAAGCAGAACGATTTCGGACGTATTAATTCTGTTAATCTCTTTCTCCACATGGATACTCACCACCTGATAATACTCCTTAATGGCTTGCCCTTCAACGAGTATTTTAAAGGTGGGGAGATCTATCTTGCTATTTACTGGTGATGTTGCCATAACCTAATGGTGGAAATACAATTTTTTGCCCTGGTGCTAAATGACTTAAGTTAATAATATTGTTATACTCCGCTACCTGGATGTAGTATTTACTATCTCCATAGATCCGATGGCATAGCAACGGCAAATTGTCGCCAGCAACAACGGTTCTTACGTGAGTCAGGTCGGGCGAGCTGGTATTATTCATCTTCGCCTGAGTTTCCGCATCAATAAACTGTTCGAATTCAGCGTTTACCTTCGCCCTGACCGGCTCTCCGTCCGGTTTAAAAAGGAGGTAATCTACTTTAAGGGATTTCATCACACACGGAAATACCAGCACTGAATCCCAACGCACCTTCAGGTAGTTCTTACGATGGATATTTCCATTAATCTCCAACCCCAGGGTCCGCAGGCTGTCGATACTATCATGCACATCGTCACATCCGGGTACTATTCCTGTGGAATCAAGGTAAAATTCAATTTTGAGCACCTCAAGGCCTTCCGGATCGTTGCCAGGGGCTACTTCTCCATTGCTCAGTACATTAGGCTTAATATTTTGCGGCTTAGGCTCCTCTATATCGTACTTCTCAGGATTCATTTGCAGGGTAAACTCACCCACTTTCCCTGTGAAATCCGGGCTTTCATAGCCTTCTATCACCATTTTTATCCTTTTTCCATTAGAAGCCATATGCTATCTCCGTTCTTGTTTCCTCAAATACTCCTCTACCTTCTCCATACACTCTCTGATGATCTCTTCCCTGAATAACTCCAGGTCAACGCCACCTGCTACTTTGCCGGCATTGGCATCCGCCTCAACCTCACTATCAAATTTTGCCTGAATTACAAGCTCGTTCACTTTTAATGGCATAGTTTAAAAATTACACAATACTGAATGTTTCGTACTTCAATGTAATGGTTTCCACTACAATCCCCGCATCACCGCTACCGGTAGAATTGAACCCGCTAATCTCCATCTTTTTAGGGTGAGCGCTTTTAAACAACCATGTAAAAACGGGTTCTCCCTGATCGTTCAACAACTGCACATAAATATCCTTTGTCTGCAATGGCTTGGAAAAGTCGTTATTAAAAAAGCTCATACACCAATCGGTAAGCTCAGTGTTGGGCTTCAGTAAACCACGCTTTAGCACAAGGTCGGAGTATTTTGTTCGGCCGGGTAGTTCATGAACGGCACCATTCTCCCCCCCTTCTTTTACAGTCTGCCCGTTTTCTATCTCCATGGTAATTCCAGAGACTTCTTTGAATTTTGAGTCTACGCTATTGAAAATACCATCGATCTGAACAGAGAAGTAAAATCCCACCATGGGATAGTAGGGATCTGTACCCAACTGGCCTTTGTTTGAACTACTCACTGCCACAATACTAATAATTGATTAAAAAAAAGTAAACGAGAGGCGCCTTAAAGGTATAGTCATCCTGAAGCGTGAAGTCCCACTCCATTAAAATGTATGGAGGTTTCCACTCACCAGGATGACCTACAGCTTTTGGTTCTTTAAGCCACTCTCAACCAGTCAAAGGATACCGAACTTCCATTCGGCGCCTTCATCAATTAAGGTGTACTTACTGTCAACCCTTCATGAGCCAGTACGAGTGTTTCCACTGCCGCATCGCTACTGGTAGAGTTAAGGTCTGTACCCTGTACCTGCTTTGGAAATGCATTAGCCAATGTCCATACTATCTCAGAGTCACCGGACTCATTAAGCAGCATGATGGTAACCGTCTTACGCTCTATGGTATTGAGTTTAATCTCATTGAACCACTCGAAGAACTTCACATCGCCGGTGAAAATACCTTTCTTCAGTGTTACATCACTGGATTTCCTCAAACCTGGCATTTTAATAGTTGAAAAGTTGGGGCTATCTCCATGACGATATTCAAATACATCACTTTCGATATCTAAACCGGATACTTCCTGAAATGAGGCCGCGATACCTCCATCTACCTCTACTTTAAAGTAAAACTTGGGCAACGGCCATATATTATCTTGAGCTTCTCCTGCCATGTTATTTATATTTTAATTCCTTAATGTTTTATTTAAAAGTTAATTACGACTTCTGCATTTGTTGCTGGATTGTGATCACAATAAATTCGGCAGGTCTAACTACTGCCAGCTTTACTGTGATGCGCATAATACCGTCCAAAATGTCAGTAGGTGTCATGGTAACACCGAGTCCTACGTCAACGCTGAATGCATCTTCAGGTGAAGACCCTGCCAATGCTCCACGTTTCCACTGGTCGGTCAGGAAGTTCGTCATCATTCCCTTAACTGTAACCCAGGTATTCACCACATTTGGTTTGAATACATAGGCCTCAGTAGCAGCTTTCAATGACTGCTCGATCATGATCACTGTTCTTCTAACACTAAGATACCTCCAGTCCATGCTGTTGCCATCAAGTGTTCTCGCACCCCAAACGAGCACGCCCTTTCCGGGAAAAGTTCTGATAGCATTAACTGCCTTACCGTTCAGTGGGAGGTTCAGATCTTCCTGGATGGTGTTGGTAATATTCACGGCAGGTTTCACCACTGAGCCCACAGAAACGTTGGCCGGTGATTGGAAAACACCCACGGAATTGTCTACCATAGATATAACGCCAGCCATGCCTGCGCTCGGAGGAAGGACATTTAGCTGATTTCTCACCTCACCCATGATGGTTTTATACATCGGGCTTACGGCATTCAGCGTTTGATGTAGTGTTACCACATCGGCATCAGCATTAGACAGTTGCTCGATTTCTGCTTTTATCAGTTCGCCTCTCTTCTCTTTAATAATTTCATTGGCCACCATATCATCCACCTCCTTGTTGAGGATACCGGTGAGGCCATCAAGGTTGCTGATGTTGGTGTAGTTCACATCATCAGCAGAAACAATGGTAGTGCTCAGCCATGGATAGTAAGCCGCACCCCACTGTAGGAAGTTATTGCCTACTCCTTCTCTAAACTTGGTGATGACATCGTCATCCGCCATAGTGCGGGGCGTATCTCCGTTGTAAACATCAAGAATAGCAACACGATTTCGCATGTCGAGACCACAATGCTGAAGCATTGCCTGTTGCAGTGAGTTGCACTCGGCTTCTTCCAAAAGCACTGCATCGGGAATAACCAGCATAGTAGGTTCCGGTTCTTTCAACAGAGTTTTGATACCGCCTTCGTTCTCTTCGTCATTAAGCTGTGCGGCTTTTACTCCGCCTGTGTAGTCACCTACCGAAACAATGTAACAGGTAGAGCCTCCGTTAGCGAAAAAGAGTCGCATACAATTGTAAAGGTTGTACCTGGAGTCACTGTTTACAGTAACTTTGAACTGTTCTTTTTCATCTTCAGCCACTTCAAATGTCACTTTTGGAGCTCCTCCAAAAAACTGGTGAAATTCACCTAATGAAGTAATTCTTGTGGGTACGTTAATAATGGATTTATTGCCTCTCGAGGCCTTTTCAGTATACCCGATAAAAGCGGGTACCGCAGTAGGTACTGCTACAACTGAACTTGGAAAGGCACTTTTTTCCTCAATATAAACACCCGGTGTTGCCAATACTTGAGCCATAAATTTTCAGTTATTGTTTTGATTAAAAATATATATACATTTCAGAATATGCCCGATATGCATCTGCCTCTCGTATCACCTTCACTTTGTTAATATCAGGAACAGGTAAACTAATCCTCCTTTTGATGTTTCTATCTGTTTCTATTTTCACCATCTCCAGTTCGAGTGCATTTTCATAGCGCTCCTTTAATGGAATAGGGGTAGTTGTCTCTATAAAATAGGCTTTCTCTCCGGTGATCATTTTCTTTTCTTCAGCAGCAGTCGTAGGCACTACATTTTTACCGGAATAGATCTTAAAATCAGCGTATTTGTATTCGTCCCGATTAATAAGGTTATAGCGCCACGTAGTGGGCCTGGTGTCTATTGCCACTTTATATTCGGCACCTTTTATTGCATCAAAACTATGCCCCGGACTCTCAGGATCGAGTACAATATCAATTACTCCCACTAATTGCTTTACCCCGGGCTTGTTGTAGTACCTATTAGCCTGTCCGTTGACAGTTATTGTCAAATAGTCATGCTCGCTCAACAATGTTTTCAGGTAGCTCTCCGATAGCTCTTCTTTGACACCCTGAAAAATCTGTTCACCAAACATATCCTCAATATCAACGGCAGATCCATCAGTCATACCCCGGGTAATATCTGCAGGTGAAGAAACAAACTGTATGCGATCGCGTTCGCCGAGAAAGGCATCCTGATGTATTAGTGACGGATCACTTCCATTCACATTCAGATTACTCAACCAATAGCCATCAAGATCTCCTGGTATATTGGAGTAATTCATGAACATACGATCCTTCGATGCAATGTAGAAAGTAAAGCGGAGTTTTTGCCTGAGCTTTCTTATTAACGACTCACCGGAGTTCTCCTCTTTAAAAAGCAGGGTAAAACCAGCCTCCAGCTCACGAATAATGATACCATAGGATCTGAAAAGACGCTCGGTCCCGGTGGCCGGCAAAATGCCGAAGCCTCTGAATTTTCCCGATCTGTAGTACTGATGAGAATAAACTACAGAAAGTAATGTCTCGTATCTCAAGATCCTGGTAGTTGTTGGTTTTAAAAAAAGCAAACTGATAGACAGTAGATCTTAATAATACCCGGATTTGTTAAGTCTTACTGTATCGAACTTACAAGATAATGAAAATAAACAAAAAGCATAATTTTTAAAACAAGTTTAATTTTTTCCATGAAAACTAGCATGGCAATCGTCTGACTATCAGGAAGTTTCTCCTTCAACATTTAGTCCCTGGATGGCTGGTATCTCATCAACAATGTTATCCTGGCTAAAGGTCAACATTTTCATTTTGTAAACAACTGATGGTGTGTACTTTGCGCCCATCATAGAGAAAAGATTCATCAGTTCATGTGGGGTAAGAGATAGCAAATCAAAGTGAAGTTTATCAATATTTTGACTCAGCCCCGGCGTGTTTTGTGAGGTGAACAGTGGCTTTGACTGAAAGAAATAGATCACCCCGGATATAAAACGCAGTGACTCCACATAGTTTTTAGGACTGAAATATGCTGATATCATCAATGTGAGATTGACACTGATAGAGGGGGCAAAATCCACATAACTACTGCCGATCAGGTGTTGATTGGAGTTCGCTTTTATCATGGTTTCTTCTGCTATGTTGATCAGTGTTATTACCACCTTATTGCTACCCTCGATAGCCACAGATCCATCCTGATCTATAATATTAGAAAGGATAACTTTATCTTCCACAGCATTAAACCTCGACTTCAAATAGTCGTTAAGTTCGCTGGCTATTACGGGAAGCACATTGTGGATCATTGTTGCTTGATTATTTTGATACTAAAAGCTGTTTTACTGCCCATACTGTTAGCCGCACTAAATAAACGCCAATAAAGCCCAGCAGCCCTCCGATAAACAAAAGGTCCATCTCCAGCACTTTTTCATCTTCTGATAGCGTAGCTCCCGCGGGCTCTACATGAACCAGATACAGGAACAAAAAACCTACAGGCAACGCGACAATCACTGCTACGAAAAAATATAAAAACTCCTTGGCTATAAGATCTTTCATAAAATAAAGGGCTAGGGTAATTTATCTCTGTATGAAATATACCGGGTTGTAATAATATAAACAACCAGCGCTCCTATAATGAGCCCTACGAAAAGTGGGAACAGGTAAGTAGAGCCATCGTTGAGCAGGAAAATCGAAAGTGCACTAAGGGCAATAATAATTCCGGCAAAAACGGCCCGGTAGGTAAAATTCTGAAAGAAAATTTCCCTTACCCGCCAGTCAAATAAGGAAACGAACAGCCCAATGATAAAGAAGTAGACAATAATTACTACTCCTATTCCAATCGCTCTTTTATGCTTTACAAAAGACGCCATAATAGAATAGACATTGCCATTGTCGTAGCCGATTGGGCGAATCTCCTGAAGTGGCTCCACACCAAAATTGGTGGCGATGGCATTCCATATTCCGGGCTGCTGACCATCATAACCCAATGCCCAGATAGCCGCCCCTTTCATATCATGATCCAACGCCCACTGAAATTTGGTATCGAGACTTTCTTTGCTTTCAAACCAGATCAATCTGGAGCTTTGTGATCCTTGCCTGATAAAAAAATAGCTGCTGCCACTTACCGCATCATAAGTTGGCTGATAATTTACATCATAATCCGACATTACGTCATTATACGTGATGTACCTTTCGAAAGTAGCTTTGGCATTCCAACTGTTCCCCGCCAATGTCCACTCGGTACCATATGTCGGCAGACCCAATATCGCCTTTCGCGGGTTAAGTCCATTTCGAATGCAATAGTCATAAGTATTGACAATGCAAGGGCATTCAGTATTAAGCGAATAAAGTGGAGATATGGGTGCAGGCACATTGTTGCATTCTACATAGCTGTAGTCGTAGCCTTGTATAATAAAATAATTAACAAAAGGCTCCATAGCCCTGAAGTCGATGGCATTGTTATTATTGTAAGCCGGCACCTGCACGGTAATGATACGAGAACTCCCCAGCCTGGTTCTTAATTTTTTAACAAAATCGGTATAATCATCCCTCCGGTTGTTAGGCACCTGTTCAAAGTTCAGGTCAATTCCACTGCCATTTCTTTCTCTCAATAATACTTCAAGGCTATCGATCAGGCTGTTCCATACGGCTCGGTCTGATAGAAATTTATCATTCTGCTGCCTGCCATAATTGGTGACAGTCAGTAGCACCTTTACGTTGTGGTTTTGTGCAGAGTCGATCATGGCTGTGGTACGCCAATCCGCAATGGCATCTGCATCATTATATCCTCCGGTGCGTGGATTGATATCATAAGAAAAATAGGCTATGATAGAAAGCAGGTTGTATTTATAATATTGAAAATCATTTTTCATCCAATACGGGTGCCAGCCCAACACCACATTGCCTTCCCTTATGGCATTCACCTTATCCAGGCGATTGTAAAATTTGTTGGTGGTCGAATCCCATACGATTTTATTAAGGTCTCCCGTGTTCTTGAAATACACTTTTTGCTGGGCTCCGTGAACTGAGCGAAACAGATATGCATAATCATTTACCAGACCTCTTTCGGGGATATATCTCTTCTTTTCCCAGACAATGGTATCTGCAAGATTATCCTCACTGGTCACCTGCTTTTTATCTGTGCTGAATAGCTGTCCGACCCTGTTGAAGTCGCGTTTTGTTCTCCTTATTTCACTTTCTACTTTCCGCGCCTGGCTCCTGCCCTGGTTAATAATACTCTTTTGTGCATACAGAGAGCTCCATAGCAGAGTCAGCAGAAAAATGGTTGTTATTTGCTTGAACATTTGGCTATCTTCATTTTTTTATACTCTGAAACCGGCACTTTTATTTCCTCTTTTTTCACAAAATCAAAAGCTACTACTTTGAAATAGACGTACTCACCTACTACCTCATCTTTATTTGTTAAAGACAACTGATATGCGCCTTTCCTCCCATAAGTTGTATCAAAATCCGTAGTTGCAAAATGCCTGTCAACACCAGGGCCTTTCAGGCTAAGTTTTGCCCTGTTGCTTTGTGAAGGCAGAAAACTCTGAAACCTCCCATTAAAATAGGCTACCAAAGGATCTCCAACGGGTTGTTGCGTTTCGAGATTCACCAGGCCATTCACGTCTTCCTGGTACTTTTTCCCAAAGCCAACCAGGTAAGACCAATAGCAGGGAACAGAGTCCGCAACAAATTCAAAGGCGATCACTTTTTCAAAACCGGCCTTGATATTTTTTTTCGCACCAATATAGTAGGTGTCTTCCAAAACCACTCTGGGGATGGTATCATAAATCACTACCGATACCGAATCCTGTTTAGGAGGTTCCTTTTTGAGTTTTTCAATTCTTTTCCAACTCTTAACGTTTTTCAGGTCTATCACTACATAATTTGTCTTAAAACTCTGGTTCTTAAACTCCAGAGTATAGTTTCCTGCTCCGGCACCGGTTTCAAGAGGCATATTTTTTATATCCTCAGACAGCACATATTCCTTTTCCTCCTCATTGGGCTTTATTACCTTGTACTTCATCCTGGTATTGTTCTGCTTTTGCAGAGAATAAAGAATAGTATCACCGGGCCCTACTTCGAAGCTGAATCTTTTCTTTGCCTTAATCCACACCTTTACTTTGGTATGGATCAGTTTCAGGGTATCCACTCCACTGATCACCGTATCTTTTACCACATAAAGTTTGGTGTCATTCTGAGCGCGGCAGACGCCTATTAAAGTACACAGGGTGAATAAAAGGACAGCTCGTATCATTTGCTTCCGGCATAGATTTTTTCCTGCTGCGCCTCTTCGCGCAATTTTCTTTTTTCTTTCTCCACCCAAATGGCTAACTGCTCTCTGATCAGTTCTTCCTGAGCCTCTTCTATCAATTTCAGCGTTTGTTTGTTATGGACAATCTGCTGTTCCACTTTCTCCTGCTCGATACCGGCCATCAATGTCAACTGGTTGTTCAGCTTTTGATTTCTCAGGTTAATGGTAGATATCTCATCGATCTCATATTCGTATTCCACTATTTTTAGCAGGTGATCATACGGACCGTACGGAGACAATAACTTCGTGAGGATAGGTGCAATTTCAATACATATCAGCAGCAGCACAATGGCCCAAGACGGACCTGGGGGAAGCTCGCCAAGAGCCTGTAGCCTTGCCAAAAGCCCGGAAGCAAATGATGCCTGCAATTCTTCTTTGTATTCTTCACGCTCCAGGTTCAGCTCCTCAACAGTTGTCCTCAGGATACTGATCTCCTTATCATTTTCAGTTTTGGCAAGCTTATACTCTTCATCTGCCTTCAGGTATTTCTTTTCCTTTCTCAAGCATTCTGATCCCACACCTTTCTCCCCGGTACCGCAGGTACCTTCACATTCGCATTTATACTCCTCATAATATTTTTCCCGGACATCAAATTTTTGCTCCGTGGCTTCTTTCAGTTGTTGTATTGCCTGCCGGTGCTTATCGACTTTCTGCTCATAAAGTGCATCTATATTTTCAATTTTTTGGACTCCGGTATAGTGCAGTCTTTCCGTGATCTCCTGTTCAAAGATCTTCAGCTCCAATGGCTTCGAAATGATCACAGCCAGGAATACCGCCAACAGAAGCCTTGGGATCACCTGTTTCCATTGATCTAACTTACGGTCATTTTTCTTAATGGTAGAGACAATGAACCGGTCGAGATTGAAAATGAGCAAACCCCAAAAAATACCCAACGCAACGGCAATAAAAGTACTGTTGAAAACCGTGAAGATCGCATAACCCCCTGAAAGAGCAGCCAGCAGGCCGGTAAAGAATACCGTAGCTCCCACTCCTGCATATTTATGCCTTTCTGAAGAGGGGCACCTTTTTAAAATGTTTTGATTAGCTGCAGAGCAAAACAGAAAAAAGCGCATTAAAGGCTTGATATGGGCAATATTTTCACTTTCTGCCTTATGATTTTCCATAATAAGATTTTATCGAGTCGATCACCTCTGTAATGCCTGGTTTATTTGAATAATAGCGTTTCAGCCTCTCAAAAACACTCCGGTTAACCTCATCCAAATTAATTTTATTATCAGATTTATCAAAAGTTATTTTCCAAATCTGGCTGACCAATGCCTGGTACTTTTTTATTTCCTGCTCCTTCAGCACGCGAAGTGACTGGCTGTAAGCCTGTTGCCTGTTTTTCACCTGAGCAATAATATCATGTATATCGGTTGCTTTTAATTGAAGCTCATGCTGAGGTTTTACAGTTGCAAGCTTCTCAGTGAACAGAGGAATGGGAAAGACAAGCAATTGAATTCTCCTTCGAAATATGCGATGCAGTATTTGAGCCTCAATGATGATCTCCATATTGCCCACAGGCACAAATTCATGTTCACCTGATCCACCGGTGATCCCAAAAGGAAGCACATTAACTACATTGGAGTCTTTCACCTGCCAGTTCAGCTTTACGATATTACCCCCGGCCACTCCGAATACATGGGGGTAATTCTCCTCTTTCACCAGGCTTGAAAATTGTTTGGTCCTGAGGTTCGCAAAGCTCAGGTCATAATTGATATGGATGTCATCATAAACCTTGACGCATACGGTTTTTAATCGTGACTGCGCAGTGTTGTAAGCGCCTATTTTAAAGATGGTATCAGCTCCGGGTCGTAGCTTCTTACTTCCTGTGGCCCCCACTTCGCCAAGCCCTTCGATGATCACTGTCGAAGCATGCTTTACCTGCCATGACAGTGTGACTTCATCTCCCTTCAGGATGATATCGTCAGTAATGGTGAAGTGGATATTGATGTCATCTTCGTCTTCGAGAAATGGTCCGGATTTTTTCAGAAGGTCCTGAAAGGTTCGAAGCCTTTGATGGACTCCGGCTGCCTGATTTTCATCTGTAATATGGTCTTCTGTGGCATCACTCCATCTCAACGCATGCTTATAATCACTGATAGCAATATTTTGTGCAGGATGGTCATGCAAATACAGCTCACCACCTTTTTTAATGAAAATAAGGCATTTATTGAACAAAAATACATCATCATGAAGCCGCTCCTCATTATCTGAGCGGATGATCAAAGTAGTAGCCACCCCACGCTCCAACAGCGCAATGGCTTCCAGCAGGATCTTTTCATCAATAAATCCATCGAGCACGAGCTTGAGGTCGTGCCGGGTAGTGGATAAAATTTGATGAAATGAGGTCATGTTTAAACTAAATAGTTACCCCATCTTTATGATATTCCTTATTAATTCCTTTCAGAATATCATCGGTATAGAGTTTGTTACTATTCCTTCTTTTGGCTGCAATGGTGCAATATCGGAGCACGTTAATGATACTTCCTCCTGTAATTTCATGGTCCATCGCTATCTTTTCAAGGTCCACATCTACCAAGTCAAACGTCCCGGAAAAATACTTTTCCCACAACTCCAGCCGCTGCTCCATTCTGGGTTTTGGAAAATAGACCACTGACTGAAATCTTCTTAAAAATGCGCTGTCGATGTTATCCTTAAAATTAGTGGCCAGTATAACAATTCCATCAAAATCCTCAATTCTTTGCAAAAGATAAGCTACCTGCTGATTTACAAACTGGTCATTACTACTTTGCACCTGCGTACGTTTGCCAAAAAGGGCGTCCGCTTCATCAAAAAAGAGTATCCAGTTTTTGTTTTCGGCCAGGTCGAAAACCCCCGCCAGATTTTTTTCTGTTTCGCCGATGTACTTGGACACCACCGAAGAAAGATCGATCTGGTATACGTCCATGTGCGCCTCCTGTGCCAACAAGGATGCTGTCATTGTTTTACCTGTACCGGGAGGGCCGTGAAATAATATTCTGTATCCTCTTTTCAAATGCTTGCTTAGCAGCTTATGTTGCATGATCTCTTCTCCATGCCTGATCCATACTTTAGCCTCTTCGAGATCACTGAGTGTGTATTCGTCAAAAACAGCATCTTCCCAACTGAGTTTGGTAGTTAGCAGACGTGCAGGAAATGAAGAAGTATACTGCGGGCGATAGGCTTTGCCCTGCGCTAAAAGGCTTAAATATTCTTTACTGATAGATAGTACTCCACTAAATACCGGTTCACTGTCTTTAATCCCTGTTAGGCTCAGGATATTTTGCGTATGAAACGGATGCTCATCGGAAAACAGATCCAGTAGCTGAAAACGCTTCTCCAGATCACGACCACATACTATAAAAGACACCGTTTCCCCGGTGGGAATGAATCCACTGTGAGCTTCGCCCGTTACCCCACCAAAAACTGTAAACCCGCGGTCGAAATTGGAATTTTTGGTGAAAAATATATCATAAATAGCCGGTGATACATGCACTGCCAGCGCCATCAGCAGAATGATCCGCTCGGTGGTATTAAAATCATTTTCCAGTATTACCCTTGCATATATCGAGTCATCATCACTAAGGTCGGGGGGTGTTACCTTCTCTATGTCTTCATCCTCGGCCGAGCTGAAATAATTATTGAACCGAAACTCAATGACCGCTTTCAGCCATTCCAGCTCCTTCTTTATCACAGGGATACTGGTTCTCGTTTCACTTTTTAACAGTTCCATCATTATGCAAGATCAAGGTTGACACTATTTTCTCCAATGTACGTTAAGGCTTTTCTCCATCCAAGATAGTTTGATCGTATTAAATGACCAAGGTAAGAAATCCAATAAAATATCTCTGCCGCTGGTTTCCACCTTGAGTTCCCAATTGTGAGGTGTTTCACTCAAATGTCCATCCCTCACCAAAAAACCTTCTCTCAGGGCCTCAATAGACGCACTTTTTAGTTTATCCCAGTTCTGTAGCACGCCTTTTAACAAACTTTCGGATACTTCCTTTTCCCTGGGTGTAAGTTCAATCGAACGTTCGACAGGGTAGGCCAACTCCAGTCCGCATAGCACCTTGTTCAGTACCAATTCATGCTCTGCCGTTTCTGTCTGCCCGGTAACAAGGTATTGCACCAGATGTACGGCCCGGGCAGCGGTTTCCATGTCTTTAAATGCCCTCTTTTCTGTCATCTCGAGCATGTCGAAATACCTGGGAAGAAAGTTGGCTAATATAACAGCTCCCGCATTGTGGATCAGCAATGACTCATCCAGCGGCTCCTGTTTTTCTTCAACCGGAGTCTCCTTTTTTGGCTTTTTAGTATACTTAGCCTCCTCCTGAATGGTTTTTTCGAGCATTCTTAAAAATACTGTTGATACCCCGGCTGCAGGCTTATAGACTTGAAAAACACCTGCCAAATTTTCCTTTAATCCTGGTACATGGCCCTTGGAAGCCCTATCAAAGTACAAGCGCGTTAGCGCTGCCGGGTCAAACTTAACCGACCTGTGCGTTGATATAGATTTCAGTAATACCTGCATGGCCAAAGCCCCAAAGGCTGCTCTACGTACTTGCGGGTAGGTGGAATGCATAAAATCAGCTATACCGAACAACCATTCCTCAATCTCCTGTTCCCTGACGCCATAAAGCAGCGCTGCCATCTTCAGCAGCAATTGGTTGCCGTGACGAAGTATCCGTTCGGTAGCCATAGGCCTCGCCAGCACAGAGAGTAGTACCGATTTTATTTCGGCAGGATTAGAGTCCGCCTCCTGATCAAAGGCCTTCACCAGATCCTTATAATTTTTAAGTTCAGTTTTGAATGGTAAAGATCCATATTCAAGATAGTGCCGGAGTGTACCCCCGAAATCTTCAGCCATTTCCTCACCACCCTCTTCTTTGTGTAATACATCTAAAACCTCGTCTTTTTCAGTTGGTGGAGAGCTATGCCGGATGGCATGGAAAATATCCAGGAGCGGTTTAAACTTATGCTCACCCTTCAGAAGTAAGCTTTCAGTAGCACCAGTTAGGTCACTTAAAAACTCATGCCTATCTAATTTGACTGCACCAGCAATGTGCCGGGATATTTCTGTAACAAAAACAGAAGCGGTGAAGCCTGAGCTCCTGTCGCGTGTATACTGATAAATGTACAAGTAGATATTAGTACCCTCTGCATAGGAAAGTCGTCTATGTTTCCGTGACAGGGATTCCAGCGAACGTGTATACAGCATCACAAATCCTGACATTCCGGGAGCAACAGTATTAATAATTCGATGGAATTCATTGACTGAGGTATTTTTGAAAATAGCTGTCAGATAATAAAGCTCTTTACCGGACTTTCGGATCACTTCCATGAGTTCCGTCATATGTTCATGAAGCAAAAGCTTGTAAAGCCGTTCTGTTTCGGCCTTCACAGAAGCATTCTTTTTGGTGCGCCTGACATGCCACCACGGAATGGCTCCGTGTGAAATGATGTACAACAGGGTATCAATATCAGCCATAACAGATGATTCCTCCTGCTCATCAGGGCCGACATATGCCTCCCTTAGCCTCATATCCTGTACAGCCTTTTGTAAAGGCCTGCTCCTGAAATTTTTCAGATCCTTCTCCAGCAGATTGTAAAGTTCAAAAGACTCTATCGATATCTTTCTTGCTAGTTGGTTAATAAGAAAAAGGGCAAATTCCTCTGAAGATTTGTGTGGATGAGGCCGAGAAAGCTCCGTGACCAAAAGGAGGCTCAGATGTTGTTTTAGCTCCTGCTTTTCCACAGGCAACTTACCTTCTATCTTGATTGTGAGCAGGTCATCAATGATTTGGCGATATGCTCGAAAATGATGATTATCCAATACCTCCAGGGTTGTAGCCAGCATTTTCTCACTTACCAGGTCTATAAAGGCAGCTATTGCGATATCATCATCAACCACGGAGGTAAGGATATCCGCCATTTCCTGAGCCGTCACTGCTTTGTTTAAGAGGCTCTGCAGAGACCGCTTATTTTTGATAGATGCCCAGTCCGGGAAAGAACGCGTTTTTAGATGATACACAATGAGATCGAAAGTTTGAAACTGCCCGCGATATTCCTTTAAAATTCCCCCGATTCCCCACTCCTCATCGTCACCGGCTCCAATCATCGACTGCTTTATCAGGGTTTTCAGGCTCTCACTTTTCAGCATGCCGTACCAGGTCGCCAACTCGTGGTAAAGACTGCTCTTTCCAGCCGCTGTGTGTTGTTTTGCCAGCGCATCGACAAATTCAGCAAATAATGTTATTTCAGACTGGTATGTACCCCACTTTGATAATACCTGAAGCATCAACGTCAACAGGCTATGCTTCAGATCCGATTGTGACGTCCGAAAAAAGTTTGTTTGCTTTTGAAACTCTATCAAGTCATATAATACGGGCTCAACACGCGCAAAAGCCTCCATATACCCCAGGTGAAGTACCCGCTCCAGGTCTGCTATTTTTAACAGCCTGGCAAATGCAGTGATTGCCTCCGGCTGATGGCTGACACGATGAATGATTTTCTTTATCTCCTGAGGATCAGCTTTTATTCCTTCCCGGATAAGTGCACCAATATCCTTTTCATTGTTCACTGCGCTCCACTTAGGAATTTTTCTTTGCAATAAGTACTGTAAGATGGCATCCACAGAGGTATATTTTCCTCTTGCGGAGGCCTCAACCCCTGATTCGCTCCAGCTCACTCCTTTTTGCTGAACATGGAAGCTATACTCCTTCTTCACGACATCTTTCAGCAGTTTACTCTTCAACATTGCAGAATCGCTCCATAGCAAGGCCAGTAACTCCGGGTAAGCTTGCTCATATTTGAGTGCCACCATCCTTAAAAGCTGCCGAATATCATACTCATGGATTCCTGAAGGGGGTGCCAGGCTAAGGACTAGCATCTGCGTTCTCAGAAATATTTCCATTTCCTGAGAAGACGAAACGAATGAATGACGCTGCGCCCAATTCACCAATTCGCTGATGGTTTGTGAAAGCATGATGTGCCTTGCAGGTTCGAAATAAGCGAGTAGCTGATGCCAGGAATCAGTTTTCAATAAACTGATCAACCGCTGGATCGCAACTATATCAAGTTTACCCGAGCCAATCCGGCTCATCAACTGCGGGTCAAAATGCAGGATAGCCTGATCAGCAAGCGCGTTTATTTCACTCGTACTTTTCAGGCTTGCCCAATCAGGCAATACCTCTTTTTCGATGTAAAACAGAAGCAGGTCGGCAGTGTTGTATTTCTCCTGGTACGCAACTTCAATACCTGCTGCCCCCTTCTTCTTAATTTTTGGAAGCGCTGGTTCAAAAACCTCCATTTTTACTGCACCGGCCAACCAGTTAGAGATGCGAGGGTGCCGCCTTTCGAAATCCGGATGCTCCGATTGAAGGACCAGACTTCGGACCAACTCTTTGTAAACTGCTGTTGTGCGGTCCTTCTTCAATTTGGTAAATACCTCCCGGTACAGCATACTCACCAATTGGGTAGCGCTCATAGAAAACCTGCTTCTGGTCAGCGCTTGCAGCAACACCACATAAATGTCCTTTGCCAGGGGATAAAATGCTCCGGGACCAGCCTCCGATCTTAGTTCTTTTTCCAGCAACTTCAGTTCGGCAAGCACACCCGCAATTGAAGATCTTTGAAAGGTGGCAACCTGTAGGGTCAGTTTTTCGAGGTGGTTGTTATCAAGCGAAGGCACCATTTCCAACCAGAAAGTTTCGTGGACCTCCCTGCCCATAAGTACGCCAGGGCCAATTTCACCTGAAGTGATTACCGAATCGAAGAAATGCTGCCATTCATGTGCAGTCTTGAACTGGTTCTTATAAGTCCGGGAGGTAGTGCCTTTTGTAATAAGCTCATGCAAAAGCGCCTTATCGTATTGCCGTTGTTCCTCAGCAGGTTCTACGCTTCTCAATCTCTTAAGAATGTGCTTCCCGAGATAACTATAGCTCTGGTCTTCTCTTATCCAAATGATATCCTCCTCATCCAGTTCAGGCAACGCTTGCACTATAGACAAGGCCAGTAATTCCTGAAACTGTAGTTTGTTCAGTTCCTGCTCATGAGCACCGGCAATAGCCTCAAAAAAGGCAAAATAAATGGCCTTTCTTGCCTTTTCAGGAATATCTTTTGCCATTACCACTGCATCGGAATCGAATATTTCTTCAAGCCAGGTGAGGTAATTTGAATCACCAAACAACAATGGTATAAGCTTCACCAGGTGGTCAATATCAAGTTGGTGAGCCAGTCGGAACCTGACCGGGTATAAATGCCATTTAGTGTTTAAGATCCTGGCCAATAACACCGAATGTGTGTTCAGGAGACCTACCATCATTTCATTCAAATCCAGGCCCTGCGGAAGAAGCCCTTTTTCGAGAAAGCGGATGAGCACGTCCATGGTACTGTTGAAAGTGCCGGTTTTCACATCAGGATGCCTCCTGTCTTCATCGGGCCTTTTTAACTTTTTCGTCAGTTGATCGGCCTCGGTCAACTGGCCCAGCTTCCTTACAACTACCGCTCTATACTTACCCTGATCAACCGGGACCTGTGTTAGCAATCTATTAAAGGCGTCTGCTTTGCCACCGGTATTCCGATATTCATTAAGATACTCCAGCCAGAAAGTCTTGAAAGTTGGCGAAGACAAAAAATCAGTATCCACCTGCAAGTTTTTCAGTTCCTTTTCTATTATTTCAAGCTCCTTCAGGCTCTTCCGAAGTTGCGGCAAGCCATAAAATCCTTTTCTTAGTGACTCCAGGGACAGGGCGTAAGCCATCCGGGTTCTCGAAGATGTTTGATACATTAGTTTAAAAAGCTCCTGAAACAGATCCTTACTTTCAGTTCTATGAAGTCTGTCAACAAATTGGTTCAACCACAAAACAGAGGGCGCCTTCAAGTCTTTCGTCCATGTGCCTTCCACAATATATTGCCTTAGCAGAGCCTTACCGGGCTTAAACCGCGGACTCTGACCCGGGCCAGTGTCAATACCTCCCTGTCCGGTCATTAGCGCATTCACTTTACTGAATACGTCCTTATGCAACTGGTACTGCAGGCGTTTTCTTCCATTACCAGAGGCCCACACAGGCGCCAGTTTGTTGGCAAAACGCTCAGTATCGGTTATCAGCAACTCCTCCACAATTACATTCGGATCAAAATCGGCCTCATTTTGAAGTGAAGGCTCATAGCCTCGTAGAAAATATCGCTTCAGCAGTTCCAGGCGGCCGTGTACGCGCACAGGCTGTTGGCCTACATACCCCTGAAATTCAGGCTTTTCAGAAATTTTTTTAAGCTCAGTTTCCAGTAGTAACACCAACCTGCGTTGGTATTCCTGTTTAAAACCTGTTGCTGGCAGGGATCCGAGGTCAAGACGGATCTTGTCTATCTCTATCAGCCGGTCGTCAGGAAAATATTTATCAAAAACCCTTGATATGATATCGAATATCTCTTCTTTGCTATCCTGTATCTCTTTGTTGATACCGCTGATAGCCGCGTTGTTACCGGCAGAGATAACGATGCGATGTTTGTCGATATGGTGGTTTTGGGGCACGCTTATAATTTATTCCATGTAGGTTAGCTTATTCCATATCGAAATGAATATGGTTATGGCAATGTATTAACGTCTTTCCAATCTACAACTTTATAGTTGATAGCGGCATCCCTTAACAATTGATTGAATATCACTCCTGCTTGTCCTGCACCATTACCACTAGGACCCAATCCAAAAGTACCTCCTCCTTCCGCTTTAGGATTACCATGAACGCCCAGTCTTTCCTTAAAAAGATCATACAAAAAGCCCTCGCCTGGTGTTGAGAACTCTACAATATGTGTTGCAGGTTTATTATTTCCAAAGTATTTCGGGTTCTGAACGTAAGCTCTATTAGGTGCTATCCCTCCATATGAATCTCCATTAAACTGAAAGCTCCCTGTAAAAGCTAAGAATTCGGCTTCTGGCATAGCTCTATACCAATATTTGGCTCCACTCGCCTCATAACCATCCTCCTGGTGAGCGGACGCAGTCATATATATCCATTCATCGTTATGATGTCTATACCTCAATCCATAAATACCTGCTAAAAATGACTTAATAACACCGCTATCGAGGGCATCATTCACCTCCGCTTTTGTATGTTTCAGCCTTTGGATAACATTATTGATCCCGTTACTTCTCATTAGCTGTAAAGAAGAATCATTAACCATTTCCTGAAAGACACCTAAATGCTTTACGTGAGAACTTTGGTCAGCTATCCTTTGATATTTTCTCTGTATAGTTAATTCAGCACTATTCTCCACAACCTGATGACGCTTGCTATTATTTTCTTTTTGATTTACCTGTGCTGAAGGTGTTGTTGTTTTGTTTTGAATTCCGCGTTGTACTTTCATATTGTTAATTAGTGTCTCTAAGATAACGCCAATGTCTGCGTTACGCTCGCCCCAAAAATGCTCACGTACCTCAGTATGCTCCGCTTTTTAACACTTCATCCCGCCCTTTGGCGGGAATGTTTTCTTAAAGACATTTAGAGTTTTATTACAAACACTAATTAAAGAATTCAAGCTTATTCCCCGAAGCCGGAGAGTGTTTAAAGGACCTACTCAGGTTATGGTTAGTATTGGTTTTCTTCATATAAGTGATCCATCATCTTCATCTTCTTCGTGTTCAGCCGGGATATCTGCCAGCAGCGGCAGCGTCATATGAGCTTCTTTTTTCGCAATCCATTGGCGTGTTTCTTCTTCAGCCTCACGCATTCGTTGTATTGCCTTAGTCAATCGTCTGATATTATCTTCATCACCAGGATCAGCATTAGCGTGGATTTGCTCCAGAAGCGCCCTTGCCGCAGGAATCTCCTCCTGAAGCTGTGCAAGGAGCTTCTTCGCTCTCTTAGTTTTGTGCTCCTTACGCGATTTTGAAGACTCAAATGCAGTACGCATAAGCTGGCCAACATCTCTGGCAAAAGCAACATAGGGCACGATCTGAGCAGTACTTTCTACAACTGCTCCCTTGGCCACTTCTTTAGCACCCTTCCCAACATAATGTTTTTTCCTGGCTTCATTAGCTGCATTGGCCGCACTTAAGCCAGTTCCCAAGCCGGGAAGTGCGGCATCAAGTCCGATAAATGTTCCTGACTTCACCATTCCTATCCCACTTGCCGCTGCTTCTTGTCGCCTCGAGCTTCTTACTTTGTCGGCATCGTACACCGATTTTCGTCCCCTCATTTTGAACCTATCAACCTCGGCATCTTCCTCCGCTCCCAGACGAGCAAAACCAGATCGTGATGCGCTACCATGGTATAGCCCTGTGTCAATATCTTCATCTTCAGACTCAGATGCCTCATCTTCCTCTTCATATTCATCATCAACGTCATCTTCCACATATAAGCCCCTTTTTCTTGCTACATGATCAATAAGCTTAAAGTAGAAACTGAAAAACCCAATCTCCGGCTCCTTAGCTATCATTTCTGCACTAAATGCTGCTGACTCCTCAAGAATAGCAGGCCGTAGCTCAGGTTTAATATCCCCTTCTTCCATTTCTCTTTCAATAGCTACGGCTAAACCCCCATTGTCCAGAAGGTCTTTTAACTTATCATTTTTTTGTACCGGATAACTAATTTGATAGCTATTCTGAAGCATTTTGCTACCTAAAGGGGTATCATCACCGGATGAGATCCTTTGCAAAGCCTTACCTCCCATAGCATCCGCCTCCTTTTCCAATCCTTCATTGTCATTCACCTGAACACCATGCATTTGCGTAGTAGGCTTTACTCTCCCCTGCTTCTGCTGTACCACATGCCATGCTTCATGCGGCAAATGCTTCTCCTGGCCGGGAGCGATATGAATGTCTGTGCCCTGAGCATAAGCATGTGCATTGAGTTGAGCCGGCCTGGCAGAATTGTAGTGAACCTTCACATCATCCATGGAATAGCCGGAGAGATTTTCAATTCCACCTTTTAACTCATCAGGAAGTCCGGTATTATTAGCTTTTCTTTGTACTTTATTTTCTCTGGTATCAACCCCCTCAGCCGCAGCTTTGAGTTGTGCCTGTTGCTTCACCAATGCACTACCATTGGCAACTGCCTGCAGTCTTTTCTGCATGCTACCTTCTGCACTTGTATCTTCAAATTGAAAAGCACCCGGGCTATTATGCTGATTAGCAATGGCTGGAGTAATAGATTGCTTTTTATCCTTATGGATACTACTTGGTTGATCGTACATGTTGGTTTTAAAAGGCGAAGTTATATTTCAAATCAGTCGCATAAAGCTTTGACTAAACTTAAACAATTACAAAGAATTTTAATAATAGAAACTCTACAGTGTAACACCCAATAAAAAAATTCCGTATAGTACTTGCATCGAAAAAATAATTTTGCAATTATTGCAATCCTTTTGGAAAAAACATGACAATACACAAACTACATATCGACTTCAAAAACCCAGGCAATTGTACTGCCGGGTGGATATTACGGTTTGGGAACATATAATCTATTAAGAAATTAGATCAACATGAACCCGGCCGTAAAAACGTCCGGGTTTTTTGTTGATAAAATTTTTAAAGAAAATGAATTGTACAAAAAGCCAGATACCGGAACTACACAAAACACGAGATGTCGACTCCTCGATGACGGGAGAGTTGGGCATGTTATATCGGGATCGGACAGCTTTGTACACGAATGAGTGACAATTCATTCATTCAGTGCAGAAAAGCCCGGTCTCAACAAAAAGACCGGGCTTTTTTTATGCCCGAAAGATTGTTTAACCATAAAAATTAAAAAAGTCATGACCACGCAAGCATTGCAACAATATGTTTTGGATGCAGAAAGAGCTTTCGAGCGACAAGAGTGGCTTGAGGGCAAAGAGCTTTTGCACGAAGCGTTGGAGATAGAGCCGGTATACGCACAGGCACACAACCACTTGGGCTGGCTGTATATCTATCACCTTACCGACTACGCGCTGGCAGAGATGCACCTGAATCTGGCGCTGAAATATGCTCCCGGATACCACGCTCCATATATTCACATGGCGCAGTTGCTATTCGATGCAGGCAGGCTGGATGAACTGGAAGCATTACTAAATAAGGCCACGAAAGTGACCGGTGTCCAAAAGTCATTCATCTACAATGACTTTGGCCGTACTCAGGAGGTGCGTGGCAGGTACCGAAAGGCCATTTCTCATTATAAGCTGGCTGCACGGTGGTCATTTGATGAGCGGGAGATCCAGACCATCAAAGACAACATCCGAAGGTGCCGTCAGAAGAGGTGGATGCTCTTTTGGTGAATCCCATGAGGCCGTTTCAAAAGTCTCCTTCTAACGTCATCCTGAACTTGATTCAGGATCCCCTGATTAGATTCTACTCATTTTTAGGGGATTCCAAATCAAGTTTGGAATGACGAACTGACTTTTGAGACAGTCCCATGGAATAAAAGAAAATGGTATTAAAAAATTGAATAAGATAATGGAAGATATACTACTACATTCTGAAGAATATATACTCAAAGTAAAGGAGCACATGGACTATTGTGACTACATCAAGGCCAAAAGGCTCCTGACTGAGTTGCTGGAGGAGCAGCCTGACCATGGCAGAGCTCACCAGATGCTGGGATGGATTTATGCATCTGAACTGAATCAGTATCATGATGCGGAAGTCCACCTGAAAATGGCCATCCAGTTTGACCCCGGCCATGCAGCTACCTATAGTGACTATATGTACCTGCTAAAAATGACGGGAAGGTACAACGAAATGGTAAGCTTTGCCCGCAGAGCTGAAAGATTGAGTGGCGTGAACCTTGTTTATATTTTATACTACAAAGCCGTAGCATACGAAATGCTTTATGATTACGGCAACGCCATCAGTACATACAGGAGAGCCATAACAGCCTCTCTGGATGATGACTGGATCGGTAAGTGTGAGCAGGGCATTGCGCGAATAAATAAAAAGATGACACACCAGGAGGAGTTAAGCTATTTGTCAAACTGCAACATAGCTTGACAGCTCCTGTTAAACAACAATACAATGGCAACGACAAAAATTACAGGCAAAGAGTTGAGGAAGCTGGGCTACCCGGAAGGGAAAGTTATCGGTTTTGCCATGAAGGTTCTCGAGGAGCATTACAAAGGCAAAAGCAAAAAGCACAAGCTGGAGCTTTTGGAAAGGGTAATAAAAAATCCTGAGTTCTACATCAAACATGACCAGTTGGCTCCCGTGGCCAAAAGCCTGATCATAAAAACAGAGCATAATGAGACACTGGAGCTCAATAAGAACCGTCTGGACTATCGCATCTATGGTGAGGAAGGAATAGAGCCGGGCGCTATCAACCAAATGGAAATTGCTATGAAGCTGCCCGTTACCAAAGCAGGAGCTTTGATGCCGGATGCGCATCAGGGCTACGGACTGCCTATTGGGGGAGTGTTGGCAACCGATAATGCTGTTATCCCTTATGCTGTGGGTGTAGATATTGGGTGCAGAATGTGCATGACCCTGTATGACATCAGTCCAGGCTTTTTAGAACAAAACACTGAAAAGCTGAAGAAAATGCTGGTGGACAACACCAGGTTTGGTAATGAGGTGTTTAAACGGCCTATAGATCATGAGGTGCTGGACAGGAGCGACTTCAATGAGATCAATATACTCAAGTCGCTCAAAGACAGGGCTTACAGCCAGATCGGAAGCTCCGGGGGTGGCAACCACTTCGTAGAATTCGGTGTGGGCGAGATCCTGGAAGAGCAGAATGAATGGAATTTACCTGCCGGCAAATACCTGGCGGTACTTTCTCACTCCGGATCGCGCGGGTTGGGGGCTAATATTGCACGGCACTACACCAAACTGGCGATGGATAAATGTCGTTTACCGCGGGAAGCACAGTACCTGGCATGGCTAGACCTGAATACGGAAGATGGTCAGGAGTATTGGCGGACCATGAACCTGGCTGGTGACTATGCTTCTGCTTGTCATCACCAGATCCACGAACGACTGGCCCAAACACTCGGTGAAGCCCCATTGATGATAGTGGAGAACCATCATAATTTTGCGTGGAAAGAGTTGGATGAGGAGGACAATGAGATCATTGTCCACAGGAAGGGGGCTACTCCGGCCGGAAAAGGTGTGCTGGGGATAATTCCCGGATCCATGACCTCTCCGGGGTTTATTGTGAGAGGCAAAGGTAATGCTGAAGCCATTAACTCGGCTTCTCACGGTGCCGGAAGGGTAATGTCCCGCAGAAAGGCCAAAGAAACGCTTTCCAAAAGGGACGTAGCCAAACACCTGAAAAAGGCTGGCATCGAGTTGATCGGTTCCGGACTGGATGAGGCGCCTATGGTTTACAAAGACATCCATCAGGTGATGTCTTACCAGACAGAGCTGGTGGATGTCTTGGGAACTTTTACTCCCAGGATCGTAAGGATGTGCGGTGATAAGCGATTTGCCGAGGTGGATTGAGGTCCGACCAAGTTTACCTAAGAAGGAGCTGTATCAAAGTCAAAAATTTAAAATCAGTCATTCTAACCACGGAGGAAACTGAGGAGCCACGGAGAAATCTCTCCGTGTTTCTCCAATAAACCCTCTTGCAGTTGCAAATCCTCATCTTTGATTTTGATACAACTCCGTTCTTCTCTCAGCTAATTAGTGTCTCTAAGAAAACGCCAATGTCTGCGTTATGCTCGTCCCAAAAATGCTCACGTACCCCAGTACGCTCCGCTTTTTAACACTTCATCCCGCCCTTTGGCGGGAACGTTTTCTTAAAGCCACTTAGAGTTTTCTGACAAACACTAATTAGTGTCTACGGATACCTTGATTTATACCCATTAGCGACAACATTACTTCCCAGTCCGGAGAAGGAAACGCTAAAGTTGCTATGGCTAAAACTTAGTGAGCCAACAGGAGTACACATCCCCAGAGCGTATTGGCACTTGCCATAGCTGCCTGAATTTTTCACAATCCGGCTTTCGCTTCTCGCTTTGCCTAGTGTAATATGTCCCCAATCACTCACGTCAGTGTTAGAAACATAACTGCCACTGTAGTAAATGGTGATCTTGTATCCCATTTCACCGCGGTCAGAGCCCCATAGCCACTTGGCAGTCCACCATTGCTTGTACCAACTGCTATAAGTAGCAGCTTGCCTGTCAGCTTTACCGGTTTTGCTTTGCTCTACATGTCCTTCAGGATCCATCATCACCAGGCCGGTAAGTACATTGTCATACACAATGCCTGATTCCCTGTAAAAGCATTGCGTGGTGAAGGTTTCATTGCCTGACTTCCAGGTAACTTCCAAAACCATGTCCCCGGATTTTATTTCCTGTGCTGCAATATCCTGCACATTGGCACGTGTATCTGTCAGCTTTTTACCTGAGTACAGACTTTTCATCTTACCGATGTGGACGGAGGAAGGCTCCATAATATTTCCATAGGCAGCCACATTGTCTTCATCAGCCACCACCCGATGCGACATGTCAGCGCTCTTATCGTCCGAGATGCTTCCCAGCACCTTCACATCTGTAATTTGAAGCTTGCCTTGCATATGCTTTGCCAGATTGACCCTGGTAAGATCGAGCTGCTCCTGTACTTTATCAGGCAACTGCTGTGAAGTAATAGGGTTCAGTTGGCTTACAAAATCTTCTACTGATTGTTCGTTGAGCGCTGCCGGTGGCTCTACGTTATCCTCCTGGCAACTGAACATCATCAGCGGCAGTGCCACTAACAGATATTTCAACAGATGTGAAAATTTGATTTTTCCTTTCATAATAGTTGGTTTTTAGATTGAAAATAATCGTATGCCGTTTTAAGTCGACACACAAAGACAAATCTACGGAGACAACCAGTGGTTAAAGGGAAGAAATGTTGCAGAGAAGTGCACTTATGATGCAAACACCTGCAAATAGTGTTCAAAAGAGTATACTCATGTTGCAGCGCTATAATGCAAGGCACAAAACCTACCATTAAATCTTACACTTGACCGATAAAGACGTAATCCCTCCGGGATTGGCCTTACTATATAAAGCAAACCAACAAAAAATCAGTGAGTTGACCGCTTTTCTTCAATACGCTTCAGCTTCAGTGAAACCTACAATTGATCCGGTTACACCCGGCAAAAAAGAGTGAATAAGAAAATAGCACTCCAAGGTTACATGGTGTTTAAACATCTATTTAACCTCCCTTTGAAATAAAACTTTAAATTAACTGTACACGTCTGTTGGCAGCCTGCAATCGGTTGGTAGCTATTTCTTTAGCCCGGGGAAACTATTGGCCCAAGTAATTATTTCTTAAAACCGGAAAATGCTATTCTATGCAAGACAGGATTAACAACACCATAAGAATATTGGCCGGCAGGGGCTATCAACTTGCCTCCACAAGACTGGAAAAAAGAAGGGTTAAATGTCTCAACATTATCAACCTCATTATGATCCCCTGGTTACTCTCAGCCGGGGCTGTACGGTTGGCTGCTGGTCAACCCATCCTGTCGCTATTGGATTGGGGGTTGACCTTATTCTATATTGGCACGTACTTTTGGCATGGAATAAACCTGAAACATCCAAGGATACTGGTCATCCTGATGTCTCAACTGGCAGTAGCCGTCCATGTAGCTATGGCGCTGTCTGCTAACTCTTCTCCTCAGCCACACCTGAAAATATCAGTCGTTGTTCTGTCATTTCTAATTCTGATATTCTTTGAAGGAGCGCTGCTGTATCTCCTTTTCTTTTTGAATGCCGCCTTCTTTTATGTCCCCTACCTTCTAACGGATCAGGCAGATACGATATCGATACTTCATGGTACATATCTTTTTTTGGGGCCGTTTTTTGTTGTTAAATCTTTCTTCAGCGATGTCCACCTTTATGAGAAGGAGCTGGCAAACCGGAAAGGTAACGGTCGCTTCCCAAACAGCGAAACCAAAATTGCAACAAAACACCCCATCGGGCATTCACCAAGAGACGAAAAATTCCTGGAAGACCTATCAGAGACCGTTTTTAAAAATATCGACAATAATAAATTCAGCGTTACGCAACTCGCCAGGGAACTTGGCATGAGCAGAAGTCAGCTTTATAGAAAGGTATATGCCCTAACTGGAAAAAGCATTAGCCAGTTTATAAAAACGAAGCGATTGAACTATGCCTATCAGTTGCTGGAAAGCAATGACGGCACCGTATCTGAAATTGCCTATAAATCAGGCTTCAGCAGCCCTAACTATTTCAATAAGTGCTTTAAGAAAAAGTACAAGATTAATCCCGGAGGAGTGAAAACAGCAAATATCTGTCATTGATTGTCCCGTTATCTAAAACCAAAACCCGCCAAAGGCCTGAAAAACCTTTACCTGCTACACAGCAATTTGATAAAAGCATATATAGATACGCTAAAAAAGTATCAATACCACCTCTAAAATAGCCTTATCTTGCTTGTATAATTCAAATTATTTCAACCTAAAACCAAAAGACAGATATGATAACTATTACTATTAACTCCGGTTTACCCTGACAAGGTAAAATTCTCCACCTGATTACCTTCCGGAAGAATGTACTTAGGCATTTATCATGATGCCTGAAAGGCATTAATATGTTCGCTTTTACGTGTACTCAGCAAAATACTGCTGTGGAAATTATCGCCCTTTTCGAAGGGATACACGACATCTATACCTAGTTCAACCCCTACAGTTATCAGCGATTTCTAACATTTTAAACACTTTAGCCATGGAGACACAAGCTATGCAGATAGTCAAATGGATCCAAACCCATAACCCATAGCGTTCTGCTTCTTCCATTTTTCCTATCAAATTATTAATCTTTAAAACAACCTCTATGAAAAAAATAAAGTACTTTTTAGTACTTGCGGCTATACTATTGTCGCAAGTCAGCTATGCACAGATTGATCCCGATGCATTAAAGTGCCGGGCTTCTGAAATGAACAAGCAGATCCTGGAGGCATCTCCGGAAGCCATGCAGGAATACCAGCAACTAGAAAAATTCACAAAAGAATATGTAGAAGCTATAGCCAAAAAACAAAACGAAAATGCGCTGATTAGCAACCCTACATATATTATACCGGTGGTTTTTCATGTATTTGGCACCAATTTCTCGGGCACCACTGTTACGCAAGCCAAGGTCGAACAGGCCCTATTGAAGCTCAACGAAGATTTCCAGGGCCTGAATAGCGATTATAATACTGTCGATAATCAGTTTAGCAGTATCAAGCAGTATTTAAATATAGAGTTCAGACTGGCAAAAATTGACCCTAACGGCAACGCTACTACAGGAGTTAAGTTTTATGGCGCTCTCAATGGTTTTGGTAATGGTGGTGGCTATGATTCACAAATAAAGCAATACGCGTGGGACAACTACAAGTATATGAATGTATACATACAGTCTGACTTGTATAATGACGGAAACACCGGCAACTCGGGAGTGGCGTGGTACCCCAACACCTCCATGTCTAACAATAACACCGCCAGGGTGGTGTACAATGGACGCTACCTTTATGGTAATACAAACGCTGAATTTGCTTCAGTATTAACGCATGAGTTCGGTCATTGGCTTAACCTGATCCATACTTTTGAGGGGGGGTGTACTTCAACCAATGATCAGGTGTCCGACACCCCGGCTGAAAATGCCAGCACTTCCGGGTACGGATGTTCTCCAGCTACCAACTGCTATGGTCAATATATTAATTATGAAAACTATATGGGCTACAATGGTGCATCGGGATGTTACAAAATGTACACACAAGGTCAGGTAAATCGAATGCTGGCAGCGCTACAACACCCAGCCCGCCAACCGCTGTGGCAGGAGTCTAACCTGATTGCTACCGGCACCTCAAACGGAGGCTCTACTTCTGTGGCTGCACCCAGTGGTTTGAGTGCCTCTGCAGCATCCTCTTCACAGATCAACCTGAGTTGGAATGATAACTCCAATAATGAAACCGGCTTTACTATTCAGAGGGCCTCGGGGGGTGGAAGCTACAGCACCATTGCTACTGTGGGAGCCAATACCACATCTTACAGTAATACAGGCCTGAGCGCAAATACCACTTACAGCTACCGTGTGAGAGCATATTCAGGAAGCACAACTTCTTCGTTTTCCAATACCGCTTCGGCTACCACTTCCGGAGGAAGCACTTCTTATTGTTCCGTTACCGGTAACGCTTCTTATGAATACATACAGACTGTGAGCATTGGCAGCTTTTCCAACACTTCTGGGTCAAACTCCGGCTATGGCAATTATACCTCGCAAACAATTAGCCTGACCCCCGGCAGCAGTACAAGCGTGAGCCTGACACCTGGCTTTTCAGGTAGCTCTTACACTGAATACTGGGCCATCTGGATAGATTACAATAAGAATAACACCTTCGAATCATCGGAAATGGTGGTCAGCGGTCTGTCGGGTACAGGCAATGTAAGTGGGAACTTCACCGTAAATTCAAGCGCAACAGGCACCACCAGAATGAGGGTCGTTATGAAATACAACAGCGCTCCCTCATCAGCATGTGGCTCAATTGGGGACGGTGAAGTCGAAGACTATACCGTTAATTTCTCAGGATCCGGAGACCCTACCACGCTGGCAACTCCTACAAACCTGAGATCGGCCGGAACTTATGCTTCAGGGTTTTATGCGGGATGGAATACCGTTTCTGGCGCCACTTCTTATGACGTACAGTTGTGGCTGTCAGGTGCATGGCAAACCTTTGGCACCTCTACCACCTGGTATTTGTGGATACCCAAACAGGGGTCGACCACGACATATTACTTCAGGGTGAGGGCAAAAAACAGTAGCGGAGTTAGTGCATGGAGTGGGTATTACACAGTTACACTTCCTGCAGCAGGACCTTCTCCGGTATCCCCGGAAATCACAAGTTTCAGTTTGTACCCCAACCCTGCAACCAACCATGTGAATTTCAGTATCGGTAGCCTTGAAAGTGACAACTTCTCTATCAATGTATATGATTCGCGCGGAGAGTTAATAGATGTTATAGAGAATAAGACCTATTATGCAACAGATCACTTGAAAAAAGGTGTATATCTTATGCAACTTATAAAACCCAGTAGCACGGAGACCAGCCGCTTGGTCATAGAATAGGTAAAATAGCCTAATTAGCGTCTCTAAGAAAACGCCAATGTCTGCGTTATGCTTGCTTCGCAAGCCTTGACCTTGACGTTTTCTTAAAGCCACTTAGAGTTTTCTAACAAACACTAAGTAATTCTTAAACCTCCTGCCTATGATCTCCGGCAGGAGGTTTTTTGATAGCCATACAT
The DNA here is from genome assembly GCF_000331535.1 of Fulvivirga imtechensis AK7. Lineage (GTDB taxonomy): Bacteria > Bacteroidota > Bacteroidia > Cytophagales > Cyclobacteriaceae > Fulvivirga > Fulvivirga imtechensis. The sequence goes on along the minus strand of NZ_AMZN01000044.1, from coordinate 22,155 downwards.
CAAAAGCTGGCATTTATTAAAAGCCCTGAAAGACGTACGCATTAGCTCAAAATCCTAACTGGCATGCATTAATGATTGCGCTGGGATTAAAATTATGTGAACAGCACAGTCATGAATGAGAACATGCGCCTGGAAAACTACCACGATGGCATCCTGCTGAACCTGTGGATAACTTTCACCAGACTATTACAACCGAAAAACTCCTTTTCGCGTACTTTAAATTCCCGATTACGTTCCCGGCATGCTTAAAATTATAACTTCCTTTGTCCAGGATCTTTCGTGTCCGGTATTGTAATCTGTTTTCATAATAAAATCTACTATGAGTTCACTTAAAAATAAAGTTGCATTGGTTGCTGGTGGTACCCGTGGTGCGGGCCGTGGAATAGCTGTTGAACTTGGCGCTGCCGGAGCTACTGTCTATGTCACCGGACGTACCACTCGTCAGCAACGCTCGGAATATAACCGCCCGGAAACGATCGAAGAAACTGCTGAACTGGTAACACAGGCGGGCGGCAGAGGCATAGCAGTACAAGTGGATCACCTGGAGGCCGACCAGGTAAAGGCTTTGGTGACAAAAATCGAAAAAGAGCAGGGTCGTCTGGATATCCTCGTAAACGATATATGGGGGTCAGAGCACCTGATGGAGTGGAATGTACCGGTTTGGGAGCATTCGTTGGAGAAAGGGTTTCGAATGCTCAGACTAGCCATAGATACCCATATCATCACCAGCCATCACGCACTTCCCCTGCTGATGCAAAACAAAGGAGGGTTGGTAGTGGAAATGACGGATGGCACCGCAGAATACAATAATTCACACTACCGGTTGTCTATGTTTTATGATCTCGCCAAAACATCTGTTATCAGAATGGCCTGGGGACTTGCTCAGGAACTGCAACCGCATAAATGTACCGCTGTAGCGCTCACTCCGGGATGGATGCGTTCTGAAATGATGCTGGGACACTACAACGTGCAGGAAGAAAACTGGCAGGAAGCCACGAAAACTACTCCGCACTTCGCCATATCGGAAAGTCCCCGATATACAGGTCGTGCCGTTGCTCACCTCGCCAGCGACCCAGAGGTAGCACGTTGGAATGGTCAATCCCTCTCCAGCGGTCAACTGGCCAAACATTATGGTTTCAAAGATATTGATGGGTCACAGCCTGATTGCTGGCCATATCTGGTGGAAGTACAGGAAGCTGGCAAACCTGCAGATGTAACGAGGTATCGGTAATCCTTCGTTCTATGAAACACCAACAAAAGGAAGATTTGGCAAACACCAACAAATCGGGGAAAGTAATGCTGCTGGCTCTTACAACCTTATAATTGAAAATATTATGAATTATCTGATACCTGAAAATATAGAAACAGAACGTCTTTACCTTCGGATACCCAAAGAAGACGACTGGGATGACTTGCATAAGTATTATTCAGATCCTGCATGTACGCAGTATACCAATGGCAAGCCTATGTCTGATACGGAAAGCTGGCGCAAATTGGCATCGTTGGTCGGTCACTGGCAGTTAAGAAAGTATGGCTCTTATGCCCTTGAAGAAAAATCATCAGGTAAAGTAATGGGAGTAGCAGGATTTGAATTCCCGAAAGGCTGGCCTGATCCTGAAATCCAGTGGGGACTGGCCCGGAAGTTTTGGAGAAAAGGATATGCCAGTGAGGCAGTAAGGGCTATAAAGCAGGTGGGATTCAAATTTTTACCCAACATCTCGTTTATCAGTATTATACACCCGGAAAACATCAATTCTATCGCCCTGGCAGAAAAAATAGCTGCCAGCTATGAAAAAACTTTTTTGTTCCGGGATAACACCTGGCATATCTACCGGCATTCGATGATCTCATAAAATTGCTCGTCAAAATTATATTTTATGCAGATTTTACGGTATTTTTATTGATCATCCAGCGATTCAGCTATTATGAAAGCCAGGGTTACGAACATAAATATTGAAGAGTTCCAATTTGAGAGCAGAATACACCGTGAAGCTGTTCCTGTTGATCCCGTTTTCGAAAAAACCGCTGAATTTAATCATCGCTTTGGGCGAGGAAAGATGAGGGATTGTCTGTTTCAAGACATGCATTTCATGGAAATGGACCTTTTTCTTGAACAGGAGACTGAAGTTACTTTTGTGTCGGAACTCCCTGCTCTTGAACTGCAGTTTAATTTGGAAGGGTCCTATTTTCATCCCGACAACAAAGTTAACACCGAGCCTCTTCCAACTCAGCAGGGTACACATAATATCCTGTTCTTTCCTCCTATACAAGACCGCTTCGTTCAATGCATGGGTGCACGAAAAAACAAGGTGCTTGAAATCCATCTGACGCAGAAGTACTTCACGTCATTGCTTGAGAGAAATTTTCCTCAGGCAGCGGATTTTCTAAGAAAGATGGAAAATATGGAATTTGCAGGCATGCATTCTCATCATCTTTCTATCACAGGTCCTATGACGCTGCTCATCAATGATATACTTAACTGCAATAAGACCGGTACATTGAGAAAGTTATACTTTGAAGCCAGAATACTGGAGCTTTTAATGCTACAGTTGGAACAGATCGAAGGACTGGAAAGACCGGTTAATCAGCTATCACGTTATGATGTGGAGCGCCTGCAAGAAGCCAAATGGATCGTGGAGAATAACATGGAACATCCATATTCTATTCCGCAACTCGCTACGAAAGTAGGAATCAATGAGTTTAAGCTAAAAAAAGGCTTTAAGCAGCTATTTAAAAACACTGTCTTTGGTTATATTTTTGATATTCGAATGGAGCAGGCCAGAGAGTTGCTTTTGGAAAGTAATAAGTCCATTACAGAAATTGCAGACATTATTGGCTACAAAAATGCCCATCATTTCTCCACTGCATTCAAAAGGAAATACGGCATGCTGCCCAGTAAAATGAGAACTGGTTGACGTGCACCCCGTCAGCACAAAAGCCTACTCAAAGAGTACTACGGTATTGGGTGCCGGTCGTTCATTGGAAACATTTTGTCCGGAATTAGCTTCCCACTTTTCCTTTCCAAACTTCGTAAAATCCATGTAGTCACCTAAAACTTTGAAATGTTCAAAGACAAAGGGGATTCCTTCTGCTCCGAGGGGAGAATTTCTGTTGGCAACATGAAAATGTAGATGAGGCCCAGTTGACTGTCCTGTGAAACCAAGAGCGCCAATAACATCTCCTTTTTCTACTTTCTGGCCCTGTTTGACTTTTATACTCCCGGGTTTAAGGTGCTCATAAAAGACAAAATTTCCGTTACCAATATCGATGGCAATATAATTTCCCGTCGCCTGCTCAGAGGAATATAGAGGATGCTCTGAAAGCATATTGCTTTCATTAAAATCATCTCTTGCTGATACTACCACCCCATCTGACACTGCCAAAACGTCTGCAGCGTAGCCGAACCAGTTGCTTATTAAATTATCATCGTCACGTGCATATTTACCCTGATGGTCCACCTTAATAAAATCTATAGCAAACCGGCCAGGAATCCTCATCTGACCATCGACTGTATATACGACTCTGCGATGGCCACGCGTCCAGGAGGGTTCATAGATCGCCACCCATGGCCCGTCACGGAGCGGAGCCCCCAGGACCAATTGTGTTTGCTCAGTAAACGTCAGATTACCACCTTGGATCTTGTGGTATGTTATGTGCTCATTGACCACCGATTCAAATTCGACTTGATGTACCAACTGCTTGTTAAAGCTAACTGGTAAGATCAATTCTACATACACAACAGCCGCCATACCGGGTGGGAGCATTCTATTTTGGTCATTGCCGGTTACTCCAGTCCGGCTCATCCTGTTCGTTAGCTCCTCCTCATTAAACAAAAAAATAGTAGCCCAATTAACTGGTTCAATCACCTCGATTGCTTTCAAAACCACTGAATCCTTTCCGAAATTTGTCAGGAGTAGTTCGTAATAAATAGTTGGCAAACCCTTTATCACTACAGGTTTGGGCTCATGTGCAATACGGATATCCAGATATTCCTGGCTAAATACTGTACAACTCATAAATATCAGCACCGTGGTCAACATTGTTCTATGGTGATATCCAACGTAGTTGTTTTTCATCTCATTGATCATCTGTTAGGAAAAAAGATCGAGTATATTATGGTTAATGGCCTGAAACTGGATAGGGGCCATTTTGGAATTTTTGCTCATGATACCCTTTGATGTCTATACTCAAAGATAAGTTGCTCCGAAAATCTTTCCCTTCCCTCAGGCAGTTCAGTATATTTTTAAAGTCATACTTAGGCCGCCAGCCCAATTCATTTCTTGCCTTTTCATTTACATACACTCTGCCTATTTTAGGAAATAACCACCAGCCTGCTTTTTTAAAAATCTCTTCTGCTTCCGGATATATTCCTTTTACAACTGCAATTGCATCACGATTCAGACCGACCAGCATGTCCTTTGTAAAAGGCGATGTTGCGCTGATAATATACTTACTAAAGCCAATTGCTGCGGCCTTCTCAATGGCTAGCAAGTGAGCTTTGGCTGCATCTTCTATATCAACTCTCCGGTGCAGGTATTCATTTGCTTTGATGTTTAGGTCTGCGTAGGCTAATCTTACCTCCTGGTTGTCATCTTCTTCAGGAAAAAAGCGAGAAGTTTTTAGAATAATACACGGAAGGTTATGGTTGCGAAAGAACATCTGGCATAAGTCCTCTGCTGCGCTTTTGGTAACACCGTATATATTTTTGGGAATGGACCTGGTTTCTTCAGTTACCCAAATGGCGGGCTCACCGGCTTTCGGGGTGAGCATATCGCCAAAAGTACTGGTAGTACTTGTATATATGAAAGCTTTTACATTATTCCGTCTGGCTTCTTCAAGTAAGTTCAAAGTGCCCGTAATATTTACATCTACAAAGTCTTGATTTGAATGAGTTGCTACATGCGGCTTGTGCAAGGTTGCCGTATGAAGGATATAGTCCACACCCTCAGCTATTACCTCACCAACAAATGTGCGATCAGTAATTGATCCGACATGTGTGGTAAATTCGGAGGGCTTAATGTCAACCCCAACAAATGATTTATCAGCATCCTTTAACACTTTAATTATAGCCTCACCAAGATGTCCGCTGCTTCCGGTTACAAGTATTTTCATGTTTGCATGTTGTGGTTGGTCTTTTGTTTTTACGAAGTGATGATGTTTTTTGTTATTGCCTGGAATACTTCATATTCTTAATCCTTCTCACTATATCACCCACCGCACTATCGCCTCTCTCTTTCCTGAGTAAATGAGCAGAAAACCCAACTTTTCGGCCATATCAATAGCTATTTGGTTTTTAACCGTAGTCTTTGCTACTACCATTTTGATGCCCTGGCTTTTCCTTACCGACTGCAGGGCCAAATCCAGGGCAGAATACAAGTGATCCCAATGACCGGGTAATACAGCTCCTCCTATATCAATTCTTGACGCCTTTAGATCATAGCCATGCAATGAACAGGTACCAATCACCACTTCCGGTTCTTCTGCCAGACTGATAGTCCATAGCTTTTCATGGATGAGGATCATCCTGGATACAAATTGCAACGGAGATTCGAAAGGCCGGTAAGTGGCTTCCTGGTATTGATAAACAACCTTGAGTTGCCGACAGCAATTGTAAAACTCCACTGCATCCTCTATCCTCAACTCCTGTAAAATTATATCCTCATTCTTCAGTTTTTCCGGCAATATAATGTCTGGCATAAGCACTGATCCTGTTATTGATGTTTTTGCTATACCGCTATTCAGAAAAGTTACTGCATGTGAATATGCCGGATGTTTGGCAACGTTTTCAGCATTGGTGTATTTAATGACAGGGCCTTGTGCAAACACAAAACAATGTACCACCAACGTTAGCAACAAGGGGCTCCACGCCTTTATGTTCTTCATTTTTGAAAGAGTTTTGCTGTTATACCTTAGTTAAAGATGTAAACATGCACAATGAAAAACTGAAAAAATTGTATGGCTCCGACATGCTATATTAGGACCTGATAAATCTTTCGGTTAAGATTATTTTAATAGGATTAGCATTTTCACACCCCTGCTTCCTTTTGCAACTGCTTAAGCCCGGCGAACTGGAAGTAGGCCATACCTGCCACCCATAGTGCTACACCGGCTGTTAATACATTGCCAATGGATGTGAAGCTAAACGGCTGAAATAGCAATATAATGATGCTTCCTATAACCCACATGATATCCATAACGATTATCAGACGAAGACGACCCTTTCGATGAGGATGAGAACGAGCCTCCGCAAACACAAGTATGGCAAAAGCTACCAGGAAGATCCCCACACCGGCAAAACCGGAAGATTCAGATACCCCAAACCATTCTGCCAATTGAGTCGAAAAGAAAACCATGAGCAAGCCTGTAGCACCCGAGCTCATACTGTTTAAAAGTAAAATTCGATTTAAAATATTCATTTTTCTTTTTGTTTGATTTAATACAAAATTATGGCTGTAGTGATGGCCAGTCGTTATCATTTGGCGTCATAGTTTTACCATTTCACGCCATGCCTCTCTAATTCCGTGACAAAATGGAGCTACATGCGTAAATTTATCCGATGCAAGAACCAAAAAAACAACTGGCGCTCGGACTGCTGGCCTATGCCGTACAGCGAGATCTACCGGCTGACCGGCTTTGCGAATTAGCAGAAATCGACTACCCGGCATTACTAACGTCCGATACTACAGTGTCTGACATACAGATAGGCAGGCTGTGGAAACATGCAAGCACCCTCACCGATGATCCATATTTCGGACTCCATTTCGGAGAATCGTTGCAACTGGCTGCTTTGGGAATAGTTGGTGAAATCATTAAAAGCAGTGATACCGTAGGAGAAGGTATTAAGACTGCCGTCTCTCTGACTCCTGGCATTACTGATGTGGTCCGAACAGCGTTGGAAGTAGCCGAAGATTCATTTACCATCAGCCTGATCACTATACAGACCACTGATGAATCTTCTGCATTTTTATCCCGCCAAATAGCCGAAATGCTCATGGTATTTGCCGTTCACGAGCTGGATGGTTTGGTTTTGGAAAAAATATGCCCCCTTAGCGTGACGCTTCCCTATCCGGTTAGTGAGATCAAAGAGTATCTACGTGTTTTAAGATGCACGAATTACAAACAAGCGCCAAACTACAGCCTGACCTTTGACCGCAAATACTGGGACCTTCCTTTGCTCTCAGCCAATCACGAAATGCAAGCTTTTCTATTAAAACAGGTCATGGAAACTGAAAGCCAAACCCCAGAAGGCCTGAGCGCGAGAATATATCAATTTTTAAAAGCTCACCCCTATCTCGGTATGCCCACTCTTGATGAAGTAGCCTCAAATTTCAACACAACACCACGTACCCTGCAGCGAAAGCTAAAGCAGGAAGGGAAAAGCTTTCAGGAAATAACCAACGAGATCAGGAAATCTCTGGCAATAGATTATGTGGTATCGGACAAGTATCAAATTAAAGAGATTGCGCATTTGCTAGGCTACAATGAAGTCAGCGCCTTTTCCCGTGCATTCAAGCGGTGGACAGGTAAAGCGCCTATAGAGTACTGATAGCTTTCAATAACGCACCGTCACCGCAGCCGGTGTATTACAACATATAGCTGTGGTCTCTGCTTTTTTCCTCAGCTTGCTCTGTGGATATCACCATCCCACCTCGTTTATTATCAGAGCAAGTTTCGGGTTTTACCATTAATCAAACCCACCAATATTTGCAGCAACAAATACTGCAAAACATGAAAAAAATTTGGTCAATTGCTCTTTTATTCTTCACACTTTCTGCCCCGGATCGATCGCATGCCGGAATAATGCTTTCTGATACTACTGATCTGAAAAAGGCCACAGCACTGCGTGGATGCAATTTTATTGAAGTAAAGGATGACCGGCACCTGTATAACCTGATAACCGTCACAACAGAGTTTGCCTGTCCTGAAATTGTATTTACAACATATGATCAAGCAGGTAATCTGGAACATGCCAGATCATACCCTAAATCCACTTTCCTCAAAGCATTGCGGCAAAAGGAACTGTTGAAGCGCGGCAAAGCTTACCTGATACTCACACGCTATCAAATCTATTTCATTGACAAGAGAAAGAAGCCTTGATACATTAACCTAAGCTTGGCAAAATTTTAAAGCAGGAAAAAATAAGGCTGTACCGAGAGGTCCTCAATACAGCCCTAAAGTTAATTAAATTAGTGTCTCTAAGAAAAACGCCAATGTCTGCGTTACGCTCGTCCCAAACATGCTCTTCCCGACTACTGTAACTACTGTACGGGACTCCGCCCTTTGGCAGGAACGTTTTCTTAAGGCCACTTGGAGTTTTCTTAGAGACACTAATTACCATTCACCTCAAATTCTACAATCCTTGTATAGTTATCTGCCCCCGGGTCGGTGATGAGTATATTCACATACCGGGCTGTGAGATTGACAGCATGGGTGGTAACACTCGCCTGTCCATTGTTATTAGCATTCACAATAGTATACCATGGCCCATAGAAGGAGTTGCTGTACTGAACCTGATAAGCCTTTATATTAGATATGGCGGGCTCGCCTACACTACCGGCATGGAAGATCTTGAACTCTCTGATATCGCGCAGGGCACCCAGATCCAGCGTCATCCAAGAAGTAGGATGGTTACCGTCACTTACCCATTTGGAGGTGCCGCTATAGCCTCCGTCATATGCTTTATTGCAGTCGTACTGACTGCTATAAGCCGAGCTTCTGTTACAGTTGATAGCATTTCTTGCCCAGTTGGTCATTGTGCCTGAACCGATATCCGGACAGTTGACTACACTTGAACCCAATCCTCCCAGGATACCGATCCTGCTGGCTTGTGTTGCCGGTGGGTTAACATCGTAGCACGACCAGTTGCGGTGATTAAAAAGTTCGATATGCAGGTGACAGCTTCCCCAGCAGCCGTTGGCGCTACCAGTAGAAAAAGTAGTTCCAATTTTTACAGGTCCGCTTAGGTTTAGGACCGTACCGGGGCTATAAACCAGGTTGCTGGCAAGATGTGCATACAGTATCCAGCCCAACTGGTATTCTACTCCATTGTGTACGCCAATAATTTCCCATTGCTGTGTATATCCTCCGCTATTATAGTTCTGATTTGCACAGGCATACCCATTGCTCAGGAGCCTGGCTTTTACTGCCTGAGGCGCAGTTCCTCCCGGATATTGAATGGCATTTACGTCCAGGTAAACATCTTTATAACAGGAAATAAAATTTCCAAAATCAGCAGAGGTATTGCCATTGTCAAGCCAAAAATCACCGGACCAGTCTCCTCCCCAATAGATGCCATGCGTGGGCGGTCCCCAGTAGCTGGTGGTTTCTGTCTTTCCATTGTATGGACTGTTCACTGACACCGCCAGGCCATAAGGATTGTCCGTTCTTGCTGATTGACCTGCTTCTTTGAAAAAGTCGCTTTCCACCCTTTCAATAATGAGGTCCTCCCTAAAAGCTGCCGGTGGCTTATTATCGCCATTAAGATTATTGTTTCGCTGTACCGAAGTACCGCCATCCAGATAATCTCCCGGCTGATCTTTGCTCAGATCGGTATCATTTTCGTTATCGTTGCACGCTGCTAACAGGAGTAGCGACACTAACACGGCAGCAAACGCTCCTTGAGATAGATTTTTCATAACAATGTTGGTTTTAAAATTGAAAATTGGTTTTAAAAGTTGTAGTAATAACCTGCGGCTAAACAATACATATCCCTCCTTATTTTAAAAAAAAACACTAAGACATTACTAGTACAACTTTTCAGGATCTTGCTTAAATGCAAAAAACGGGCTCCCATAGACTACTGAGGGGCATTATTTGAAGTTTTTCTGTCTTATGATAGGTACATCATTGGAAAGTAAGGTCCGAAAAATGATTAATTACGTTATTGAAATACCGAAATTAACCTATTCCCATCTGTAAAATGAGGCCATGTATTGCATGCTTGTTGTTTATAGTGTCTGTTCATGCCTTTAGCCAGAATGAAAAAGACAGTTTGTTGGCTGCTCTAAAAATTGCGGATGACACCAGTAAAGTGCTGATACTTCATGATCTGGCGCGTCTGCATATCCAAGCTGCTGACTCCGCGCTTCATTATACACACATGGCGTTAAGCGAAAGCGAATCGGCAGGCTATGAAAATGGCAAAATGCGTTCTTATTGGATACTGGGCCTGCTTTATTCCGACCAGGGTGCTTTCTCAAAATCTATTGAATACAGCAAAAGGTCCCTGGTTATGCTAGCGAATGATGGAGACAGCCTTAAAATAAGCAGTGTACTGAATAACCTCGCAGGCGCTTACTTTGCCATGGGTTCCTGGGATGAGGCTATAAAATATTTCCTGCAGGCGCTGCGTATCAAAGAAAGATATGGCGCTTCGAAAAAGCAACTTGCTGCTACTTATCAAAATCTCGGTGCATGCTACCTGTCTACGGGCGACCTCAATGCAGCTCTTGCCTACTCCCAAAAAGCCGTTGACCTGCACAAGGAAACTGCCAACCGGCTTAAGGAGGGTGATGTAATGATGAATATTGCACTCATCTACCAGGAGCAGAAAAATCGAGAAGCTGCACGGACAGCATTTGCAAAAACCATTTCCTTACAAAAAGAGACCGGCAATCTAAAAGGGCTTGCAAACACCTACAGCGGCTTGGGCTGCTTCCTGCGCGAACAACGGCACTATGACAGCGCACTGTTCTTTCTTAAGAAAGCGCTGACTTTTGCAGATACAGTGCAGAATTTTCATTACAAGATCATGGTAACGGTAAATATTGCCAGAGTTTTGCTTGACAAAGAAGAGTACGCGCAGTCGATAGAGCTTACTCAAAAAGCCATGTCAGGCCTTGACTCCCTGCCAGCCCTCAAGCTGCTGAGGGATGTATACCAGATACAAGCTGAGGCGTACGATAAACTTGGAAAGAGCTATGAAGCCCTCTTGAATTATAAGATGTTTTACAAACTGGAGGATAGCCTGCTCAACAAAGAAAAGTTGCAGAATATCCATGAGATGAAGCGGCAATACGAAACGGAGAAAAAGGAGATGACGCTAGCCAGACTCAAGGCTGAAGTAAAGGCGAAGATGGCTCAGACGAAAAAATCCAACCTGATGGCGCTACTGTGCGTTATCGGCATCCTGACGCTGGCCTGCATTTTGTACCTTCGCGCCCGGCTGCATAAGCGCCACCTGGCACAGGCAGAGGCAGAAAAACTTCGAAAACAATACGAATTGGAAATGAAAGAGCAAGAACTCTCCGGCCTGAGCATGAACGTGCTGGTAAAAAACAATACATTAAAGCTCATTAAAGAAAAGATCTCCAACGGCAACGGCTCATATAATGCAGAGGCCATCAAAGCCATAGACAATAACCTTAAGTTTGATAAAGAATGGGAAAATTTCAAAGTACATTTTGAAAAAGTGCATCAGGGGTTCTTTAACAGGCTGAAAGAGAAATGCCCTAACATCACGCCTAACGAACAAAAGTTATGCGCCTACCTAAAGCTCAACTTCAGCACCAAAGAGGTATCGAGAATATCTAATGTGTCTATCAGTGCAGTAGACAAGTCCAGGCAAAGACTTCGGAAGAAGCTTGACATAGATCCCAGTGAGAACCTCGTGTCGTTCATTCAGGAGATATGAGTTGTGAGATGTGAGACCAGGGTTATCGCCACTTCAAACCCGGCAAATCGGCATCCTAAAAAAAAAGGGGATTTTTGTTCACAACACGTGCACCAATCTCCTCCTGGGAGGAGAAACAGAGGTGGGTGAAGATTAGATGTGAGATGTGAGATATGAGATGTGAGACCAGGGGCGTTATAGCCACTGTCAAGCCGGCAATTGATAGAAGTTACATGAAGACACGGCATCATCGGATGAGTGTCTTCGTCCTGAAAGTCTCATCCAATGAATTTTAAGTTCGACCGCACCACCAGCAGATCTCCACCTGAATTGCGTACATGAAAACTTTAGCCATTCGTTTGATCTGTTTTCCCCTCAGCGCCAGTTACTATACTATACGCCCAACTACTGTCGCAATCAACCCCTTAAAGAGCCGTTATCTCACCCGCTATTCTTGAATAATTCCATCGATATTTGTAAAAAACAAATAGCCCAGGAGAATACAGGTGTGATTTATCAACCCTGATGTCGGGATCGTACTATTTCTGATCTCCGTTTTTTAGAATTTTTGGATTTAAACTTAATAGTAATGAGAACATTTCCCTCCGCTGCACAAATCTCTCTTCCGAGCATATGGATGATGTTCGCTGCGATCCTTATGGGAGCATGTGGCGAAAGAGAGCGAACAGGTAACATCAAACAAACCTTCAGAAGCACAGTCGACATTCATCTGGATGCCATTACTACTCGCAACCTGACAAAACTTGAACCGACTGTCGCAGAGCAGGTAACCATGATAGGCCCCGATGGCACAAAACTGGACACGAAGGGTGTGTTTATGGATTTTCACAAAAAGTGGTTTGCTCAAAAAAACTGGGAATGGAAAGGCAAGATATTAATAACTGAAAATAGCGACTCTCTCGGTTATGCGCTGGTCCAATATCAGTTTACACAGAAGGACACCACAGGTAACATAACATTTCAGGACAACGAATACCTCATTTTAATATTCAAAAATTTTCCTGAGGGCTGGCAATTGATGCATGATCAAAATACCCAAATCCAGGAACTTAATAATTGAACTAATAATGAACTTCTAAATAATTGAACTATGCAAAACAAAGAAATCGTAAAACAGGTAATTAAGGCTTTTTTGGATACAGATATTGAAAAAGCTCTGTCATATTTGACTGAGGATGTAAAAATGGGCTGGCCAGGCTTCTTTGACCTGGCGCCGGGGAAGGATGCAGTCAGAAAATTTTTTAAGGATGTACCGGAAATGATCTCGAGTGAAATGGGAGAGTTTGTGGAAGAGGGCAACAAGGTGGTCGGAACCGGAAAAGTGACCTCCAGACATGCCAATGGAGAAGAGAAAAACAGCTTCTTCTGCGATATTTACGAACTGGAAAATGGCAAAATAAAGGAAATAAAAAGCTATATGGTTTTTGAACAAGCAAAAACTGAAGTTTAACTATTTAATACAACTGACTGAAAATGAAAAAGAAAATTCTATTTGTTCTGTGCCTGCTGATGGGATTGATGTTTATCAATGCCGGCCTCAATAAATTTTTCAATTATATGCCTGTACCGGATGACTTACCGGAAGAAATGATGAAAATGGGCGCAGCAATGATGGAAATAGGCTGGCTGTTCCCTTTAGTGGCAATTGCAGAGCTTGCCGGAGGCATATTGTTTATTATTCCAAAATTAAGGCCTCTCGGAGCTATAATCCTTTTACCAATTATGATCGGTATTTTGCTGACACATGCCGTAGCTGCGCCATCAGGACTGCCATTGGTCATCGTGATGTTTGCATTAAATCTTTTTGTTATTTACGACAATAGAGAGAAGTATTTACCGATGATTAGGTAGGAAGCAATCTGCTTTTGGTCAACTGATCTGACCAATGGAGCGGGCAGCAGAACAACTGCCCGCTCCATCTCGTATACCCCATGGTCTCTAATACTATGACTAAAGGAAAGACCGTCAGTAATAACTATGGATCATCAAGCGCTGAGACAACATATGGAATGCTTTACCGCTTTAACAGATGAGCAATTTGATAAGGCATTCTCAGCATTTAAGCGTAAATCTCTCAAAAAGCATCAGGTACTGATCCGTGAAGGCGATTATGTACAAAATACTTATTGGGTAATAAAAGGATTACTCGTATCAAAGTTCATCGATGACCAGGGAAGCGAGATCATTATTCAGTTTGCTGTAGAAAATTGCTGGATAACTGACCAGAATGCATTTTACAACCAGGAGAAATCAATTTTTCGCGTTATTGCCCTCGAAGATTCTGATTTGTATAGCCTTTCATGGCAAATGCGTGAGAACATATGCCGGAAGATCCCTGAAATCGGTCATTTTTTTCTAAAAAAGGCGAATGACAGCTTTGTCAAGCAGCAGAAGAGACTTCTCACCTACCTAACCGCAGATGCTAGAGAAAGATTTGATGTCCTGATCAAAGAATACCCTCAGTTACTGCAAAGGGTTTCCAAAAAAACTTTGGCGGCCTATTTGGGTGTGTCGCGAGAAACCCTAAGCCGGCTTCAGAAATAAGCAGTTTAAAAATGGTGACATATGTCAATTTTTTAAACATCCTCCCTCATGAGCTTTGTGAGAAATTAAATTTCTACACAAATGAAAAGATTAACATTATTTCTAATGGCATTGGCCATGCTCACGGTATGTGAGGCTCAAAAAAGAAAACAAGTCGAAGATCCTCTTGCTGAAGCCAGACAAGCCATCGAAAAAAGCAATGCCATTTATTTTCAGGCGTTTGTCAAAGGTGATTCTTCAATATTTATAGAGCGCTATGCAAAGGATTGCTGTATCATGGCGCCCAATGCTCCCGCAAAGTGTGGTCCTGATGCTGCACTGGCATTTTATCGCATAGCTTATCATCAATTTGGCCTGAGAGATGGAAGATTTATCACTCAGGAAATCTTCGGAGATGGAAAAGAATTTGTAACGGAAGTTGGACTCTGGGAATCATATAATGCCAATGGAGAGCTTTATGATCATGGCAAATTTATGGTGCTTTGGAAAAAGACTCAAGATGGCTGGAAAATGTTCAGGGATTCCTTTAGTAGTAACCGGAATTAGTCATGTATTGCTCAACTACGAGAGTCTGAGTATTCTAACTCAGGCTTACTCAGAGAAATTTCCTTCGCACGGCATCCTTCCTCTGCCAGTCACGCCACTCGCAGAATCTTCTCCATCTTACGCCCTTTGGCCAATTCATCTACCAGTTTGTCCAGGTACCTTACTTGTTGCGTTAACGGATTTTCAATTTCCTCTACCCGATAACCGCAGATCACACCGGTAATAAGATGAGCATTTGGGTTTAATGAGGCATTTTGAAAGAATGTTTCAAAAGTTACTTTCTCATCAATAAGCTCTTTAAGCCTTTTTTCATCATAACCTGTCAGCCACTCAATTACCTGATCCAATTCTTCTTTTGTTCTCCCTTTCCTCTCAACTTTTGTGACGTAATGCGGATATACCGAGGCGAACGTCATTTTTGCGATGCGTTCATCGTGATGGCTGGTTTTGTTCATCCTTTGTACTTTAGGTTAGTCCCTCAATTTACTATAATCTTTTCTAATCTGCTTTTCTTTTTACCGTATTTTTGTAATTCATGTATTTTTTCTTATTTCTCCTTCAACTTTGAAATAATAAACAACCCTCTACGGCAAAGAGACTGCTTGTAAAATCAGCAATAAATAATTAACTTTTACAGTAAGCGAAACAACTATTGAATGAAACAAGCACTGAAAAACCCGGTTGTTGTTTTTATACTTGTTGTGCTGCCAGGAATCCTGATTGGGGTCTTTAGTTATTGGAAAATAAGGACCAATTTGACTCAGGATGCTTTCTCAAGAAGAAGTGCTATTGCTTACCTGTCGTCAACGCTACTGGAAGAAAGACTCGAACGCGTTCATGACCTGGGCATTTCATTGGCTACCCGCGTAACATTTCGTGATCTTATCAAACAGGGTGATTGGCATGGTGCCAGAGATATTGTGAGGGATATCCCACAGCACTTTTCATTTATTGATCATTTAAATATTGTTTCTGTTGACGGTTTGATCAAGGAGGATGTCCCCACCATGCAAGGAGCAATAGGGACTGATGTCTCAGATGAGGATTGGTTTCAAAAGGTAACGAGAGAGAAATCCTCTTATTTAAGTAATGTAAAAACCAGGGAGCTGCCGGATAGCCGCAGCAACATAGCCACTTTTGGCTTTCCAATTTTTGACCGGGACAATCCCGATAGTGTGATAGCGGTATTAGGTCTCGAAATCAGACTAAATACTATATTCAAATGGAGCGAATATGTGGATGTTGGTAACACCGGCTTCGTCTATTTTATTGATCGAAGAGGGGTTTTAATCGCCAATAAAGATTATTCGGTTGACAATGAGACAATAGATTATTCAAGTGTACCCACGGTCGAGCGCATACTTGCTGGTAACACTGGTGTTGAGATACTGTATAATCCCATCGAAAAAGAAGAACGCCTAGTTGCTTATCAGCCTGTGCAAAAATATGGATGGGGTGTAATTGCTCAACAAAAGGTTGAAGATGCTTTTGCCGAGCGTGATCGGACACTGCATATTATCCTGCTGGTCTTTGGCGTAGTTATTCTTATAAGCGTCACTACAGCTTTACTTATTATTAATGCAAATAAGCACTTGGCTGATCAGGCTAATGAGCTTCAAAAAAAGGGAAAACAAATCCAAATTAAAAATGAAGAGTTGGAGCATAAAAACAAAGAACTTGAGCAGTTTGCCTATGTAACCTCACATGATCTACAGGAGCCGCTGCGTTCATTATCAAATTATACTGAATTACTTTCTTCTGAATATGCTGACAAACTAGACGAAACGGGACAAAAAAGTATTCGTTTTATCTCTGAGGCAACCACCAGAATGAGGAATTTAATACAAGCTCTACTGGAATATTCCCGTTTAGGGCACAAGAAAGAAATTACAACCATAGATTGTAATAAATTAATAGAAGAGGTTCAGTTTGATCTCTCTCAGAAGATAAACATTCTAAATGCCAGGGTCATAGCCGATAAGTTACCAAAGCTGAATGGCCATGAAACCGAATTACGCCTTCTCTTTCAGAACCTGATAAGTAATGCCTTAAAATTTCATAGGGTTGATGTTATTCCACAAATAAAAGTGGCTGCCAAAGAAGAAAATGGCCTGTGGAAGTTCTCTTTCTCTGATAATGGAATTGGAATAGCAGAGAATCATCAAAAGAAAATATTTAATATATTTCAACGCCTTCACACCAGGAAGGAATATGAGGGCACTGGCATCGGACTTGCTCACTGCCAGAAAATTATTGATTTGCATGGAGGGAAGATCTGGGTAGAATCACAAGTCAACAATGGAAGTACATTCCATTTTACTATACCTAAATAGAAGCTAATGAACAGGAAGCTGAACTGCATATTGCTAATTGATGACAACGAACATGATAACTTTTTGCATGAAAGAACTATAAATAAATTATGCTGCACAAAAAAGGTGGTAACCCTGGAAAAAGCAACTGACGCATTGGAGTACTTAAAAGGAGGGAATCCAAAACCCGACCTGATATTTCTGGATATTAATATGCCCGGAATGGATGGGTGGGAATTCCTGAAACATTACGAGCAGTTAGAAGAAGACTCACAGGGAGAAGTTGTAATAGTCATGTTAACCACTTCTATTAATCCCGGCGAAGAGGAAAGATCTAAAACTGTAAACTCCATTCGTGATTTTATAAATAAACCCCTTACTGCTGAAGTAATAGAAAGCGTTCTTTCGAAATATTTTACCGACTATGACGCGTTGTAAATTTAATGGATCTAAAACTAGTACTGAGTTAGCAGAACTCCCGGGTATTCCTCGTTTGGCAATAATTGTAGTAGGCGAAGTTTATTTCTACCTAGTGTCTATAAGAAAACTCTAAGTGGCTTTAAGAAAAAGTCAAGGTCAAGGCTTGTGAAGTACCAAAAAGCGGAGCCGTGAGCATTTTTGGGGCGAGCGTAACGCAGACATTGGTGTTTTCTTAGAGACACTACCTATGGATCCTCCTTCTCCAGCACAACATCCTCAACAACCAGTTCCTTCAAATGAATCGAGGGCAGATAAAAATCGCTGCTGCCAAAGGTGGTGCTTCTCAATTTCTCATACAACGTGCCCCGTGTGATGCCGATGGTAAGCATCATCAGGTGTGTGATAAAATCTTTGGGCAGTTTTATTTTATCGTCTTTATGAAACAACTCATCGAATTGGCTTCCGTCTATTTGAAACGTGCAGAGTACTTCGATAACTATAAAGACCTGGCCTTCACAGTGAAATTTCGCCTCAAAACGCACCTGGATAACCTTTTCTACATCATCTGCACCCACACCGGGTTGAACTGTATTTGGCAGCCCGCTTTATATGCCTCCTCAAAGACTGCAAATTGAAGCGTATCAATTTTAATGAGTTCGAAACTAATTGGTTTGGTTTTAGCCATCTTACGCGAGATCCGGGGTTTGTTCTTTTACTTCCTGATTAAACTCAGATTGCTGCATTTCTTTTAAGAACTTGTTTTCACCGTAGAAGGTCTCATTGATATATTTGATTTTGGCTTTCTTCACCACTTCCTCATCACTCATCAATATAGTGATGAGTTGAATACCCAGTGCCTCTTCGAGATTGGTTATTGTTTCAATGTTGAATTTTTCCTGTCCCTTTACAATTTTGCTCACCATTTGTCGGGAAACACCCAGTTCACGAGCCAAACGCGCCTGGCTCCAGCCTAATGTGTCAAGCGTTTCCAAAACCCGCAGGGCAATAGCTGATGATTTTTTCAACCAGCCTTTATTTTCGTTCCTGAATTTAACCCTGTCTTTCCAACCTCCTTCCGGGGCTGGCTTGGCTATTTTTCTCAATTTATCTTCTGTTCCGCTCATATTACTCCAATTCTATATAACCTATTACTCCTTTATCTCCCGACCCTTCCAGATATTCACTCACTTTTTGAAGTTTAACCAATTCACGTTTCGTATGTGGCCTGTCCTTCATCCTTTTGTGAGTTTGATTGCTCCTCCGGTAAACACATATGCATCGCCATACCGCACTGCATACAACCTGATCCAGGGAGGGTCATCACTGTGAGCCTTTAGTTGTTGATAGTTGTAATTAGTTTTCTCATCTTCTCTGTCATCTAATGGTTTGAATAACCCATCTAAACGACCATCTGAATCATTTGCCACTAAGTTTAAAAGAGTGTTAAAAAGTTTGTCTGCCTCTTTTATCGTTTTTGTTACTGCTTTTGTGATATTTAACTTTCCATAGTAGCTCTCAAAGTCCTGCTTAAATTGCTTGAAAAAATCGCGCAGTTTTTCTGTGTCTGTAAGTTCTTCATATGCAATGGTAAGTGAATCTCGCTCATCAAAATCATATAGAACCGTATATAGATTAGTATTTTCCTCAACAAATATATCTAATATACGCATTATGTCAACCTATAAGTTTACCTTTTGTTCAAAAAATTTCGATTTTCATGCTTAATCTTTAGATGGATCAGGCTCTGCAGCCCTAAGTGCAATCCGTTTTGAAAAGCCTAATTATAGTTAGAGATGATAAAATTAACCAAAGAAAAATTATAACTGGAAAAAGTTCAAGAAATTACGAATTTATCAAACACAAAAAAGCTAGGCCTGAATCAAGAGCCTCTTAATCAAATGCTCTGAGCTATGAAGTCTAATTTTTAGTAAATAACCTTATTTCTGATATTCAATTTTGATGATACGCCATATAAACCGGGCCGCTGTTGTTTCTACAATAGCCTCATCACCCACCTCTTTATTGAGCAGCGCCTGCGCCATGGGAGAGTCCATCGAGATGTAATCTTTGTTGCCAATAAGTTCTTCGTAGCCTACTATGCGCAAACGCTTTTTCATACCCTTATCATTTTCAATTTCCACCCAGGCTCCGAACATCACTTTGCCTTCCTGGTGTGGATGATAGTGTACCACTTTAAAATTATCGATGCATTTGCGCAGATACAGCACACGCCTGTCGATTTCACGCAGTCGTTTTTTATTATAGTGGTAATCCGCATTTTCAGACCGATCGCCGAGGCTGGCAGCCCATGAAACCTTGTTTGTAGTTTCCGGTCGCTCTACTCTCCAAAGATGATCTAGCTCAGCCTTTAACTTTTCTAATCCTTCCGGGGTAATCAGCGGTGATCTCTTCATATCAATTGAACTTTTACATTGCGATGCAAGAGAAATGAAAATCATTCAATTATGCAAGATTCATATAGGGTTGTGGGGTTATTCTTTTCTTTTAGGGATTTCTTAGGTTAGGGCTCAAAGAGCTAAATGTTGTCTCAGGTCGGCTTATTCCTTTAGTTTCCAGAGAAGTCCGAGAGGAACAGGACTTCTCGACATCCGCTGCGCCACATAGGTTCTTGGTTTTCATAGTTTGATTAAAGGAAGTGGAATTAGACAAGATTAAAATTCTTATGCATTTTAATCTATTTTTTAGTATATTTTGTATGAGTTATAAAGGCAGAGGGGTTGCAGATTTTTGACAAGTAAGTATGTGGTCTCTGGAACTAAAGGAAATCTAAATATTCATTTCCAAAACTGCTTCTTTTCTTTAGAGCAGTAGGATTATTTGAAACTAAAATAAGTAAACCAATGCAATGATCGAAGATGAGTTAGCCCAATCCCTTCGTCAAATAATAATTGATTATCAGGCTTTCGATGGAGATGAAACTCAAATTTCGGAAAGAAACATAAAAACATGGGCTAATCAATTCAATGATCCTTTATTCATTCTAACAGAAATGAATCACCTACTTCCGAAATGTTACGTTTCAAAGAAAAAAGGAATTGACTTTTTTAATAAAGAGTTAGAAGAAGTTGCCAACATTAATAACGTCAGCAAAAATGAACTTCTAAAACAGTCGTCTTTTCTAAATCTTCAAGGTTCTGAAAAAAGCCAAGCCTATATCAATGAATTGATTATAGAAAGTTTGATTGATGAGTTACCAAAGGATAGTTTGTTAAATAAACACAATAAAAAGTTTTATTTCTATTTTGATGATATTATTGCAACTGGTGGAACCATTAGAAGGAATCTAAAGCAATGGTTAGAATCAACTGAGAGTGAAGGTGAAGACCCTATTGTAAAAAAAATAAAAGATAAAAAGATAAAGCTTTATATAATAGTTTTGGGCTTACAAAATTGGGGCTGGGCCAATACAGAATACTATTTAATGCAAACAGTAGACAAACAAATTGATAAATTGTTAAATAAAAGAGTATTAATTGAGATTGAAAATCACCCTAGATTTAGAAATCAACAATTCAATTGTTGCTATCCTATTAAAAATGAAAATGAAATAATAAACACTTACTTTAACAGTTTAGAACAAATGCAGTATGAAGCTTCAGCATTTCGACCAAGTAATTTGCCGATTAAGGAGGAGTTTTACTCCAATGCCGCTAATCGAAATAAACTCGAACAAGAGTTTTTATTAAAAGGCATAGAATTATTGAATAAATTGGATATTGTAAAACAGAACCAAAGACCTTTAGGATTTTGTCATCCTAACCATAAAATTCTAGGCTGTGGAACGATGTTCTTCAGTTGGAGAAATATTCCCAATAACAGCCCTTTAGTGTTTTGGTGGAATGTACCAGGACACAACTGGACTCCATTGTTTAATGTTATAAATAGAGGATCATGAAACTCTCATCTCGCAAATATTTACCTAATGAAACCGTTGTATTCAAAAACACGAAAGGTGAATTCGGTGAATTGTCAAATATGGCTCCAGGATTTCCATTATATATTAATGATATAATAATTGCTAATTCGGAATGTCTTTACCAGGCGTGTCGATTTCCACTTTTTCCAGAAATTCAAGAAGAAATTATTAATGAATCCAACCCTATGAAGGCAAAATGGATTAGTCGCAAATACCTACGATATACCAGACAGGATTGGGATACAACCAAATTTTTAGTTATGAGGTGGGTTCTAAAAGTAAAGCTGATACAAAACTGGGACAAGTTTTCTGGAGTTATACAACGTACAGAGAACAAAGCCATCGTAGAATTATCTACTAAAGACAAAATCTGGGCTGCTAGTAAAATGTCAGATGGTTCCTACGAAGGCATTAATGCTCTTGGCAGATTACTGATGGAATTGAGAAAAGAATTGAATGAAGGCTCTATTAACACACAATTTGTTGAACCTTTAACAATTCCAGGTTTTTTGTTGTATGGGTTTTCAATTTGCAGAGCGTATCCACAAGAAACTATAATTCGCTCAATTGATAAAGAACTAGAATTGAAATGCTGATTATATCAGCAATGTTCTCCTAATGATCGGTGAAGCCTTACAAAAAATGGTAAGTCTTTATTCGGACTTAATTAGAAATTCAACTTCAACATCAAAGAATAATTCTAATGTCATTTTAAATAAGTTAACGTGAGTTCGATATAAAAACGTTGATATATTTTAATGAAA